>JBDTLK010000005.1:0-55507 GCA_039934835.1 Edaphobacterium sp. (SeqCode) | reverse complement strand
CGGGCACAACATCGAAGTGGTTTGCCACGAACCCGAGGCCTAACCCTTCCATCGAGGGCACGTCCCCAAGCGGCATCTCCCACTTGACTGTTCCGAGCCCGCCACTTGCCCGTCATGGGTGAGTGGTTCGATTTGCCGCTCACTGAGCACGCGGTCTCCAAATGCATCGGCGACGTGGCGTTCAACAAGATTTTCCACCCGATCGCACGCCGCCTAGTTGCCAAGTGCGTCGCGTGCCTTCGGATCGGCGGCGAATCTGCTGGCGCCGACGCAATGGTTTGCCTTGCTAGGCAGCACGGCAAGGCTGTCTACTTCTCGCTGGACGACGTCCCCAACAAAGAGTTCTGCCTTTTCCCTTTCTTGTGCACTGGATGCAAAGACCTACGGCCCATACGGCAACAATCTTCAGCGTTGCTCGCGGAGGTACCGAGCATCTGCCGCCAAGGACGAAACAGTTCTGAGTCACGAGGCTATACTCACTTCCAGTCCACAGCAGCAAAAGGAAATTGGTCACCCGATTCCTCCGCCCAGCTCGTCGAGCGAAATTGACGAAGTTGCTGCCTAACCCGGCGTACACCGCGGACGCCCACCGGCGGGCAACGAGCTCGCGAACGCTCGTCGGTTAGCCCAGTACGTCAGGCCGAGGAAACGCATCAAGACAGAGATTGCGCGCCTGCGAGATGAACGCCACTGGTCTCCTCCTACCATCAGCAAGCACTCTAGCCATCTTCCACACAATGAGCCTTACTCCGACACCTGTCACTGCCGCACTGTGCGGCATTTTCTCTGGTATCGCATGGCCGCTGCTCCTGCCGGCGCTCACCGAAACCGAGTCATCGAGCAGCATCTGGCCAATACTCGGTACCCTCGTCCTGGTTGCGTTGCCTGCTCATGCGTTTGTGGTCGGCTTCAAACGAAGGCAAGTGGTCGGTGCCAGCGCCTTTGACTCTGCGCTTATGGTTCGCATCGGCCTTTGGCTTTCGTTCGCGGCTATATCTGCAGTGTTGGTCTCGGTATACCGTGGGTAGGCGTGAGCCGAGGCGCCAATAAACGGTTCAAAGTTGCCCACGCCGCGGCCTAACCATTCCATCGCGCGTGTCAAACGTTTAGGCGCCGAGCCCAGTGTGAGGCAGGCGAATCGCGGCCTCGCGGTAGAAGTTCGAGACGAACTGGGTGCAACCGTGGGTGGCCTGTGGGGAGGGACGAGCTATGACTGGCTGTTCATCCAACTCCTGGTTGTACCGGAGGCCTTGCGAGGTCAGGGCATCGGCCGTCAACTCATGTCCCTGGCCGAAAAAGAGGCGGCGCAGCGAGGCTGTCACGCCGTCTGGCTCGACACGTTCGAATTTCAAGCGAAATCGTTCTATGAACAACTTGGCTACACGTGTTTTGGCAATCTCAAGGACTATCCAAGAGGCTTTGCCCGGTACTTTATGCAAAAATCGCTCATCGATAGCCGAGGCGATGCTTGAATTGGAGTGAACACAATGGCCGGAAACGCGTCCGGAAAGTCAGCGAAGGTTGAAAGCAAGACCGCCACCAAGCGGGTCGCGAGTTCGCCGCAGCTCCTCGCGGGTGGTAACCCCCGGATGGCTAAGGCCGACGGCGACGCTCCCGTGCAGACCTACATCGCGGC
The DNA here is from genome assembly GCA_039934835.1 of Edaphobacterium sp. (SeqCode). GTDB lineage: Bacteria > Pseudomonadota > Gammaproteobacteria > Burkholderiales > Casimicrobiaceae > PALSA-1003. Next base: position 53,871 of record JBDTLK010000005.1, on the reverse strand, counting down.
CATTCCTGGCTGGAAACGCGAGGTCGGGCGCCGCCTCGACGCGCTCATCGCACGCGCGGTTCCCAACGCCCGCAAGGCCGTCAAATGGAACTCGCCGTTTTATGGGATCGAGAACCGGGGCTGGTTCCTCAGCTTTCACTGTTACACCAAGTACGTCAAAGTGGCTTTCTTCTCCGGGGCGTCACTACGTCCTCTTCCGCCCGGCGAGTCGAAGCGCGCGAAGGTGCGATACCTCGACATCCACCAGGACGACCAGCTCGACGAAGCTCAGTTCGCCGCTTGGGTGAAGCAAGCCAGCCAATTGCCCGGTTGGGGCAACGTTTAGCTATTGATTCAGTCCAAACTTCGACGAGGACCGAAGATGATCGAGAACTCATGCCTCTGTGGCGCAGTGCAATGGCAATTCGATGGATTTCCCGAGGGGGCGACCGCATGCAACTGCACGGCTTGCCGCCGCTACGGCGTGCTGTGGGCTTACGACTACGAGGGTGAGGGCATTCGTGTGGCGGGGCTCACCAAAGCGTATATTCGTGGCGAGTCCCTCGGGTTTCATTTCTGCCCCGAGTGCGGCTGCGTTGCTTACTGGCGATCGCTCGAGCAGAACCAGCAAGGCCGCCGACGGATCGCGGTGAATCTCCGCCTGACGGAGCCTGAACCGATTGCGAATGTTCCCATCGATCACTTTGACGGACTCGACAAGTTCGACGACCTGCCGCGGGACGGAAAGCGTGTTCGCGACTACTGGTTCTAGGGCTGTTCGCGTTAGCAAAAAAAGGCTCCGCGCGTCTCTTACGAATTGACGTTCACACAGTCGGTGCATAGGAGAGAGTCGTGAGTGATACAGAGACTGCTGGACGAAAGCCAGTTCTTCTGGCACCTGGCGAGGGGCGTGCGTACCCGATGGGCCGCATTAGTGCAGTCTTCAAGGCCGATGGCGAGGAAACCGCTTCAAAGTATTCTGTGTCCGAATGGTGGCTGGAGCCAAGGACCCAAGGTCCCGGACCGCATTTGCACCCGGAGGATGATCTGTTCTACGTCATCGAAGGGACCATGAGTGTGCTCGTGGGCGACAAATGGTCCGACGCAACCAGAGGCACATTCGTGCTCGTCCCAGGAGGGGTTACGCATGACTTCGAAAATCGCGGCAATGTCCGCGCGGGTGTGCTCAACTTCTCGGTCCCGGGTCCATTCGAGCCGGACATGCCGGGCATCGCGCAGTGGTTTTCTGAGAACCCACCAAAGGACACCGGTCGCTGACGTCTTCCTCGACGTCTGCGGGGATTCAACCCGCCGGTGGGCGCTGGTTAGCTTGGTGGCAGGTGACCCGCGCTCATATGGCCATTAACGATGTGTATGCGCCGATCGAACCGTCACGCGCGGAAATCGACCGGCTCGACGACCCCACCGTGCTCGAGTTTGGCAGCCCTTGGTGCGGATACTGTCGCGCGGCGCAGCCCTTGTTGGCTTCTGCCTTGGTCGATCACCCGCGGGTACGTCACATCAAAATTGCCGACGGGAGCGGCCGTTTGCTGGGGCGTTCTTTCAAGGTCAAGTTGTGGCCCACCCTGGTGTTCCTGAGCGCTGGCCAGGAGACCGGGCGCCTCGTTCGCCCTGGCGACGCGAGCGCGATCCGCAGCGCCCTCGCGCAGATCGATGTTCCCCAATGAACTTGACCGTTGCCGTTGCACGCGGTCTGTCCATTCTCGGCCATCCGGTTATCGTTATGCCGGGCGCGGCGCTCATGTTTTCCTTCTGCAAGTTCGGCGTGGCCGCTGGCAGCACACCGATGCTTCCGTGTCGCGTGAACGCCGCTCACTCAATCTTTTCTCGCGATCGTTCTTCTTGTGGCCGGACTCGTCACGTTCGCTCGCGCAGCCAATCCCGCGCTTGCAAGCAGGAGATTGGCTGGCCATGTATTCGCCGCGGACTGCCCACCCTTATCGAAGATCGGTCGTTCATCAGGAGCCACGATCCATTGGGGCTCCGCATTCCGCTTCGGATTTCTGAAGGTGCCGCGCGAAGAATTTGGCAGCATCTACGCGGCCATCAGCGTTGCGCTCGCCACCCGGACGAATGCGAACTGATCCGGCGCTCAACGCGGACACCCACCGGCGGACACTGGTATCGGCGGCGGCTGCCGGTCAGCGGGTTCGGCAGGCCTCATGGTTGATCCGCCCAGACGCGATGCGCCCACCTGCGGCTCAGCCGCGCGCGCTCACGGCGAAATGCCGCCCATGCTCGCGCGGCCACGCCGGCGGCTCGATGCGCACATCGCGGTAACTCGCACTGCGCAGCAACGCAACGATCTCGTCTTCGGCATACCAGGTAAACGCGACGCTCTCGTCCTCGCGCGCGACGATCCCCCCGCCAACGCGGCGCTCGTAGCGGCTCGTGTAATGAGTGCGGCGGCGCTCCGGATCGGTGGTGGCCTCCGCGCGGTGCACGATCTGCGAAGCGTCGGGCAGAATGACGCTGGAAACTTCGACGACCGGAGCGCCGGGCGGATGCTGCGCGGCGTCGGGCACGAACAGATCGAGCAGCAGCACGGCGGGTCCGACCAGATGCGCGCGCAAACAGATCAGCGCGTCGGTGGCGGCTTCGCGCGCGGTCAGCAGCTGAAACGATCCGGCCGCGATGAACGCTGCTCCGTAGCGTGAGGGCAAATTGAGCAGCGCAAGATCCTGCCGGAACAGTCGCGCATCGCGGCCCACGGCCTCGAGCCGCGCCCCGCAACTCGCCAGCATCGCCTCCGACTGATCGACGCCGTGCACATTGAAGCCTTCCTCGGTGAGCGGGAGCAGCAGCCGACCCGAGCCGGCCATCGCTTCGAGCACGGGGCCGGAGCCGCGCGGCAGCCGCGTACGGTACCAGGCGACTTCGGCTTCGGCGGCGCGCGGGTACGCGGCGTCGTAGAACAGAGTGGACAGCGGACCATACGCGCTCGCGCTAGAGCGCGGTAGACGCGCCGCGGATTGCTTCAGGTCTGCTCCCAGGGCAGCCCCTCCTTGCGCCATCCCGAAAGACGGCTGCGCTGGTGTTGCTCGTCGAGCGGTCCCTCGAAGCCTTCGAGCACGTTGACGACGTCGGTGAATCCCGACTGCTCGAGCGCAACGCCTGCGTCGACCGAACGCTGGCCGCTGCGGCAGATCAGCACCACCGGGCGATTCATGCTGGCGATCTTCCTGACCTGGCCGACGAAGTGCGGATTGATCTCCCAGTCGGGGCCGTCGTTCCAGGCAACATGATGGGCGCCACTCGGATGACCGACAAACAGGAATTCCATCTCGCTGCGGCAGTCGACGAGCACCGCGTCCGGATACTGCTGCAGGAACTGGTGGGCCTCGAGCGGCTTCAGGTGCTTCATAGCATCAATCTAGCACCATGTGCGAGGCGCTTCAAACCAGCTCTTCACGCGAGGCTTGCAGCGCGGCATCGATCCAGCGCTGAGACGCAGTCACGACACCCGTCCAGCGCACGAAGCCATGGATCATGCCGTCGCAGCGGATCAGGCGCGTCGGCACGCCCGCGGCGTGCAGGCGCGCCGCATAGTCGACGCCGTCGTCGCGCAGCACATCGTTTTCGGCGACGACGATTACGGCAGGCGCGAGTCCCGACAGGTCGTTCGCGGCCAGCGGTGAAAGCCCGGACGCGTCGGGCGGCGCTCCAGCGCGATAGACGTCCCAGTACCACGCCATCATCTGCGCGCTGAGATTGAAACCGGTTGCGAACTCGCGATATGCCGCGCGCGAGCAGGTCGCGTCCAGCGCCGGATAGAGCAGGATTTGCAACTGCGGCTGAACGGCACCTTCGTCGCGCAGGCGCAACACCAGCGCGGCCGCCAGGTTGCCTCCGGAACTGTCGCCGGCGACGGCAAAGCGCGTCGCGTCGGCGCCAAGCTCGCCCGCATGGCCGCGTGCCCAGCGCCACGCGGCCGCGACATCGTCGAGCGCGGCGGGATAGATGTGTTCCGGCGCGCAGCGGTAGTCCACCGAGACCAGCACCGCGGGCAGGCGGTTGGCCACGATGCGGCAGAACTTGTCGTGCGAGTCCAGCGAACCGGTGACCCAGCCGCCGCCGTGCGCGTAGAGCACGAGGGGCAACGGCTGCCGCGTTTCGGGACGGTAGATGCGCAGTGGGATCGCCGTCACACCGTCATCAATGTGGGAGTCCATGATCGAGGCAACCGCTTCTGGCGCACCGCCGAACAGCAGCGGCGCCTGCAGCGCGGTCGCGCGCAGCGCATCGACTGGGGGTGGAAAGGTAACGGGCGCGACGTTGAACACGGTGTCGAGCAGGCGTTGAATATCCGGGTCGAGCATGGGTTTTCTCCGTCTGCGATAGTACGCGATTCGCCGCCACGGGTTGACAATGCCGCGCCCAGCCCTTACCTTAGATCCCAGCGCCGATTTGATTCGGGGGTAACTCCGCAGCTTGCGGGCGCTCTACAAATGCAGCTAAAGCGCGTTTCGACTGAAACCCGCTCAGCGGCAAGCTGAACGGGTTTTTCGCTTTCTGGATGACTATCATGACCACCGACAAGACCGCGCTGCTCACCGAGCTGCTCAAGGAACGCATCCTGATCCTGGATGGCGCGATGGGCACAATGATCCAGAGCTACAAGCTGGGCGAGGCGGATTACCGGGGTCCGGCGGCGTGCGGTCTGCAGGGCCACGCGCACGACCTCAAGGGCGACAACGATCTGCTGGTGCTCACTCGGCCCGAAGTGATCCGCGGCATCCACGACGGCTTCCTGGAGGCCGGCGCCGATATCATCGAGACCAACACCTTCAACGCGACCAATATCGCGCAGGCTGACTACGGTCTAGAGTCGCAGGTGCACGCGATCAATCTCGCCGCGGCGCGACTCGCCCGCGAACGCGCCGACGCGTGGACCGCGAAAACGCCCTACAAGCCGCGCTTCGTCGCCGGCGCGCTGGGACCGACCAACCGCACTGCCACGATTTCGCCCGACGTAAACGACCCGGGGTTTCGCAATGTCAGCTACGACGAACTCGTCACAGCATACACCGAGGCGATCGACGGTCTGGTCGAGGGCGGTGTCGACCTGCTGCTGCTCGAGACCATTTTCGACACGCTCAACGCCAAGGCCGCGCTGTTCGCGATCGAAAAGTACTTCGACGCGCATGGCATGCGCTTGCCGATCATCATCTCGGGGACCATCACCGATGCCTCCGGCCGCACGCTTTCCGGCCAGACGCCCGAAGCGTTCTGGAATTCGGTACGTCACGCGCGGCCGCTGGCGGTCGGCCTGAACTGCGCGCTCGGCGCAGCTTTGATGCGCCCCTACATCGAGGAGATCGCGCGCGTCGCCGACACGTTCGTCTCGTGCTACCCGAACGCGGGCCTGCCCAATCCGATGAGCGAGACCGGCTACGACGAGACCCCGGAGACTACCGCGCGTCTGATCGAGGACTTCGCCCGGCACGGCTTCGTCAATATCGTCGGTGGATGCTGCGGCACCACGCCCGAGCACATCCGGGCGATCGCGCAGGCCGTGAGCAAGATTCCGCCGCGCGCGTTGCCGGTCGAAGCGCACGCGGAGGTGGTCGACGCATAGTTCACCCATGCTGCGGGTTGCAGGCGATGCGCATCGAGCGCGTCGTCTCGACCGCGGCAGGACAGACGCCGTAAAGCGCGAATGCCAGCGCGGCCGGCAGCCAATCTTCCACTGACCATGTCCCGTCCCTTGTCACTCGCCGGCCTCGAGCCGCTGACCATCGCCGACGATGCGCTGTTCGTCAACGTCGGCGAGCGCACCAACGTCACCGGCTCGCGCGCCTTCGCCAAGCTGGTCCTCGCCGGGGACTACGCCGGGGCGGTGGAAGTCGCGCGCCAGCAGGTGCAGAACGGAGCGCAGATCATCGACGTCAACATGGACGAGGCGATGCTCGACTCCAAGGCGGCGATGGTCAGATTCATGCACCTGATCGCAGGCGAGCCTGACGTTGCGCGCGTGCCGGTGATGATCGACTCGTCGAAGTGGGAGGTCATCGAGGCCGGCCTCAAGTGCGTGCAGGGCAAGCCGATCGTCAACTCGATTTCGATGAAGGAGGGCGAAGCCGAGTTCCTGCGCCAGGCGACGCTGGTCAGGCGCTACGGCGCCGCGGCGATCGTGATGGCCTTCGACGAAAAGGGCCAGGCTGACACCTTCGAGCGCAAGGTGCAGATATGCCAGCGCGCGTACGACCTGCTCACGCGCAAGGTCGGGTTCGCGCCCGAGGACATCATCTTCGATCCGAACATCTTCGCCATCGCCACCGGCATCGAGGAGCACAACAACTACGCGGTCGACTTCATCAACGCGACGCGCTGGATCCGCCACCACTTGCCGCACGCGAAGATTTCCGGCGGTGTGTCGAACGTGAGCTTCAGCTTCCGCGGCAACGACGCGGTGCGCGAGGCGATCCACACCGTCTTCCTCTATCACGCGATCCGCGCCGGCATGACCATGGGCATCGTCAACGCGGGTCAACTCGGCGTGTACGACCAGCTCGATCCGGCGCTGCGCGAACTCGCCGAGGACGTGGTGCTTAACCGGCGTCCGGACTCAACCGAACGGCTGGTGACCTTCGCCGAAACGTACAAGGCCAAGGGCAAGGCGAGCGTCGAGGACCTGGCGTGGCGACAGGGAAGCGTCGGGGAGCGGCTTTCGCACGCATTGGTCAAGGGCATCACCACGCACATTGTCGAGGACACCGAAGAGGCGCGACTGCAGTTCGAGCGGCCGATCCAGGTCATCGAGGGCCCGCTGATGGCGGGCATGAACGTCGTCGGCGACCTGTTCGGCGCGGGCAAGATGTTTTTGCCGCAGGTTGTCAAGAGCGCGCGGGTGATGAAGCAGGCGGTCGCGCACCTGATCCCCTACATCGAGGCCGAGAAAGCCAGGTCGGGCGACGCCGGCAAGCCCAAGGGCACGATCGTGATGGCGACGGTGAAGGGCGACGTGCACGACATCGGCAAGAACATCGTCGGGGTCGTGCTCCAGTGCAACAATTTCGAGGTGATCGACCTGGGCGTGATGGTGTCGGCGAAGAAGATTCTCGACACTGCCGTCGAGCGCAACGCCGACATTGTCGGCTTGTCCGGCCTGATCACGCCCTCGCTCGAGGAGATGGCGCACGTCGCGCAGGAAATGCAGCGCCTCGGCATGCGTCAGCCGCTGCTCATCGGCGGCGCGACGACCTCGCGCGTCCACACTGCGGTGAAAATCGCGCCAGGATATTCGGGCGTGACGGTATACGTTCCCGACGCGTCGCGCGCCGTCGGCGTCGCGAGCAATCTGCTCTCCGACGAGCTCAAGTCGGCGTACGTCGCTGAAGTCGCCACCGATTACGAGAAGATCCGTGTGCAGCACGCCGGCAAGAAGGGTCCTGCGCTGATCGCGCTCGATGCCGCGCGTGGCAACGGCTTGCGCCTGGACTGGCAACACTATGTCCCGCCGCGCCCGGAGCTCATCGGCCGCCGCGAATTCCGCCATGCCGATCTGGCCGAGCTGGCGAAGTTCATCGACTGGGCTCCGTTCTTCCAGACGTGGGAGTTGTCGGGGCCGTTTCCGGCCATCCTCGACGACGCGATCGTCGGCGAGGCGGCGCGCAATGTGTACGCCGACGGTCTGGCCATGCTCAAGCGCGTCGTCGAGGGCCGCTGGCTCACCGCCAATGGGGTGATCGCGCTGTTGCCCGCCAACGCGGTTGGCGACGACATCGCGTTCTACGCCGACGAATCGCGCTCGCAGGTCGCGCTGACCTGGCGCAATCTGCGCCAGCAAACGCAGCGCCCGACCGGCAAGCCCAACTACTGCCTGGCCGACTTTGTCGCGCCTCGGAGTTCCGGCGTCGCCGACTACGTCGGCATGTTCGCCGTTACCGCCGGTCTCGGAATCGAAAAAAAGCTCGCCGAGTTCGAGGCCAATCGCGACGATTACGACTCGATCATGCTCAAGGCGATCGCCGATCGTCTCGCCGAGGCCTTCGCCGAGTGGCTGCATCGGCTGGTCCGCCGCGAGCTGTGGGGATATGCGCGCGACGAGCAGCTCGAAAGCGCGGCGCTGATCAACGAGGAATACCGCGGCATCCGTCCCGCGCCCGGGTATCCCGCGTGCCCTGATCACGCCGCCAAGGAGCCGCTGTTCGCGGGCCTGCAGGCGGAAAAAATAGGCATGACGCTCACCGAGAGCTATGCGATGCTGCCGGCCGCTGCGGTGTCGGGGTTCTACCTCGCGCATCCCGAGGCAAGCTACTTCGCCGTCGGCAAGATCGGCGAGGACCAGGTGGCGGACCTCGCGTCGCGCGAAGGCAGCGCGCTTGCCGCTGTGCAGCGCCGCCTGGCCCCGTTGCGCGGCTGATCGCGCCGGAACGCGCGACAGCGGGCCTTTGAAGCTGCCGCCATCCCGACACGCGTTACGGCGCGAGCGCCGCCGCAACCCGTACCTCGCGACGATGTCGTGGGCGCAATGCGCTCGTCAGCGGCCCAGCGCTTGCGACATAGCTCGCGTGCGCAGCACCAACTCGCGCAGCTCCGGCGCAACCCAGGAATTCGCCGCGAGAAACGCCCGACGTTCTTCCTCGGTGCGCGCGACAAGCTCGTCGAAATTGCCAACGGTGACGCGGGTTCCATAACCCGTGCTCCCCAGGTAGATGGCGTTGAAGGCGGCGGTGCCGATCTCCTCGTTGAAGTGCCCGAAGTCCTGCCACAGCCGGTCGCGCATCGGCTTGCCCGCATGCATGCGCTCGGCGTTCAACGGGCCGTAGCCGAAGAAATCCCAGATCTGGATCAGTTGCGAGCGATCGCCGGCTTCTTCGTTCGCGACCGACACCGCCTGCCATAGCGAGTTCCAATGCGCCTCCGGGCTTTCGCATCGGCGCTGGATTTCGTTGAAAAGGACATGCGTCGGGTAAAGCAAGAGCACCAGTTCGACGTTGTGTTCCAGCGCCCGGCGGATCAGGTTGCGCAGGCCGGCAGCTTGTGCGGGCCCGGCAGGCGTCCTGTCGATGCGTGCCGGATCCATGCGGCGCGGCGCTTCGAGCGCGGTCGGGCACAACGCGCGCGCGAACTCAAGCGCGAAATTGCCGGCCACCTGGTCGTCGGACTGCAGCTTTTCGTCGTAGCGGTAGTAGTACCACAGGCCCTCGCGCGTCATCGCCGAGGGTCGACCCTGCGCCCGCAACGTCTCGCGCGAGGCTTCGAACGCGGTACGCGAGAACAACAGCTTGCCGTAGTCCGCACGGCCCAACTCGGCATCGGTGGGGCAGGGGGCGCTGTCCATTCCGGAAACGCCGACGACCAAGCGTTTCAGTTGCAGCTGACGCAACGCAAACATGGCTTGGCAGTACACCTCGCTCCAGCGGGCGGCGGGCATGCCGAAATTGTACGAAGTGAGCTGGCCGTTACGGGTGAAGCCCGGATGCAGCGGCGGCAGTCCGACTTCGGCGAACGAGCTGCCGACGATCATGGCTTCTGGCTTCAGGCGATGCATCAGCGCTGGCTTCACCAGCCGCTCATTCCCGGGCGCCTTGGGTTTGTCACGGTTGATGCCGGCGATCTCGACGTCGCGGAAGTACCAGAAGGGATCGACGATGCGATTGAACACACCGACGCCGCCGACCAGAGCCAGGATCAGGCCCACGCACGCCAGGCTGAATTTACGGGGGCCCATGTCAGAAGCGGAAGTAGATGAACTCGCTGTATCGATGGATGGACAGGACGCCGAACCAACCCATCATCGCCAATGCCAGCAGCCAGGCCACGTTGGGCCGCCACGCGAGGAAACCGGCATTGCCCAGCTCGCCGTAACCTGGCGTCAGCAGCGCCGGCCGATACGCGGCGAGGAGTTGTTGCGTGTTGGGCGCGACCTGGCAGAACACCAGCAGGAAGACAAGCCAGTTCATTTGAGTCACGCGGTTGAAGTGCGCGAGTTGCCTGAACTCTATGCCGTGACCGGATAACCACGAAGCGGCGACGCCTGCTGCGGGCTGCCACTGCAGCGGAAGGACGATGCCATGCGCTCCGGTCATGCCGGAAAGGATCCCGAGCGCGGTGGCGAAATCGGGTGCGCGGAAGAACACCCAAGCGACCACGACTGCGAAGAAGGTCGTGATTGCGGCAAGCACGCCGCCGCCGGGCAGCGCCACGACGTCGAAGCGACGGCGCAACCATCGCCAGCCGTGATTGACCATCAGGTACACGCCGTGCAGGGCGCCCCAGGCGACGAAGGTCCACGCGGCGCCATGCCACAGGCCGCCGATGAGCATGGTCGCGAGCAGGTTGACGTAGCGACGCGCGGAACTGCGACGATTTCCGCCGAGGGAGATGTACACGTAATCGCGCAGGAAGCGCGACAGCGTGATGTGCCAGCGGCGCCAGAAATCGATGATGCTGCGCGCCTTGTACGGTGAGCGGAAATTGAGCGGGAGAACGATGCCGAACATGCGCGACGCGCCCAGCGCCATGTCGGTGTAGCCGGAGAAGTCGAAGTAGATTTGGAAAGTGTAGGCAAGCGCGGCGCCCCAGGCCTCGAGCAGCGTGAGCGACGCTCCGGCCGCGGCCGCGTCAAACGCCGGCGTGGCGAAGCCCGCGAGGTCATCGGCAATCACCGTCTTCTTGAACAGGCCGATGATGAACATCGTCAACCCCACCGCAATATTCTCCCAATCGAGCCGGTAGGTGGCGGGTTGCTGGAACTGCGGCATCATTTCGCGGTGATGCAGGATCGGCCCGGCGATCAGGTGCGGAAACCAGGTGACGAACAGCGCGTAGTGCATGAAGTTGTACTCGCGCGCCGAGCCGCGATGCGCGTCGACGAGAAAAGCGATCTGCGTGAACGTGAAAAACGAGATGCCGAGCGGCAGCACGATGTCGGGAAGAGGGCCAGCGTGCCCGGTGAATGCCTGCAGATTTTCCAGAAAGAAGATGGTGTACTTGAAGTACGCGAGCAGCGCGAGGTTGGCGACGATCGCGAGCGTCAGCCAGGCGCGGCTGGCGTGCGGCTCGCGCGACTCGCGCAACCGAACGATGCGGCTTCCGAGAGCGAAATTCACGCCAATCGATGCGAACAGCAGCGCGATGTAGCGAGGGTCCCACCAACCGTAGAAGAGCAGCGATGCGAGGGTTAGCCAGCCCGCGGCAAGACGATCGCTGATTCGCGCCAGACCGAAAAATCCGACCAGTGCGACCGGCAGGAACGCGAAGATGAAGGGGAACGAGTTGAACAGCAAGGGCAGCCTCTGGTGGCCGACACCCAGACATGGGACGCCACACGCATCTTACCGGCACGAGCGTGGATCGGCGTCGCGCTGATACGCAAGCACGCCCTGCACATAGGTCGCAGCGATCGTGCGATCGTCGCCCAGGATCATCAGCGCGAACAGCCGTTCCGCCAGCGTTTCCGCCATCGCGAAGCGACGCGAGAGCAGCGGCGTAGCGTCGGGGTCGAGCACGATGAAGTCGGCCTCGGTGCCGGGAGCGAAGCTGCCGATACGGTCGGAGAGTCCGAGGGCATTGGCGGCGCCGCGCGTGGCGAGGTAGAACGCGTCGCCGGCGGTGAGCGTCTGGCCCTTCAGTTGCAGCACCTTGTACGCTTCGTGCATGGTGCGCAGCATCGAAAAACTCGTGCCCCCGGCGACGTCGGTGCCGAAGGTGACGTAGGCGCCGGCGGCATTGGCCGCGTCGCGATCGAACAATCCGCTGCCGAGGAAGAGATTCGACGTAGCGCAAAACGACATCACCGCGCCGGTGGCGCCCATACGGGTACGGTCGGCGGTATCGAGATGGATGCAGTGCGCGTAGACGGCTCGCGGTCCGAGCAGACCGTAGTGGTCGTACACGTCGAGGTAACTGCGCGCGCCCGGAAACAACTGGGCGGCCCACCGCACTTCGTCGCGATTCTCGGCGACGTGCGATTGCACGTACAGGCCGGGATACTCGTGCGCCAGCCGGCCCGCAAGCTGCAACTGCGCCTCGGTCGAGGTTGGAGCGAAACGCGGCGTCACCGCGTAATGCAGTCGCCCGCGCCCGTGCCAGCATTCGATCAGCGCCCTCGAGTCGTCGTAAGACGACTGCGCCGTGTCGCGCAGGAACTCGGGACAGTTGCGGTCCATCATGACCTTGCCGGTGACCATGCGCAGGTTGCGCGCGAGCGCCGCTTCGAAGAGCGCGTCGACCGAAGTCTTGTGCACCGTAGGGAACACCACTGCCGAGGTCGTGCCGTTACGCAGCAGCTCGGTCAGGAAGAAATCCGCGGCTTCGCGGGCGTGGACCGGATCGCTGAACCTGCGCTCGGCCGGATAGGTGTACTGGTCGAGCCAGTCGAGCAGTTGCGCTCCGTAGCTCGCGATGATAGCGGTCTGCGCGTAATGCACGTGAGTGTCGATGAACCCGGGCACGATCCACTGGCCGCGCAGGTCGACGACCGGGACATCCGGCGGCAGGCCTGCGAGCGTTGCGGCCGCGGGACCGCAGCTCTCGACGTATCCATCGCGCACGACCAGCATGCCGTCGTCGAAAAAATGCGTGGCGTAGGGCGCACGCGCCTGCGCGCTCCCGGTTGTGAAATGGAGCACGCTGCCGCGATAGGCGCGGCGTGTTCCGTGAGGATCAGGTTCGGCGTGCATCGGCGATGCGCGGCGCGTCGGCTGAGACGATGCGACAACGGACGCTGCCCCGCGAGCCGCTTTGGCTCACGCGCGGCGCAGCGCCGATCGGGGCGAGCGCAAGGCTGCGCTCGCCGTCGTCGCACGCAGTAGCAGCAGCTCGGCGGCAACGGCAATGGCGATCTCGGCGGGCTCCTTGCCGGTGATGCCCGGGATGCCGATCGGGCAGGTGACGCGCTCGCGCAGCGCTTCGGACACGCCGCGTTGCGTAAGGCGGCGCTCGAAGGTGTTGTGCTTGGTTTTCGAACCGATCAAACCCAGATAGACGAAATCGCCGCGGCGGAGGATGCGCTCGGTCAGCACGTAGTCGAGATCGTGGCTGTGCGTGAGCACCAGGAAGTAGGAACCCCCGCGCGCGTCGTCGATGACGCATTCCGGCGTGTCGGTGACTTCGACGTCCACGTTATCGGGTAAATGCGCGGGAAATTCTTCGGCGCGCGAGTCGACCCAGTCGATGTGCGCGTGCAGCCGCGACAATGCCGCGACCAGCGCGCGTCCGACGTGACCCGCGCCGAACACCACGATGCGAAAATCGCGGGGTCGCACCGGCTCGAGCAGCAGCAGCGGCGCGGCGATGCCGCGGGCGACGGCGTCAGCCGCGACGAACAGTCGCGGTGCCGTCTCGGCGCCCGCCAGCATGCCACGCGCGGCGGCAGCGGCAGTCGCGTTCAGGGCAGCGTCATCCAGCCCGCCCACGACGCGCTCGTTGTCGACGACCAACTTTCCCGCCACGGCGCCATCCGCCACGCTCACCGTCACGCACGGTGTCGCCGCGAGGTCGTGGGCGATCAGTGCGGCGACCCACGCGTCGCGCGCCGGTGCAATCGTTTCAAGCAACAGTGTCGCGACGCCGCCGCAGCACTGGCCGAGGCTCGCGCCGAGAGGAAAGCGCTGCGCCCGGCGCGGCACGGCGTCGTCCGACAGCATCGCCCGCGCCATTTCGATCGCCTTGTATTCCAGATGTCCGCCACCGATGGTGCCGGTGACTGCGTCGTCGGCCACGATCATCTTGGTGCCGGCTTCGCGCGGGACCGAACCCTTGACCGCCGCGATGGTGACCACGACGCACCGTGCATCGCGGTCGCGCAGTGTTGCGAGCACGCGCAGCCAATCGGTCATTGCAGTGACCTTGCGCTCATGCGAGCGCCCCGGCGACGGTAGCCTTCGACGGTGCGGCCGCGCGCTCGCGCGCATTGACAACCGCATGCAGAATCCGCTCCGGTGTCGCCGGCGCGTCGAGCCGCGGCGACACCGCGTAGTCAACCGACCCCGCGATCGCATCCTTGAGCGCGTGGAAAACCGAAATGCCCAGCATCAGCGGCGGTTCGCCGACGGCCTTGGAACGATAGATCGTGTCCTCGACGTTGATGCCGCGTTCCAGCAGCCGCACATTGAATTCGGGTGGGACGTCTCCGGCGACCGGTATCTTGTAGGTCGAAGGCGCGTGGGTGGTCAGCCGGCCCTTGCCGTCCCAGCACAGCTCCTCGGTGGTGAGCCAGCCGACACCCTGGATGAATCCACCCTCGACCTGGCCCATGTCGATTGCAGGGTTGAGCGATTTGCCGACATCGTGAAGGATGTCCACGCGCAGCATCCGGTTCTCGCCGGTGAGCGTGTCGATCACTACTTCCGACACCGCTGCGCCATAGGCGAAATAGAAGAACGGACGGCCGGTGAAAGTCTTGCGGTCGTAATGAATCCTGGGCGTCTTGTAGAAACCGGCCGCCGACAGCGACACCCGCGCCAAGAATGCCAGGTGGATGAGTTCCTTGAATGTGAGCGTCCGTTCGCCGATGCGCACCCGGTTGCGCAGGAACATGACCTGCGCTGCGTCGACGCCGAAGTGCCCGGCGGCAAATGCGATCAGCCGCTCCTTGAGCGCGCGCGCCGCGGCTTGCGCCGCCTTGCCATTGATATCGGTGCCCGAGGATGCCGCGGTCGCCGAGGCATTCGGCACCTTGCTGGTGTCCGAGCCGGTGATGCGGATTGCGTCGATGTCGAGGTGCAATTCCTCGGCGACGACCTGCGCGACCTTGGTGAACAGCCCCTGGCCCATCTCGGTGCCGCCGTGGTTGAGCTGCACGGTGCCGTCCTTGTAGATATGCACCAGCGCGCCGGCCTGGTTAAGATGAGTCGCGGTGAACGAAATCCCGAATTTCACGGGCGTCAACGCAATGCCGCGCTTCAGTACCGGGCTCTCCCGGTTCCATTCGCGGATCACGGAGCGGCGTCGGGCATAGTCGGACGAAGATTCGAGCGCGGCGACGATTTCCTCGATGCAGTTATCCTCGATGGTCTGCTGATAGTGCGTGACGTTACGGTCGGCCGTGCCGTAGAAATTGATCTTGCGGACGGCGAGCGGGTCGAGATCGAGATGGCGAGCGATTTCATCGATGACGTATTCGATGCCCATCATGCCCTGCGGCCCGCCGAAGCCGCGAAACGCGGTGTTGGACACCGTGTTGGTCTTGCAACGATACGACACGATGTCTACATGCTCGAGGTAGTAGCAATTGTCGCTGTGGAACATCGCGCGGTCGTTGATCGCGCCCGACAGGTCCGCCGAATATCCGCAACGGCTGGCCAGCACGAAATTCACGCCGAGGATGCGACCTTGCGCGTCGAAGCCGACGTCGTAGTCGGTGACGAAATCGTGGCGCTTGCCGGTGATGATCATGTCGTCGTCGCGATCGACGCGCACTTTCACCGCGTTGCCGGTCGCGCGCGCGAGCAGCGCCGCCGCGCACGCGAACAGCCCGGGCTGCGATTCCTTGCCGCCGAAGCCTCCTCCCATGCGCCGGCATTCGACGACGATGTCTTTCTGCCCAACGCCGAGCGCATGCGCGACCTGGTGCTGCACCTCGCCCGGATGTTGGGTCGAGCTGTGCACCAGCATCGTATTGTCTTCGCGCGGAATGGCGTACGCGATCTGGCCCTCCAGGTAGAACTGGTCCTGGCCGCCCATGGTGAGCCTGCCGCGCAGCCGGTGCTGCGCTTTGGCGATTGCGGCGGCAGCGTCGCCGCGCTGCATGCGCTCGGTCGGCAGCACGAACGATTCCGCGGCGACGGCGTCGGGTGCCGTGAGAATCGGGGGCAGGTCTTCGTACTCGATGCGCGCGAGCTTCGCAGCCCGGCGCGCCTGTTCCGCGGTAAGCGCGGCAACCGCGAATATGGACTGGCCGTAATATTGCACTATGTCCGTGGCGAATATCGGGTCGTCGGCGATCACCGGGCCGTAGTCGTTCTTGCCTGGAATGTCGGCCGCGACGATGACACGGACGACCCCGGGCGCCGCGCGAACCGCGGACAGGTCGATCGCCACGATGCGCGCGTGCGCGCGCTCGCTGGTGCCGAGCGCGGCGTGCAGGGTGCCGCGCAGCTCCGCGATGTCGTCGATGTAGGTTGCCGCACCGCTGACGTGCAGGTGCGCGCTGTCGTGCGGCAACGCCGCACCGGCGACGGCGCTGGGCTCGGCGCTTTCGCACCATGCATTCATGCGCTCATCTCGACGACGCTGGTCGCGACGCCCGGCGTAGCCGTCTCGATATGAAAGCGCTGCAGCAGGTTGCGCGATACGAGCGTGCGATAGGCCGCGCTGGCGCGCATGTCGTCGATGGGCGCGAAGTCCCGGTCCAGCGCGTTCATCGCCGACTCCAGCGTGGCCTTGTTCCAAGGCGCGCCGGTCAGCGCTTTCTCGCACAGCGGGGCGCGGCGCGGCGTCGCGGCGACCCCGCCGAAAGCCACGCGCGCCTCGGCTATCCGCCCATCGCGAAGCGTCACCCGAAACGCCGCACAGACTGCAGATATGTCCTGATCGAAGCGTTTGGAAATCTTGTAAGTACGAAAAGCGCTGTTCGCCACCGGCAGCGGAATGCGTATGCTCGCGACGAATTCGCCCGGTTCCAGCGCGGTCTTCTGGTAGGCGATATACAGATCCTCGAGCGCGATCTCGCGCGACGCCGCGCCCTTGCGCAACGCCACGGTCGTGCCCAGCGCGATCAACGGCGGCATGGAATCGCCGATCGGCGAGCCATTGGCGATGTTGCCGCCCAGAGTCCCCGCGTTGCGAATCGGTGGCGAGGCGAAGCGGCGCAGCAGTTCCGCGAATTCCGGGTATGGACCGACGATAGCGTCGGCGGCGTCGGTGAGCGACGCGCCGGCGCCGATTTCCAGGTGCGTGGCGCTTCGCGCGATGCGCTTCATCGCGTCGACATTGCCGACATAGATGAGGGCGGGCAGATCGCGGTGCTGCTTGGTGACCCACAATCCCACGTCGGTCCCGCCGGCTAGGATGCGCGCTTCGGGGTGCGCCAGCCGCGCAGCGGCGAGTTCATCGAGCGTCGACGGCGCGCAGTAGTAGCAAGCAGCGGTTTCGAACGTCAGCATGGTTTTGGGGGTCAGCGCGCGCAGCGGCTCACGCAGCGCGCCCACCGATTCGCGTGCAGGAGTGGCGCGAAACATCGCTTCGGCCGCGTCGACGATCGGCCGATAGCCGGTGCAGCGGCACAGGTTGCCGGCGAGCGCGTCGTTGATCTCGGCGCGCGTCGGCGCCTGCGCCGTCTGATACAGCGCGAACAGGGACATGACGAAACCGGGCGTGCAGAATCCGCATTGCGAGGCGTGCCAGTCGACCATCGCTTGTTGCACCGGGTGCAGGCTGCCGTCCTTGGTTTTGAGGCTTTCGACGGTGAACAGTGCCTTGCCATCGAGAGTCGGCACGAACTGTATGCAGGAGTTGATCGCGCGACAGCGCACCTCCTCCCCGTGCAGCTCCGCGACGACGACGGTGCACGCACCGCAATCGCCTTCGGCGCAGCCTTCCTTGGTGCCGGTGCGGACCAGATCTTCGCGCAGGTACTGGAGCACGGTACGCGACGGATCGGCGGGGGCGACCTCCGTCACTTCCCCGTCGAGAAGGAAGCGGATCGGCCGGTACGCGCTTGCTTCGACAACGCTCATGTTTTGAAAAATCTCCAGGCAATCGGTGCTCGCCGATCACGCGTCCTCATTCGCCATGCGGCACCGCACAATCTTACCGCAGTGTGGCAGGCCTGTCTTTCGACAGCGACGATTGCGCCCAGGCCTCGGCGGGAGGCTTTTTTAGCCCACTCAGAGGAGGCATTGGCGCGGGCTGCGTCGCCTGATCGCTTGTAGAATGACCCGGCAGCGATCGTTCGCGGTCCGATGTTCCAAACTGTCCAGCAGCTAGCCAAAAAACTCTCTAAGGATCCGTATGGAGTCGCACGAAATCTCCGCTGAAGTGTTGGCCACACTGGGCCGAGGAACGCAGATTGCACCGTTCTCGACGCGCAGCGGCCTCGGCCTCGAGGCCGCGTATCGCGCTGCGGAAGAGGTTCGGGCGCTGCGCGTCGCGCGGGGCGAGACTCCGGTCGGTCGCAAGATCGGCTTTACG
Organism: Edaphobacterium sp. (SeqCode); assembly: GCA_039934835.1. Taxonomy (GTDB): domain Bacteria; phylum Pseudomonadota; class Gammaproteobacteria; order Burkholderiales; family Casimicrobiaceae; genus PALSA-1003. Next base: position 35,790 of record JBDTLK010000005.1, on the reverse strand, counting down.
AACCGGACGATCTGGGCTGAGTACGGGGTATGGGCACCGATCTGGGGCTATGTCTACGACCGCACGGTGCACGACCTGCCGACCGGCTTTGGCGAGGTTTCACTTGCCGGGTTTGCCGAGCCGAGAATAGAGCCCGAAATTGTCTTCGGGCTGGCCGACGCGCCCGCATCCGACATGGACGACACACACATTCTGGGCTGCATTGACTGGGTCGCGCACGGGTTCGAAATCGTGCAGTCGATCTATCCAGGATGGAAATTCGCGGCGTCCGATACCGTCGCGGCATGTGGGTTGCATGCAGCGCTGCTGATTGGTCCGCGCCACGATGTCGCCTCTCGTCGCGACGAGTGGCGTTCGACATTGGGCTCTTTTGAAATCGATCTGCGCTGCGATGGCGTGACCGTGGATCGGGGGTGCGCTGCAAATGTGCTCGACGGGCCGGTTTCAACCTTGCGCCATCTGATCAACATTCTTGCGCGCGACCCCGATGCTTCATCGCTGGCAGCAGGGGAGATCGTGACGACCGGAACGCTCACCCGGGCGCTGCCGATCGCGCCCGCGCAGACCTGGTCGACCGTGTTGCGCGGCATTGAACTTCCCGGTCTGCAACTGCGATTCTCGTGAGCGAGGTATTGGCGGCGTCGATCCGCGCGCTTCGCGCGGGGCCCCTCGCCGCATAGCTCGCGTGGCGGCCTCCGTGCACGCACACCACGAACGCAGGGCGTTGCGCGTCGGCCGCAGCCGCGACTCGCTTTGGCGTCGATCCCCGCGCTGTGCGCGGGGCCCCTCGCCGCATAGCTCGCGTGGCTACTCGAGCGCTCCGATGAAATCGCCTTTGCCTACCTCGATCCCGCAGTGGCGCAGGATCGCGTATCCGGTCGTGGTGTGGAACCAGAAGTTCGGCAGCGCGTATTGCAGCAGGAAATTGGTGCCGGTGAAAGTCTTCGGCTGGCCGCGCACGGGTCGCACGATCTCGCGCGCCTCCGAACCGTCGATCGCGCCGGCTTTGAATGTGCGCACGTAGTCGAGGGTGCGATCGACGCGCGCGATCAGCTCGGCGAAGGTCTTTTCATTGTCTTCGAATGCGGGCGGCTCTACGCCCGACAGCCGCGCGCTGGTGCCGCGCGCGAAGTCCGAGGCGATCTGTATCTGCCTGCTGAACGGCAGCATGTCCGGATAGAGGCGCGCATTGAGCAGCACCGACTCGTCGATCTTCTTGGCCTGCGCGTGGTCGGCGGCCTTCTGCAGCATCGCCTTGGTATTGTTCAGCGCGCGGATGAATACCGGCACCGATACCTGATACATGGAAATCGTCATGATTGCTCCTCCCTGGGAACCGGCATTGTAGCAAGGCTGGTCGACACGAGTTGCTTGACCCGGGACGGCCCTTTCCGGTTTCCGGGCGCCTCGGCTTTGGGCATACACTTGGCACCAGGCGCGTCCCGCGACGGAGAGACCATGACTGATGCCGCATCGACAAACTGGCGACTGCACGGCGTGCGCGTCGTCCATGCTGACGAACTCGACACCAACACGGCGCAGACGCCGGGCATGAACCGCGCCGCCGCGATCACCGCCGCGCGCGCGGGTGCCGAGAAGCTGTGGGCGGGAACCGTCGTGATCCATCCGAAGGCGAAAACCGGCGCGCATCATCACGGCCCGGTCGAGAGCGTGATCTACGTCGTCAGCGGCCAGGCGCGCATGAAATGGGGGGAACGGCTGGAATTCACTGCCGAGGCCGGGCCGGGCGACTTCATCTATATCCCGCCGTTCGTCCCGCATCAGGAAATCAACGCCAGCGACGTCGCGCCGCTGTCCTGCGTTTTGGTGCGCAGCGGTCAGGAGCCGGTGGTCGTCAATCTCGACCTGCCCAGTGTTGAGCCGAACCCGGAAAGCGTGCATTGGGTCGACAACATCCACCCCTTGCCGAAGGCGTGACTGATCGGCGCGACGTTGCGCTGCGGACCGCGCTAGTCGCAGGAAAAGCCCAGAAACTCCATCGGGTCGTCCTGAAAGGCGTGGCCGAAGGCGATCCGGCCCTTGCCGCGCAGCACCAGTTCCTCGCGGCGCAAGGCGATCTCCGCCTCGCCCTCGACGGTGACATAGGTGCCGTTGGAACTGTGGTCGATGAGCACGAACTTGTCGCGCCGGCGCTCGATGCGCGCGTGCAGGCGCGACGCCTTGCGGTCGGCGACCGCGATGTCGTTCTGCTGGTCGCGCCCCATCGTCAGCACCGAATGCGCCGCCCCCAGCTCGATCTCGCGCGCCCCGTGCTGAAGCCTGACCCGGGCCGGCGCGATTGCCTTGCGCGGAGACATCATTGTCCGTTCGTCTTCGGATTCCTGCCACATGAGCTCGAAGATGCCGATGTCCTGTTCCTTGCCCCGCAGCGTGTGCGCGTCCTGGTCGCGCGTGCGTTGCCTGAGCGCCGGAGACAGTTCGCCCACCGTGTGCGCCGAGGTGAAGACCTGCCCGCCCTTGGCGAATGCCGCCAGCCGCGCGGCGACGTTGACCGCGTCGCCGAACACGTCACCGCCATCCTCGATCACCGAGCCCGAGTGAAACCCGATGTGCATCGCGATGGGCGCGCCCTGGCTGGTGCGCTGCTTGCCCATGTTGAGCTGAATCTCGGCCGCGGCCTGCGCTGCCAGGTCCGGCGTCGGGAACGCCACCATTACTTCGTCGCCGATGGTCTTGATCACCCGGCCGCCGCCGTCGTCGCACACCCGCTTGACGATGCCGAGGCAGCGATCGATCGTCACCTGCGCGACCGCGTTACCCAGCGCGTCGTAGAGCCTGGTGCTGGCAGTGATGTCTGCAAACAGGATAGTGAGATTGCGGCTGGAAGGACTCATGCGCGTACGCTTGACGATTTTGCGCAAGTATAAGCCATGGCGCGAGCCGGGGCTGCGAGGCCTCCGGAGGGCGAGTATTCACATTGACTTGGAAGGGGGTGCAGCCTAGTATCAATCACTCTGCGCCGACTCGCGGGTCGTCGTGCTGCGGGACCTTCTGAAAATGCATTCAAAGTGGTTTTTTGCCGGATGTTGCGCTCTTTTGGCGTCGTTGCCATGTTTTGGCGCAGATGTCGGCACCCTGACGCTTATCGACGGCAAGGTCAGGATGCTGCGCGGCACGGCCTGGTACAACGTCGTCGAGGGCGTTCGCGTGCGTGAAGGCGACGTCGTCGATGCCCCCGAAAAGACGCAGTTTCAGATTGAATTGACCGACGGCGGCGCGCTTGGCCTCATCGGCCCTGGCGCGCTCTATGTGGTGGCCGCGAGTCCGGCCGACGCCAAGTCGCGCGCCCTCGACGAGTTCTGGGTGAGCCGGGGCTGGCTCAAGTTCGATACCAAGGCGCCCGGTTCGCGCCTGCGCATCCGCTCGGGGTCGGGCACGGTCACGGCCGGCGAGGGCGCCGCGGTGGTGCGCATCGCCGGCGACGCCTTTGAAGTCTTCGTCGAGACCGGCGCGGCGCGGGTGGCCGATGGTCCCGGCGGGGAAATAAAGGCGGTGAGCTTCACGAGCCGCTCCGCGGGCAAGCCTTTCGTGCCGGCGGAGCGGGCGCCCGCGGCGTTTATCGCGGTGATGCCACGGGATTTCATGGACCCGCTGCCGCTGCGCGCGGCGCGCTTCACGACCCCGCGGGAGCCGATGCTCGACCATGAAGCGACGTATCCCGAGGTGCAATCCTGGCTCAACGGGCCGTATCGCGTGGCTTTTGCCAAGCGCTTCGAGTCGAAGCTGATCGACCCGGCGTTCAAACCCATCGCCGACGCCATAGGCAAGGCGACACCCGATGCTCCGACTGTCGCCGCCAAGCCGGCGCCGGTGCCGCCCGCGAAAGTCGAACCGCCCAAGGAAGAAAAGAAGGAACCCGACCGGACTTGGCGGTGGCCGTGGGAAAAGGCACCAGGAAAATAGTCGTACAACGGGAGCGTCTGTGAACCTGATCTGGAAATTCAACGCTGCGCTATTGGCCATCTTCGCGGTCGGTTTCGCGCTCGCTGGCGTCGTCAGCTACAACGTGCTGCAGAACAACGCCCGCGACGAAGTCCTGCAGCACGCGCGGCTGATGATGGAAGCCGCCTCGTCGGCGCGCAACTACACCAATGTCCAGGTCAGGCCGTTGCTGGAGACGCAGCTCAAGTACAAGTTCGTGCCGCAAGCGATCCCGTTCTATGCGGCGACCGAACAGTTCATCGACATGCGCAAGCGGTATCCCGAATACTCGTACAAGGAAGCCACGCTCAACCCGACCAATCCGCGCGATCACGCCACCGGTTGGGAAGTCGACGTCGTCAACAATTTCCGCCAGAACCCATCCCGACCCGAAGCGACGGCGGAACGCGATACGCCGGAAGGACGCTCCCTGTATTTCGCCCGGCCCATTCAGATCAAGGACGCGGGATGCCTGGCGTGCCACAGCACGCCGGACGCAGCCCCCAAGACCATGATCGACGCCTATGGCTCAAACAACGGCTTCGGCTGGAAGATGAACGAGATCGTCGGCGTGCAAGTAGTGTCGGTTCCGTTGACGGTGCCGCTGCAGCGTGCCAGCTACGCTTTCAAGGTTTTTCTGTTCTCGCTGGCCGGAATATTCCTGTTTACGATGGCGATGCTCAACGTTATGTTGTACTGGTTCGTAATACGCCGGGTGACGCGCCTGTCGAAGCTGGCCGACGCGGTAAGCCTTGGCAACCTCGATGCGGGCGACTTCCGCACCAAGAGCCACGACGAAATCGGGGTCCTCACCGAGGCGTTGAACCGGATGAAAATGAGCATGGTCCAAGCGATCAAGATGCTCGAAGGCTGATACGGGCTAACAGGGAGCAGGCACAACCGCCATGGCCGACCCGACCAAAATCGGAAAATATGAGATCCAGAGCGTCCTGGGCAAGGGCGCAATGGGTGTCGTCTACAAGGCCTTCGATCCGGGCATCGAGCGCGTCGTCGCGATCAAGACGGTACGCAAGGACCTAGTCGATCCGGATCTGGTCGAGCAGTCGATGGCGCGCTTCAAGAACGAAGCAGTCGCCGCGGGCAGGCTGCTGCATCCCAATATCGTCAGCGTCTACGAATACGGCGAAGACGCTGCCAACGCCTTCATCGTGATGGAGTTCGTCGAAGGCACGGGCATGCGCGAGTTCATGAACCGCGGTGCCAATTTCGACCTCGGCCAGATTGCGGCGCTGATGGCGCAGTTGCTGCAGGCGCTCGATTTCGCGCACGAGCGCGGAGTCGTTCACCGCGACATCAAGCCCGCTAACCTGATCATGACCAAGGGCGGTACGCTCAAGGTCGCGGACTTCGGCATCGCCCGCATCGACACGTCAAACCTGACCACCATGGGCATGGTGATGGGCACGCCGTCGTACATGTCGCCCGAACAATGCCAGGGCCAGACCGTCGATCGCCGGTCGGACCTGTTCAGCGCGGCGGTCGTGCTCTACGAATTGCTGACCGGCACCAAACCGTTCGCGGGCGCACTGGAAACAATCGGCTACAAGATCTGCCACGAAAACCCGCAGCCACCATCGACCGTGTCGAAATTGCAGCTGTCGCCGACCATCGATGCGGTGATTGCCACTGCGCTCGAGAAGAGTCCCGACGCGCGCTTCCAGAATGCGCGCGCCTTCAACCGCGCGCTGCGCCAGGCCTGCGATGCGCTCGCTCCAGACGACACCGGCGGGGCGACCGAGATCAACCTCGCCGCGGTAAAGATGGGTCCGCCCCCCGCTGCGGCGTGGGATGACACGGTGCTGCGCACGGTGGAACGCCAGCTCGCGGAATATGTCGGTCCCATGGCCAAGGTCATGCTGCGCAAGGCGGCAACGCAGACGCGCGACATCAGCGCGCTCTACACGCTGCTCTCGGAAGGCATCGGCGACTCGAACACCCGGCAGCGCTTCATCGACAGCGCGCCTGGCGGCACCCAGTCTCGCGTTGTCGCTACCGGTCAGACCGCGAGAACCGTCGTGGTGCCGCTGGACCAAGGTTTCGTCGATCAGACGACCACGCGACTGGCCGCGTATCTCGGACCGATCGCCAAGGTGGTGGTCAACCGGGCGGCGCAAAAGGCCGGCAGCCAGCAGGAATTCGTGGAGCTTGTCGCGGGACACCTCGGCACCCAGGAACGCGGCGCGTTTTTGCGCGACCTGGGCTTCTTGCAACTCTGATCGGCGCGGCGGGCATCGCGCCGCGCACACACGCGCCCTGCCTAGCCCGATGAGCGAGTTCTATCACCCCGGCAGCAGGCAATTGCAGGATCGCTTCGATACGCGGCGCATGGCGGATCGCATCGAACAGCGCCTGGTCAGCGACAGGATCGGCGATTCGGATCGCGCCTTCATTGAGGCTCGCGATATGTTCTTTCTCGCCACCGTCGACGATGCTGGTCTGCCGAGCTGTTCCTACAAGGGCGGCGATCCCGGTTTCGTGCGCGTTATCGACCCAAGCACGCTGATCTTCCCCAGCTACGACGGCAACGGCATGTACCTGTCCATGGGCAACGTGCTGCGCAATCGCAAGGTTGGCATGCTGTTCATCGATTTCGAGAAGCGCAGCAGACTGCGACTGTCCGGCGAGGCGGAGCTGGCGATGGACGACCCGTTGCTCGGCGATTTTCCGGAAGCGCAGTTCATTGTGCGCGTGAACGTAACGCAAGTGTTTCCGAATTGCCCGCGGTATATCCACAAGTACAAGCTGATCGAGCGCTGCAGCTTCGTGCCGCGCGCCAATCGCGTCACGCCGGTGCCCAACTGGAAGAAAGCCGACTGGGCCAACGACGTCTTGCCCGAGAACGACCCGGCACGCTCGCGCTAGGCCACCTCGAGCCCGCGCTTGTTGTGCCACCCCGCGATCGACTCCTTCGGATATTCGCGAAAATGCGTGTGCCCGCGGCCGTTGGACACCTCGGCCCACGGCGCCGCGAAGTTGAGCATGATCTCAGTGTATTGCGGCGGGTTCGGCAGCGGCGTGTCGATGGCCGAGGCAAAAGGATAGACCGACTCCTTCCACTGCGGATCCCAGATCCACAGCGCGCTGGCGCACTTGGCGCAGAAGTGCCGCCGCGCCGGTGACACGGTCTTGCGCTTCGCGCCCGGATCGGCCATGCGCGCGCGATACACCGCGACATGCTTTGCGCCGCGCACCTTCAGCGTCGCCGCATCGCCCATGATATTGATCGCGTAACCTCCGCCGCCGGCGGTCTTGCGACAGATCGAGCAGTAGCAGCGCATGAACGGGTAGGGCGTGTGCGATTCGACGCTGAATTTGACCGCGCCGCAGTGACACGAACCGGTGAGCTTCATCGAAGTCTCCTCATCGGTGCCGGGGATCGAGCGCGTCGCGCAGTCCGTCGCCCAGCAGGTTGAACGAGAGCACCAGGAAGAAGATCGACAGACCGGGCCAAATCGCCATCCACGGCGCATTGTCGACGTAGTTCTTGGCGGTGTTGAGCATGCTGCCCCAGCTCGGCGCCGGCGGTTGCTGGCCCAATCCCAGGAACGACAGGCTTGCTTCGGCGATGACCGCGGCGGCGATCGCCAGCGTTGCCTGCACGATCAGCGGCGGAATCACATTGGGCAGGATGTGGCGCAGCGCAATGCGCAGGTGCGAGTTGCCCACCGCGCGTGCCGCTTCGATGTAGTCCTCGACCTTGACCGCGAGCACCTGCGCACGCGTCAGCCGGATGAAAATCGGCGTCGCCGAGATGCCGATGGCGATCATCGCGTTGGTGAGGCTGGGCCCGAGAAAGGCGGCCAGCGCGATCGCCAGGATCAGGAACGGACACGCCAGCATCGCGTCGGTGATGCGCGAAATGAGCGCATCGGTGCCGCGGCCGACGTAGCCTGCCAGGAGTCCAATCGGCACGCCGAGAGACAGCGAAATGCACACCGACACCAGCCCGGCGAGCAGCGACGCGCGCGCACCCCAGACGACGCGCGAGAGCACGTCGCGGCCGATCTCGTCGGTGCCGAACCAGTGCGCCGCACTGGGCGCCTTGCGGATCGCGCTCCAGGATGTCTGCAAGGGATCGTACGGCGCGATCCAGGGAGCAAACAGTGCCAGCGCGATGAAGCCGCCGACCACGCCCAGGCCGAGCATCGCCGCGCGCCGGCGCAGCAGCCTCCGCACCACGCGCTGGCTCGGCGTGAGCTCGCGGTAGATCGGCAGGTCTGCGGCGAGCGTGGCCATCAGCGCTTATCCGCGCAGCCGCGGATTGACCAGGAAGTAGCCGAGGTCGGCGAGCAGGTTGAGCACGATGTACGCGGTCGCGGTGAACATCACGACGCCCTGCACCACCGCGTAGTCGCGATTGAACACCGCGTCGACGATCAGCTTGCCGAATCCGGGAATCGAGAATACCTGCTCGGTGAGTACTGCGCCGGAGAGCAGTTCGCCGAATTGGAGCGCGCCGAGCGTGATGACCGGGATCAGTGCATTGCGCAGCGCGTGCTTGATGATCACGACGTGTTCGTCGAGTCCCTTGGCACGGGCAGTGCGGATGTAGTCGGATGAAAGCACCTGCAGCATGGCGCTGCGGGTGTGGCGCATCAGCACCGCGGCGATGGCGTTGCCGAGCACGAATGCGGGCATGATCATCGACGCCAGATTGGCGCGGAGGTCTTCAAACGGGCTGACGTAGCCCGACGCGGGCAGCCAGCCGAGCTGCACCGAGAACAGCAGAATGAGCATGATGCCCAGCCAGAAATTCGGCGTCGACAAACCCCACAGCGCGAACAGATTGGCGGCGTAGTCCCACGCGCTGCCCTTGGCAACCGCTGAAATCACCCCGGCGGGTATGCCGATCGCCAGCGCGATAATGATCGCGAGGCAGGCAAGTTCCAGGGTTACCGGCAGCTTTGCCAGGATCAGCGAGAGTACCGGCGTCTTGATGCGTTGCGACTCGCCGAGATCGCCCCTGAGCACGCCACCGGCCCAGTAGAGGTAGCGCACGGGCAGCGGCGAGTCGAGATGCAGGGTGTCGCGCAGATGCGCAACCACCGTCGGATCGCGATCCTCTCCGGCGAGGATAAGCGCGGGATCTCCGGGCAGGAGCTGTTGCAGCCCGAAGATCAGGATCGAGACGAAAAACAGCGTCGGAACGATCGTCGCGAGGCGCTGGAGGAGGTAGTTGAACATCGGGTTTCGCTGACGACGTAGGTCGAGGAACTCACGTCAACGTCGTCCCCGCGAAAGCGGGGACCCAGCGACGTTCGGCGCACGACGCTGGGTTCCCGCGGGCGCGGGAATGACGGCTGCCGTCAATTCATCTTCAGCCCCTGGACTCGCACCAGCCCGTCAGGAACGGTCTTCAGTCCTGAAAGCTTGGTCGTATACGCCCACAGCCAGTGCCGATGGAACAGGTACACGATCGGTCGGTCCTTGAGCGCGATCGCCGCCAGCTGCTCGTAGCTCTTGCGCCGCTCGGCGGCATCGCGCGTGGTGCGCGACTTGTTGAGGATGTCGTCGACCTCGGGCTTGCAGTAGCCGGCATAGTTGAGCGGCTGCTTGCAGGCGTCGAAGCTGAAGATGTTGCCGTCCGGATCGGCGCGCCCGCTCCATGCGAGCACGTAAGCCTCGAATTGGCCCTTGTCGGCCATGTCCAGCGAAGTCGCGAACTCGGTCGACTGGATCTTCACGTCGAAGCCCGCTTCCTTGACCATCGACTGCACGACCTGGGCGATTTTCTGCGCGTCCGAGGTCGTCGCCGTGACCAGCGTGAAGCTGGGATTCGGCACGCCAGCCTCGGCGAGCAGCGCCTTGGCCTTCGCCACGTCGCGCTTCGGGACCGGTACGTTCTTCGCGTAAAACGAATTGTTGGGCGCGACCCACTGGTTGCCGACTGTTGCCTCGCCTTCCATCACCACCTGCACGATGCCTTCGCGATCGAGCGCGAGCTCGAAGGCTTCGCGCACGCGCGCGTCCTTACCCAGCGGATTCTTCTGCGCCAGATCGCTCTTGCCCACGTTGATGGTGATGCCCTGGTAGCCGATTTCAATGACCTTGGCGATCTTGAACCGGCTGTCGGTCTTGAGCCCAGCTACGTCCGAGGGCGCCATGCGCTCGATGAAGTCGAGTTGCCCGGACTTGAGATTGGCGAGCCGTACCGTCGAATCGACGATCGGCAGGTAAACGATCTTTTCGAGGTGAATGTCGGCCTTGTTCCAGTAATTCGGGTAGCGCTCGAGCACGATGCGGTCCTGCGCCACCCGCTCGACGAAACGGAACGGCCCCGAGCACACCGGCTTGACGCCGAACTTGTCGCCGGCTTCCTGGGCGGCCTTGGGCGATACCATCATGCCGGCGCGATCGGCCAGCTGCGCGAGCAGCGGCGCGAACGGTGCCGAGAGGTTCAGGCGAACCGTCATCGGATCGAGCACATCGACGCTGGCCACGAGCGCGAGCTCGCCGCGGCGGTTCGATCCGGGCAGCGTCTTGTGTCGCTCGATGTTGAACTTGACCGCGGCGGCGTCGAGCTTCTCGCCGTCGTGGAAGGTGACGCCGGGGCGCACCTTGAGCGTCAGCGCCTTGCTGTCGGCGGACCACTCGTAACTGCTCGCGAGCTGCGGGACGATGTTGAGTTTTTCGTCGATATCGAACAGCTTGTCGCACAGCGAGGCGAAAACGACGCGCCCGACGAAGGTGCGCGCCAGCGTCGGGTCGAGGACGTCGGGGTCTTCGGCGAGCCCGAAGCGCAGTGTCTGCGCGCTGCCGGAGCTCGCCAGTAAACCTGCAACCACAAACAGTCCCACGCCTGCCCACGATGATTTCACGCGCATTGACGTCTCCTTTGCCGCGCGGTGCGGCGTCGATTACGAATCGGCAACGATCTTAATTCAAATTTCGCCGCTCAGGCTTGCGAGGCGTTTGGCGCGAGCGCAGGAGGGCCGCGAAAGGCGGCCTGCAGGCGTTCCAAGCGCTGGTTCCCGGCCGTAGGCGACACCGTTGCCGCGGCAACGCGAGCGAAGTCCGGCCAGAAATGACAGGCCACCGCATGCGTGCCGTCGGCTACGAGAGGCGGTTCCTCGGCGGCGCAACGCGGACGCGCGTGGCGGCAGCGCGTGCGGAAACCGCAGCCCGAAGGCGGCGCGCTGGGGCTCGGGACGTCACCCTCAAGAATGATCCGCGCCCGGCGCGGGACCGGATCGGGCACCGGGATCGCCGAGAGCAGCGCCTGCGTATAGGGATGCCGGGGCTGCGCGAACAGCGTTCGCGTGTCGGCGTATTCGACGATGCGGCCCAGGTACATCACCGCCACGCGGGCGGCGATGTGCTTGACGACCGCGAGATCGTGGGCGATGAAGATGTACGACAGGCCGAACCGTCGCTGCAGATCGACGAGCAGGTTGATCACCTGCGCCTGAATGGATACGTCGAGCGCCGAAACCGGTTCGTCGCAAACGATGAGGCGCGGTTCCACGGCCAGTGCGCGGGCGATGCCGATGCGCTGCCGCTGCCCGCCCGAGAATTCGTGCGGATAGCGCGCCGCGTGTTGCGGCGCGAGTCCGACGGTCTGCAGCAGTTCGGTCACGCGTTCAGCCCGGCGTCCCTCCGCCAGCGCGTAGAGCGCCAGCGGCTCAGCGAGCATCTGCCCAATCGTCATGCGCGGATTGAGCGATCCAAACGGATCCTGGAAGATGATCTGCAGTGCGCGGCGCTGCGCGCGCATCGCTTCGGCGTCGAGCTCGAACAGGTTCGCGCCGGCGAATCGTACGACGCCGGATGTCGGTTCGAGCAGCCGGAGCACCAGGCGACCCGTCGTCGATTTGCCGCAACCCGATTCGCCGACCAGCGCCAGTGTGGTGCCGACTGCGACCTCGAAACTCACCCCGTCCACCGCGCGCACGGCGCCGGTTAGACGCCCGAACAATCCGCGGCGCACCGGAAAATGCTTGACCAGATTATCGACGCGAAGCAACGGGTCGGAGGCTGCTCCAATCGGCGTTTCTGCGGGCTGCGCGCTTCGGTATTCGCGCTCGGAACGCTCCTCCCCGCTCATGCAGCGGCCGCGGCGTAGCTCAACGGCACTTTCCAGCACGCCGCGAGGTGTCCGCCGCCGACGTCGACCACCGGCGGCTCTTCGCGTGCGCACCGCGCATCGGCGAACGGGCAGCGCGGATGGAACCGGCACCCGCTCACCGGCGCAAGCGGATTGGGCACCTGGCCTTCGATTGCCGCGAGGCGATCCTGCTCAAGGTCGAGCCGCGGGATCGAACCGAACAGGCCGATCGTATACGGATGCTGCGGCTCGGCGAACAAGGCTGCGACACTGGCGCGCTCGACTACGCGTCCGGCATACATCACCGCCACGTCGTCGGCCAGTTCGGCGACCACGCCCAGGTCGTGTGTGATCAGGATGATTGCCGTGCCGGTCTCCTTGCGCAGCACGCGCATCAGGTCGAGGATCTGCGCCTGGATGGTGACGTCGAGCGCGGTCGTGGGTTCATCCGCGATCAACAATTTTGGCTGGCAGGCGAGCGCCATCGCGATCATCACCCGCTGTCTCATGCCTCCTGAGAGTCGATGCGGGTAGTCTTCGAAGCGCTGCTCGGGTGCGGGAATATGCACGCGGCGGAGCATTTCCAGCGCCAGCGAGCGCGCCGCCGGGCGATCTATGTTGCGGTGGCGCAGGATGCCCTCGACGATTTGCTCGCCGACGCTGAACACCGGATTGAGCGAAGTCATCGGCTCCTGGAAGATCATCGCGATGCGGTCGCCGCGCAGTTCGCGCAGCGAAGCCAGAGGCAGCTGCAGCAGGTCGACGCCCTCGAAACGGATCGTGCCGCTGCAAATCCGCCCCGGCGGCTGCGGTACGAGCCCCATGATCGACAGCGCGGTGACGCTCTTGCCGCAACCCGACTCGCCGACGATGCCCAGCGTGCGGCCGGCTTCGAGCGAGAGATTGACGCCGTCGACCGCGATGAACTCACCGCCGCCCTCGACGGAAAATGCAACCCTGAGATCGCGGATCTCGAGCAGCGCGGTCATGTGGCCCCCCCACGCTTGCGGCTGCGCCGCTGCGCTGCCCCCAAGGGGGCGGAATTCACGCCTCGGGACGGCCCTTCGCCGCTCATGTGGCCCCCCCACGCTTGCGGCTGCGCCGCTGCGCTGCCCCCAAGGGGGCGGAATTCACGCCTCGGGACGGCCCTTCGCCGCTCATGTGGTCCCCCCACGCTTGCGGCTGCGCCGCTGCGCTGCCCCCAAGGGGGCGGAATTCGCGCCTCGGGACGGGCGCTTCGCCGCTCATCGCTGCCCGCGCGCTTCGAATGCGGCGTGGAAGCGCTCGATCTCCGCTTCGATTTGCGCGCGGTCGGTGAGTCCGGCCGGGCGAGCACGCGACGGCAGGCAAGCCACGAACGGCTGGTAGCGTTCGAGGCTTCTTACGTAAAGGCGCAGGAGCTCGGTCAATGGCTCCGGGTGATCGTCGACGCGCAGGTCGAGAAACGGGTACGCCTCCGCCGCGCAAATGAGCAGCGCCGCGGCTTGCTTGCCGCGCTTGTCGCCGCCCGCCGCTTCGCCCGCTTCCATCGCCGCCAGCAGTCGCTCGGCGAAGGGCAGCTCGCGGCCCGCGTCATACGCCTGCGCCGTGTCCTCGATGACTTCCGGTCCCGCGAGCATGTTCCCGGCGACCGAAAAACCGTCGCCGCTGACCTGTCCGGCCCATTCGATGCACTCGACGCCGGTGTGTGCCGCCATATTGCCCTCGGCGTCGATGACGTGCACCTGGCGATGCTCGCGCCCACCGTCGACGTTGGTCAGCGCGAACACGACGTCCGCGGCCGACATGCCCTGCGAGAGCATCGACAGTCCGCGCGATCCGTAGTGCGGGTTGACCAGCGCTTGAGTCGACAGTGCGCCGATGCCGCTGTGCGCGTGCGGACAGAGCGCACCGACGGCGAAAAAGCGGCTGGCGACCGCGACGCCGAAGGCGCCGCTCCTGGATCGGGCGACGATCGACCAGGTCATCCGAGCGTCGTCGACGGCATCGCTTGCCGCTCCGCGCTAGATGCGCTCGACGATCGCGGCGATGCCTTGTCCGCCGCCGATGCACATGGTGATCAGTCCGTAGCGTCCGCCGCTGCGCTGCAACTCGTAGATGGCCTTCACCATCAGGATGCAGCCCGTCGCGCCGATCGGATGGCCGAGCGCAATGGCGCCGCCGTTCGGGTTGACCTTCGCCGCATTCATGCCCAGCTCCTTGTTGACGCCAAGCGCCTGCGCCGCAAACGCCTCGTTGGACTCGATGACGTCCATCTGCGCGAGCGTGAGTCCGCACTTGGCCAGCGCGCTTTTCACCGCCGAGACGGGGCCGAGTCCCATGATCTTCGGATCGACGCCGGCGTGACCGTACGCCACGAGTCGCGCCAGCGGCTTGAGCCCTTTCTTGGCCGCGACCGAACGCTCCATGAGCACCACCGCCGCCGCGGCGTCGTTGAGGCCGGACGCATTGCCCGCGGTGACGCTGCCATTCTCCTTGATGAACGCCGCCTTGAGCTTGGCCATACCGTCGATCGTCGCGTCGACGCGCACGTGCTCATCGGTGTCGAACTGGATCGGGCCTTTCTTGCTCTTCAGCTCGATCGGCAGGATTTGGCTCTTGAACAGGCCCGCGGCGATTGCGGCCGCGGCGCGTTTGTGGCTCTCCACGGCGAACGCGTCCTGCTGTTCGCGGGTGATGCTGCATTTGCTCGCGACGTTTTCGGCGGTGACGCCCATGTGGATGGTGTCGAACGGGTCGGTGAGCGCGCCGACCATCATGTCGACCGACTTGGCGTCGCCCATGCGCGTGCCCCAGCGTTGCGTCAGGTTGGCGTACGCAGCGCGGCTCATGCTCTCGGCACCGCCGGCGACCGCGGCGTCGATATCGCCGAGCAGCACGTATTGCGATGCCGACACGATCGCCTGCAGGCCGCTGCCGCACAGGCGATTGAGCGTCAGCGCGCCGGTTTCGACCGGCAACCCGCCGTTGACGCAGGCGACGCGCGACAGGTACATGTCCTTGGCTTCGGTATGCAGGACGTTGCCGAACACGCACTGGCCCACGTCCTTCGGGTCGACCTTGGCGCGGGTGACCGCTTCGCGCACGACGCGTGCCGCCAGGTCGGTCGGCGCAATGTCCTTGAGACTGCCGCCGTAATCGCCGATCGCGGTGCGCACACCGCTCAGAATGACTACTTCACGCTCACTCATGGCTTCTCCTCGATAGAATCAACAATGATACTGCGATCCTGCGAGCTGGCGTCGAGTCGATCAGGCCGGGGCGGCGAGCTCCTGGCTGATGCGGTAGAGTCCTTCAAGCACCAGGTTGTCGTGTAATTCATACGGCACGTTGATGCGCGGGCTCAGCGCTCGCGCGGCGCCGCCGGAGATCAGGCAGATCAGTCCCGGCTGCTGCGGTGCGTGCAGGTGGTAGAGCCGCTCGATGGCGCCGGCCTGCGCGTGCTGGCAGCCGCTGGCGATCGCGTCGACGGTCTGGGTCGGCGCGTCGACGTACTCGCCGTCGGCGTCGGGCAGCGCGGCGGTGTGCTGATGCAGCGCGCGCAGCATCAGCCCCACGCCGGGCAGGATGACGCCGCCCTTGAATTCACCTTCCGCGGTCAGGAAATCGATCGTCGTTGCAGTGCCGCAGACGACGACCAGTGCGGGGCGGTCCTGCAGCAGCGCGTGCGCACCGATGAGCGCGGCCCAGCGGTCGCTACCCAGCTGTGCGGGGTTGCGATAGCGATTGACGACGCCGCACTGCTGTTCGGGCGGGATGATCCAGTGCGGAGGGGGCGCGTCGGGCCAGACTTCGAGCACGCGAATCATGGTCGAGCGCACGCGCGTGCCGGCGACATTGGAGATCACGATCTGGGCCGGCACCGGGATCTTGGCGAACTGCGCCGCCAGCGACGGCATTTCCTCGAGCAGGACGTGTCCCGATTCGAGACGGTTGGTGCGCGCATTGCCGGAGGAACCCGACCGGAACAGACCCCACTTGAGAAAGGTGTTGCCGATGTCGATGAGCAGGTTGTAGGCGGGCATCCGGGCGGTCATCGTTGCGCCTTCAGCGGGATCAGAGCGGATCGAGCGGCCAGATCGGCCGGCGGAGTTTTTCGTAACGATACACGGACAGGTCGGCGTTGGTGACGCCGGCGCCGGCGCATTCGACGATGTGTGCCGCGATCGGCTTGAACCCGGCGCGGTAGTGGATGCGCGACTTGAGCATCACGAAGCGCTTGCGCCGCGGATCGATGCCGCAGTGGGTGAACACCCCCAGGTCCATCGGTTCGTGCGCGCGCTCGGTGACGACGATCTGCGCCCTTCCGGTATCGAGCACGGCGGTGCGCCCGAGGAAGGTGCGGATGCCGGTGTACATCGGTCCGGTGATGACGAACTCGCCGTCGGTGATGGCGCGCACGCGGCCGCGTACCGGGAGAGGCGCGCCCGCAAGCCCGATTGCCGGCATCGCCGTCTTGCCGCCGAGCTCGAGCGCCACTTCGTTGCCGACGCCGGCCGCGATCATTCTGGCGACACTCTGAGCGTCGCGGATCGGCGCGATGGCGACATCGTCGAGTTCCTGGTGCAGGATCTCGGCGACCACATTCATCACGTCCTGCGCGCCGCCCGAACCACAGTTGTCGCAGTGGTCGATGAGCAGTACTGGGCCATTGCTGGTTGTGGCGCCCAGAGACTTTGCGCGCGCTACGGATTCGGCCAAGGGCGGGGCGACGAACGCGTATTCGGCACGGCGATCCCACGCGATGTTCAACATGTGATCGCACACCTCGCGCGCCGCCGCGGCGCCGCCGCGTTTCGCATCCGCCACGACGACCGCGGAGACGCCGGTGTTGGGCGTGTCGGCGTGCGGGAACGAGGCGAGGAACGTCGCGGCCAGCACCCGGCGCTCGCGCTCCATGGCGCGCGCATAGCTCACGATGTCGCCGGAGGGCCCGTCCTCGGGCGCATGGCGCATGATCGAGGCGAGCAGCGGTCGGGTACCCCACGCCATCACCGGCTCGATTTCGCCGGACAGCGCGCGCACCATGATCTCGCCGGCGAGCTTGCCGACGTCGTACATGTCGACGTGCGGATAAGTCTTGTAGCCGGTGATGACGGTGGCGTTGTCGACCAGGTCCGCCGAGAGGTTGGTGTGATAGTCGAGCGTGACCGCGATCGGCATTCGCGGAGCGATGGCGCGCAGGCGCTTGACGATTTCTCCCTGCGCATCGTCGCAGTCCTCGATCACCATCGCTCCATGCAGATCGAGGAACACGGCGTCGCATTCCGCGCGCACCGCATCTTCGAGCGGCCGCAGCAGTTGCTCGAAGGTCGAACGCGACGCCTTGTTCGACGGCCAGGCCTCGGCGGCCACTGGCGTCACGACTTCGGCGCCTTCCCGCTCGCCGATGTCGAGATAGGCACCCATCGGCGTATTGGTGCCGGCGAAGCGCGCGCGCGCCGCGGCGCCGAATGACGGGCCGTTGCCGTGGCCGAACGCGGACAGCGGCGTGGCGATGGGGGAGAAAGTGTTCGTTTCGTGCTTGATCAGCGCGACGACGTAGCGGCGAGGCATCGTTGCGTCGCGGTCAGGCGCTGACCTGCGCCGGCCGGAATGCCGGTCCCTTCGGTTTGAGCCGCAGCCCAGGGCGCAGGCGCGACCACGAGAACATGGTCGGATCGGCCTTGGCCGGTCCGGGCGCGACCACGACCAGGACTTCCTTCGCGATCGGCTGGAAGTCGGCGCGGAAATGCACCGAACTCTTCAGAGCCATGATGCGCTGTTCCTTGGGCTCGATACCGACGTGGCGAAACATCTCCTGGTCCGCCGCCTGGCACTTCTTCGACGCGAGGACTATGCGCACACCGTGGCGCTCGAGCACCGCCATCGGCCCTAGTTGCATGCGAAAGCCGAGGAACATCGGGCCGGTGCAGGTAAAACGACCGTCGCCCAGCGTCACGACGCGGAACTCGCCGGTCAGGGGGGTATGTCCCGGGACGCCGGAAATTTCGCCCAGTGCGAACGGCGCGGTGCGGCCGACGCCGATGGCGTGCGCTTTGGCGGCCGCTGCCGGATCGACGAGCAGCCCGAGTACCGCGCCGGGAGCGCGCCGCAGCAACAGCGCCGCGAGCAGCCCGGTGGTGTCGCCGTTGCCGCCGGCGCCGGGATTGTCCTGAGTGTCGGCGAGCACGACCGGCGCGCCGGGTTCGCCGCGCTGCATCGCGCGCACCACCGCCGCGTCGGGCTCGAACAGTTCCATGGAAAATTCCGGCTCGGCGTCGTCGATCGCGTGCGCCAGCGCCGCGACGGCCGTCTGCACGCGGGCCACGTCACTGCCGTAACCGAACGCCGCCATGCCGCATTCCGGAAAATCCGCCATTGGGAAGCCCGGCGTGAACGACAGCGCGCAGTCGTGTTCGCTCTCCAGGCGTTCGAGGATCCGGTAAAGTCCCTGCGCCGGCTCGATGAGCGTGCATTGCGACGGCAGCCCGGTGAGGAAATCGAGCGCGCGGAATGATTTCTGCGGCATGCGCCCAGCCGAAAGCGTGTGGTCGAGGAGTGCCGCGGCCCGCGCGCCCGTGGCCGCCATGTCGACATGCGGGTACGTCCGATACGCGACCAGCGCGTCGGCGTGCTCGAGCATCGCGCGGGTCACGTTGGCATGCAGGTCGAGGCTGGCGACGATCGGCACGCGCGGACCGACGATGCGGCGCATGCGCGCGAGCAACTCGCCCTCGCCGTCGTCAAGATGCTCGGTGACCATCGCGCCGTGCAGGTCGAGGTACACGCCATCGACCGTTCCCAGGGCGGCCAGGCGGCCCAGCATGTCAGCGGTGATGCGCTCGAACGCGTCACGGGTTACGTGCGCCGAGGGCGATGCCGCGCCCCAAACCAGGCCGGCGGTGCGATGACCCAGCGAGTGCAGCGCGGCGAGGGCTCCCGCGGCGGGAATGTTTGCCCCGTCAAGTCGCGGCGCGATGGCATCGCCCGCGACCAGCGGCGGCCAGCCGCCGCCGTCCTCGAAGGCTGCGTATCCCGCCTTGGAGGGAGCAAAGGTATTGGTTTCGTGCTGGAACCCGCCGAATGCGATTCTGGCCATCGTCGCCCCGTCGCCAGACGCGTGTTACGCTGGCGCCGCCGAGATTAGCCGGTATCGCGCGGTCGCGCAAACCGCAACGACCACCCGCTGTCGAGGCGCAAAAATCTTCCGGGGTACGTAACGTGAGTGACCAACTTTGGCGCTGGACCGCGACGCGCATGGCAGAGGCGATCAGGCAGCGGGAGATTTCCGCGCGGGACGCGCTCGATGCATGCCTCGAGCGCATGGCTGCCGTCAATCCCAAGCTCAATGCGGTGACCGTCGACCTGTCGGAATCGGCGCGCGCCGCGGCGATCGCGGCCGATCGCTCGGTAGCGCGCGGCGATGTGCTGGGGGTCTTGCACGGGGTGCCGGTGACGATCAAGGAAAACGTTGACCAGGAAGGCTGCGCGACGACCAACGGTGTCGTAGGCTTCGGCAACATCATCGCGAAGACGGACAGTCCGATCGTTGCCAACTGGAAGCGCGCTGGCGCGGTCATCATTGGCCGCACCAATACGCCGGCCTTCAGCTTTCGCCTGGACACCGTCAACGACCTGCGCGGCCGCACGTTCAGTCCGTGGTCGAAAACGCGCACGCCCGGCGGCTCCTCGGGCGGCGCATCGTCTTCCGTCGCCGCTGGCATCACGCCCCTCGCGCACGGCAACGACATTGCCGGTTCGGTGCGTTTCCCCGCGTATGCGTGCGGGCTGGCGGGATTGCGGCCTTCCTTTGGACGCGTACCGGCATACAACGGCACGCAGACGGCGGAACGCTCGCTGTCGTCGCAATTGATGTCGGTGCAGGGACCCCTGGCGCGCTGCGTTGCGGACGTGCGCCTAGGCTTCGCCGCGATGGCGGCGGGCGATGCGCGCGATCCGTGGTGGACGCCCGTGCCGGACGAGGGCCCGGCGCTGCCGCGCCGCGTCGTGGTGCTGACCGCGCCCGAAGATCTGGGCGGCGTAACGCTGCACCCGCAGGTCGCGGCGGCGATCGCGCAGGCGGCGCGCTGGCTCGCCGACGCCGGCTACGAAATCGTCGACGAAAAAAGTCCGGGTTTCACCCGCGCCAAGGAATTGTGGTTCGAAATGCAGGTGCCGGAATTTCGCGAGTACATGCTGCCGGTCATCGAACGCGAAGGCGATGCGGGAATTCGCACGGCGACACGCTTCAAGCTCGAGAACTGCCCGCCCGCCGGGCCGCTTGCGTACATGAAAGCGCTCGCCGAGCGTTCGCGGCTGGTGCGCGACTGGACCTTGTTCCAGGAACGCGTGCCGCTGGCCCTCGCGCCGATCTGCTCGGAGCCGGTGTACGAGCAGGGTTTCGACATCGAAAGTGCGGCGCGAACCGCGGCGCTGTGGCGCGAATGCGCGACCATGATGGCGGTGCCGGTGCTGGGGTTACCTGCAATGGCAGTGCCGACTGGGCTCGCCGACGGCCTGCCGATGGGCGTGCAGATCGTCGGACCGCGCTTTCGCGAGGATCTGTGCCTCGCGGCGGCCGAGGCGATTGAAGCGCGCGCCGGAGCGATCACACCGATCGATCCGAAGTGGTAGCGCGCGGGCCACACGCCCATTGCGTTGTGACTCCGCGTTAGTTATCGTGCTCGCTCGCCGTCCTCCTGCTGAGGAAATACCCATGTCGCTGCCCCGTTTGCTCAAGCTGGCGCTCGCTGCCGTCCTCGCTGCCTCGGGCGCGCTGGCGTTGCCCGCCGCCAGCGCCCAAACCACGCTGCGCGTGGTCATGCACTCCGACCTGAAGATCGTCGATCCGATCTGGACCACCGCGTACATCACGCGCAACCACGGCTACATGATCTACGACACGCTGTTCGCCACCGACGCGGCCGGCAAGATCCAGCCGCAGATGCTCGACCGCTATGCGGTGAGTGCCGACGGCCTGATGTACACGCTGACGCTGCGCGACGGCTTGCTGTGGCACGACGGTGCGCCGGTCACCTCAGAAGATTGCATCGCGTCGATCAAGCGCTGGGGCGCCAAGGACGCGATGGGTCAGAAGCTGATGACCTTCGTCAAGGACTTCACGATCGTCGACGCCAAGACTTTCCGTATCAACCTGACCAGTCCCACGGGACTGGTGCTCGGCGGACTGGGCAAGCCGTCGTCGGCAGCGCCGTTCATGATGCCAAAGCGTGTCGCGGAAACGAGTCCGAGCGAACAGATCAGCGATTTCACCGGCAGCGGCCCCTTCGTGTTCAAGAAGGACGAATGGAAGCCAGGCGACAAGGCGGTGTACATCAAGTTCGACAAGTACAAGCCGCGCGCCGAACCGCCGTCGGGCATGGCTGGCGGCAAGGTGGTCAAAATCGATCGCGTCGAATGGCGCGCGGTCGCCGACCAGCAGACGGCGGTCAACGCACTGCTCGCCGGCGAGATCGACTACATCGAGCAGCCGGCGCACGACCTGCTGCCAGTGATGAAGAAGGATTCCAACATCAAGCTGGTCGACATCAACCCGCTCGGCAACCAGTACGCGTTCCGTTTCAATTCGACCGCCAAGCCCTTCGACAATCCGAAAGTCAAGCAGGCGCTGCTCTATGCTTTCAACCAGGAAGACTTCCTCAAGGCGACCATCGGCGATCCGCAATACTACAAGGTGTGCATGGATATGTTCATCTGTGGGACACCGCTGGGGTCGCCGAAGGGCACGGAAGGTCTTCTGCAGTCGAACTTCGTCAAGGCGAAGCAGCTGCTGGCGGAAGCTGGTTATGACGGCACGCCCATCGTCTTGCTGCATTCGACCGACCTGCAGGTGCTCACCAATCTCGCGCCGGTCGCGAAATCGCTCATGGAAAAGGCCGGCTTCAAGGTCGACATGCAGGACATGGACTGGCAGACCGTGGTCGCGCGACGCGCCAAGAAAGAGCTTCCGTCGCAAGGCGGCTGGCACGCGTTCATGACCTCGTGGGTATCCGCGGACGTGCTCAATCCGGTCGCGACCGCGTTCCTTAATTCGAGCTGCGACAAGGCGCTGTTCGGCTGGCCGTGCGACGCCGAAATGGAAAAACTGCGCGACCAGTTCGCGCGCGAAACCGATCCGGCAAAGCAGAAGGTGATCGCCGAAGCAGTGGTGGCGCGCTGGGCGCAGAACCCGCCGCACATCTTTCTGGGGCAGTGGTATCAACCGGCGGCGGTGCGCAAGAACATCGACGGATTCGTTATCGCGCCGGTGACGGTGTTCTGGAACGTGACCAAGACCGGGAAATAGCCGTCGTCCTCGCGCAAGCGGGGACCCAAGTGGGCCTTGGATCAACATGATTCCCGCGTTCGCGGGAATGACGCATGTCTTGCGTTTCGCTCGATTGGATTCCTGCGACCGACTCCGCCAAAGCAGGGCGCGGGAATGGCGATTACTTGCCAAGGCAGGCGAGTTCTCGACTATGCTGAACTGATGCTTGCCTACCTTTCCCGCCGCCTGCTCGCGACGATCCCCGTCTTGGCGATCGTCGCGGTGCTGGTGTTCGCGATGCTGCGCCTGACGCCCGGCGATCCCGCGGTGATCATTGCCGGCGCCTCAGGCACCGCTCAGGATGTCGCGGCGATTCGCGCACACCTGGGTCTCGACCGGTCGATCGTCGCGCAATTCTTCGTCTGGATCGGCAACATTCTGACCGGCGATTTCGGCGAGTCGTTCTTTTTCAAGAAGCAGGTCGCCGAGCTGGTCGCCGATCGCATCGGCCCGACGCTGGCGCTGGCGACGACGACCATCATCCTCTCGGTCGCGATCGCGGTACCGCTGGGCGTGCTTGCGGCGTGGAAGCAGGGCACCTGGATCGACCGCACTGTGATGGGGTTGTCGGTGCTCGGTTTCTCGGTGCCGGTGTTCGTGATCGGCTACATGCTGATCTACGTCTTCGCAATCGAGCTCTCGTGGCTGCCGGTGCAGGGTTACCAGCCGTTGCGCGAAGGCTTCTGGGGCTTTCTCCAGCGCCTGATCCTGCCCAGTGTCACGCTGTCGGTCATCTATATCGCGCTCATCGCCCGCATCACCCGCACCAGCGTGCTGGAAGTGCTTTCCGAAGACTACATCCGCACCGCGCGCGCCAAGGGCCTGCCCGATCGCGTGGTGCTGATGAAGCATGCGCTGCGCAACGCCGCGGTGCCGATCGTGACCATTATCGGCATCGGCGTGGCGCTGTTGATCGGTGGTGTCGTGGTCACCGAAAGCGTGTTCAGCATCCCCGGCCTTGGCCGGTTGACGGTCGACGCCGTGCTCGCTCGCGACTACCCGACCGTGCAGGCGGTGATCCTGCTGTTCTCGCTGGTGTACGTGCTGCTCAACCTCGTGGTCGACGTCGCGTACACGTTCCTCGATCCGAGGATCCGGTATTGAGCACCGTCGCGCGATTCCCGGGCGGCGTGACCGGCGTCTCGCGCCAGCAGGACGCTGTGCGCCGGCTTGCGCGCAATCCCACCGTCTTGTTCGGCGTCGCGATCCTCGTCCTGGTGGTTGCCATGGGTGTGTGCGCGCCGTGGCTCGCCAATTTCGATCCGGCCGCGATCAACCCGGCATTTCGCAACCAGCTGCCCGGCGCAGCGGAATCGGTGCGCGCCGACGACGGCACCAGGACCGAGGTGCGGCACTGGATGGGCACCGACTCGCTCGGCCGAGATATTGCGAGCCGGGTGGTGTACGGGGCGCGGGCGTCGCTGATCGTTGGCATCTCGGTGTCGGTATTGTCGGTCAGCATCGGCTTGGTCATCGGACTTGCCGCCGGCTACCTGCGCGCGCTCGACGGCCCGGTCATGCGCCTGATGGACGGACTCATGGCGATCCCGGCGATCCTTCTGGCGATTGCGGTGGTGTCGCTGTCATCGGCCGGCCTGGTCGCGGTGATCATTGCCATCGTCGTACCCGAGGTGCCGCGCGTGGTGCGCCTGGTGCGCTCGATCGTGCTCTCGGTACGCGAGGAGCCCTACGTCGAGGCAGCCGTCGCGGTAGGTACCCCGACCGTGCCGCTGGTCATCCGCCACATCCTGCCCAACACGCTGCCGCCGTTGATCGTGCAGGCAACGTACATCTGCGCCTCGGCGATCCTGATCGAAGCGATCCTGTCGTTTCTGGGCATCGGGATTCCTTCGCAGACGCCGACCTGGGGCAATATCATGGCCGAAGGGCGCACCCTGTTTCGCGTCTATCCGCATAACATTCTCTATCCCGGCATCTTTCTCGCGCTGACCGTGCTGGCAGTCAATCTGCTCGGTGACGGGCTGCGCGACACGCTCGATCCGCGGATGCGCAAGCGCGTATGAGCGTACAAAAGACGAGGCTGAGGCGCCGATGAGCGGCGCGGGGCCGTCCCAAGGCGCGCCCCCACGCGGGGAAAGCCGGCGCGCAGCGCCGCTTCGGGGGGAAGATATGAGCGCGCCGGTACTCGACATTCGCGGTCTCTGTATCGCGCTTCCGCCCGGCGCCGAGCGCGAACGCGCCGTGTCGGATGCGAACCTGACGGTAACACCGGGCGAGATGGTGTGCCTGGTCGGTGAATCCGGCTCGGGCAAGTCGGTGATCGCGCAGGCGACGATGGGATTGCTGCCGCGGGTGTTACGCGTGGCCGCGGGCCAGATTCTGCTTGACGGTGAAGACACGGTCATGGCCAGCGAGGCGCGCCTGCGCGAGCTGCGCTGCACGCGCATGTCGATGGTCTTCCAGGAACCGATGACCGCGCTCAATCCGGTGCTCCGCTGCGGCGAGCAGATCGACGAAGTACTGGCGATACATACAAAACTGAGGACGGCTGAAAGGCGCGAGCGCACGCTGCAGATCATCGCCGACGTACAGTTGCCCGATCCCGAGCGCATGCTCACGTCGTTTCCGCACCAGCTCTCCGGTGGGCAGCGGCAGCGCATCATGATCGCCATGGCGCTCGTGCTCAATCCGCGGCTGCTCATCGCCGACGAGCCGACCACCGCGCTCGACGTCACCACGCAGGCGCAGATCCTGGCGCTGATCCGCGAATTGCAGCGCAAGCACGGCACCGGCGTGCTGTTCATCACCCACGACTTCGGGGTCGTCGCCGAGATCGCCGATCGCGTCGCGGTGCTGCGCCAGGGCGAGGTGGTGGAGTTCGGTACCGCCGCCGACGTGCTCTCCCGTCCGCAGCATGAATACACGCGCACGCTCATTGCCGCGGTGCCGAGCTTGGTGCCGCGGCGGCGCGTGGTCGCGACCGATGCGCCGGTGGTGGTGGCCACGCGCGCACTGGCCAAGACCTACGGACGCGGCGGCTGGTGGCGACGCAGCGGATCCGGAGTGGTGGCGGCGACCGACGTGTCGCTGGCCATACGGCGCGGAGAAACGCTGGGCATCGTCGGCGAATCGGGCTCGGGGAAATCGACCGTCGCGCGCTGCATTGCACGGCTGATCGAACCGACGGCCGGCGCGATCGAGCTCGATGGTGTGGATATTGCCGCTTTGGGCGCCGATGCGCTGAGGCCGCTGCGCCGGCGCATCCAGATCATCTTCCAGGATCCGTATCGTTCGCTAAATCCGCGCAGGACCGTCGGCGAAGCGATCATCGAGGGGCCGATGAACTACGGTGCATCGCGCGTCGCGGCGCTGGCCAATGCGCGGCGG
Source organism: Edaphobacterium sp. (SeqCode) (assembly GCA_039934835.1). Taxonomy (GTDB): domain Bacteria; phylum Pseudomonadota; class Gammaproteobacteria; order Burkholderiales; family Casimicrobiaceae; genus PALSA-1003. Next base: position 10,126 of record JBDTLK010000005.1, on the reverse strand, counting down.
CTGCTGGAACTGGTGCGGCTGGATGCCGGCGCCATCGATCGCTATCCGCATCAATTCTCCGGCGGCCAGCGGCAGCGGGTGTGCATTGCGCGCGCGCTGGCGATCGAGCCCGAACTCATCATCGCCGACGAAGCGGTCTCCGCACTCGACGTTTCGGTGCAGGCGCAGGTGCTCGCGCTGCTCGACGAGATCCGCACCCGCCTGAATCTGGCGATGCTGTTCATCACCCACGACCTGCGGGTCGCCGCGCAGGTCTGCGACCGGGTCGCGGTCATGCAGAACGGGCGCATCGTCGAGCACGGTCCGATTGCCGAGGTCTACGCCCGTCCGCAGCACGAATACACGAAAGCGCTGCTTGCTGCCGCGCCGGGCCGCCACTGGAAATTCGGCACCGGCGAATAGTCAGCTCAACAACTTGTATTCTCCGCCACGCTGCAGCGCGCGCTGGTACGCGGGTCGGGCGTGGATGCGCTCGAGGAAGGCCATGAGTTTCGGCCGGCTTGCGTTCAGACCCGTGCGCGCCGCAGCAGCTTCGAGCGGGAAGCTCATCTGCACGTCGGCGGCGCTGAACTCGTTACCGGCGAACCAGCGCGTCTTGCCGAGCTCCGCTTCCTGGAAATCCAGGTGCTGCGCGATGCGCGGATCGATGAACGACTCCAGCGCGCGCGCCTTGACCTTGCGCAGGATCGGCCGGACGAAGAAGGGCATCGGCCCCTGGTCGAGCCGATTGAAAACGAGGTTGAGCAACAGCGGCGGCATCATCGAGCCTTCCGCATAGTGCAGCCAGTAGGTGTAACGCAGGCGCTCCGGCGTGTCGTGAGCCGGCGCGAAGCGGCCCTTGCCGTAGCGCTCGACCAGAAAATCGATGATCGCGCCCGATTCGGCGAGCGTCTGTGCGTCGTCAGTGATCACCGGCGACTTGCCCAGCGGATGCACGGCGTACAACTCCGGCGGCGCGAGCAGGGTCTTGGAATCGCGCTGATAGCGCTTGACCTCGTATTGCACGCCGAGCTCCTCGAGCAGCCAGAGAACGCGTTGCGAGCGCGAGTTGTTCAGGTGGTGGACGACGATCATGAAGATCCTTTCGGGGCGACGAATTCGATGCGGTTGCCGAACGGATCCTCGGTGAAGAAGCGCTCGACTCCCGCGATGGCTTCCGGATCAAGCTTGATGGTATGTCCTGCCGTCTCCAGCGCGGCGCGCAATTGGCCCAGGTTGCGCACGCGCAACGCCGGATGGGCTTTTTTCGCGGCACGAAAATCGGTGTCTACGCCAAGATGTACCTGTAGCGCGCCACAGGCGAACCAGAGGCCACCACGCGCTTCCAGGTTGGGCGGCTTGGGAAGTTCTTCCAGACCGAGCAACCCGCAGTAGAATTGCCGCGCCACCGCCTCGGCAGCCGTGGGCATCGCTAGCTGGACGTGATCGATCGCGTAGACGTTGCGGTTTGAATGATCCTCGCGAAGCGGCGCTGCGCACCGCGTCTCCCCGCCGGGGCGCGCGCCTTCGCCTGCGGCGCTCATTTTCCCGGACCTTGAACGCGGTTGCAGGCGACCTCGGGGTCGTTGGTCCGGGCCCGCCAGCGCGCTTCGCCTTGCGCTTCCCAGAACAGGGTCCCATCGCCCTCGTAGCGCGCGCCGCTGCCCGAGCGTTGCTGCTGCAGCATGCTGGCGCCGCCCTTGCGCACAATCCAGGCGAAGCCCGGTTTGACGTTGACGTAGGTGATGCTGAGCATTCCGTCGGGCGTGTCGCAGCGGAATGCGAACGGTCCCAGGCTGGTGCCCTTGGCGTCGGCGCTGCACGCCGCCATGCTCTGCGCGCGAATCGCGTCGATGCGCGCCAATGTAAGGTCGCGCGCGCAGGCCACTCGTGTCTTCGATTTCATGCACGCGGCGCGGGCCGCGAGCCAGGGCGCCTGTTGCGACCGAACCGCGGGTACCGAGGCTCCGCCCGCGGGGCCTGTGGCCAACGCGTAGAGACGATTCAGTTCAGCGTCGAGAGCGTTGAGCATCGGGGATTTGCAGATCACCAGCGCGATCGACTTCGGCGGCGCACTTGTGCACGCGACGGGATCCTCGGCAAGCGCTGCGCCTGACAAAGCGGCGGCGGCGATCAATACGGCAATACGGTGCATGAGACTCTCCTGAACGCCGTCGTGTTTCGCGGCACTGTTGCTCGGACCCAATCCGCAAACCGCTTGGGGCACGCGCTGCGCGACAACGCCTGACAACGAGGCATCACGCCGCCCGGGAAGTCAGGATCCGGTGTCGGACCGGCGATGGAAAGGATTTCCTTCATCGCCGGAAAGCCCGAGATTGGATCGATCTGCGTCTGGCTGGGGTCGAGAATGGCCATGCGATGAGTGCATGCCACTGCGAGTCAGTTCGCTGCCGGCGACGTCCAGTCAGACGTAAGCGATACAGGGCAGACACCGGCGACCTCCGTCGAAGTAAAGGCGACCCGTCGGAAGCGATGTTACCGCGACGCGCCGATTCACGCTGTGCGACATCCGTCCCGAGTCCATGCGCGATGGGGAGCGATACCGTTGGTTACAACTCCGCGTCGCCGCAGCGGGCCGCGCAGCGTTAAACAGAGTCACTCAACGGAGGTATCCTCAATGAAAACCCTTGCACTCGGCGCAGTGCTGGCCTTGTCGTCAACCCTTGCATTCGCCGCCGACCCCGCAGCCGGCCCGCGTCCGCGCGAAGCGTGCAAGGCCGATGTCGCAGCGCTTTGTTCCGGGGTGCAGAGGGGTGGCGGCCGCATCGCCGGCTGCATGAAGGAGCACGCCGCGCAATTGTCGGACGGTTGCAAGGCCGCGATGGCGCAGGCGCACGGCAACAAGAGGGCGCCGTCGGCGCCCGCGCAGTAAGCTTGCATGCACGGCCCGGGCGCTGCGCATTTGGCGTCCGGGCGTTTCGCGGCTTGCGGAACCGGCACTGCCCGCGGGGGCGCGCGTTGCTCCGTAGCCGGAAACGACCTATGCTGGTAGGCCAACAACCCGGGCCCGTTCACTGTGCCGCCCTCCGACACTTCCACCCTCGATCCTGCTGCGCAAGACTCGGCGCCAACGCGTCCTCTCCCGTTGCGATCGCTCCGCTTCGACAATGCATTCGTAGAACGCTTGCCGGCTGACCCGGAAGCGGGACCTCGCCGCCGGCAGGTTTTCGGCGCCCTGTACTCGCGGGTCGACCCTACACCGGTCGCGGCGCCACGGCTTATCGCGTATTCGCGAGAAGTAGCCACGCTGCTGGGCATCGATGCCGCCGAGATCGCGACGCCCGAATTCGCGCAGGTCTTTGGCGGCAACGCGCTGGTCGATGGCATGCAACCGTATGCCGCGAACTATGGCGGACACCAGTTCGGCAACTGGGCCGGTCAGCTTGGCGACGGCCGCGCCATCACGCTTGGCGAAACCATCAATGGCGCGGGCCAGCGCTGGGAACTGCAGCTCAAAGGCGCAGGGCTTACGCCCTATTCGCGCACCGCCGACGGCCGCGCGGTGCTGCGCTCATCGATCCGCGAATTCCTGTGCAGCGAGGCGATGCACCATCTCGGCGTGCCGACCACGCGTGCACTCTGCCTCGTGGGGACAGGCGATCCGGTCGTGCGCGACATGTTCTACGACGGTCATCCGCAAACCGAGCAAGGCGCGATTGTCTGCCGCGTTGCGCCTTCGTTCATCCGCTTCGGCAATTTCGAACTTCCGGCGTCGCGCGACGACGTGCAGTTGGTGACGCAACTGGTGGACTTCACTATCCGACGCGACTTTGCCGAGTTGCCGTCGCCCGAGCAGCGGGCGGCCGGCGAGGCGTTGCCCGAGGCAGTGCGCGCTGAATGGTTCGCGCAGGTGTGCGAACGCACCGCGACGATGATCGCGCACTGGATGCGTGTCGGCTTCGTGCATGGCGTGATGAATACCGACAACATGTCGATCCTCGGGCTGACCATCGACTACGGTCCGTACGGCTGGATCGACAATTTCGATCTCGACTGGACGCCCAATACCACCGATGCGCACGGTCGCCGTTACCGCTTTGGCCAGCAGGCGCAGGTGGCGTACTGGAACCTGACCCGGCTGGCTAACGCGCTGGTGTCGCTGTTCAGCACGCACGATCCATTGCACGCGGGGCTGCAGCGCTTCGTCGATACATACGCCCTTGCCGAGCGCAACAACACCTCGGCCAAACTCGGGCTCGCGGCGTGCGAGGACGACGATCTGCTGCTGATGCAGGCGCTGCAGGCACTTTTGACAGCGGGCGAAGCGGACATGACGATTTTCTTTCGAGCACTCGCCGACGTCGATGTTGGAGCGCCCGCGCTGGCGCCACTGCGAAAGGCTTTCTACGATCCGGCCAAGGAGCGCGCAACCGAAGCCGGATTCGTCGCCTGGCTGGCACAGTACAGCGCACGTGTAAGTCGCGACGCGCTGCCGCGTGCCGACCGGCGCACGCGCATGCGCGCCGCGAATCCGCGCTACGTGCTGCGTAACTATCTCGCGCAGCAGGCGATCGACCGGGCGGAGCAGGGCGACTACGCGGGCATTGACGAGTTGCTCGAGGTCTTGCGCCGTCCGTACGACGAAGTTCCCGGCCAGGAGCGGTTCACCGCCCGCCGGCCCGACTGGGCGCGCAACCGCGCCGGTTGCTCGATGCTGTCGTGCAGCTCGTAGCGCGGCCGCGGTCGCTTGCCGGGTAGCTAGCGCAGCGACGTGTAGTTCGCGGGCAGCCAGGCGTAGCCGCTGCCTTCGCTGCGCAGGTGTCCCAACCCCGGAAACGGCAGGTGCGCGGCGCCGACCCAGTAGCCGTTTTTGGCGGCATCGGCGAAGGCCTTGGCACGTTCCTTCGCGGCGCTCTTGCTGTCGGTGTCGAACTGGATGGTCACCGAGGGATTGGGAAACTGCACCGCGGCGACGTGCATCAGGTCGCCCCAGAGCACCAGCTTGTTGCCCTTGCTCTCGATCACGTACGTCGTGTGCCCGGGTGTGTGACCGTGACTCGACAGTGCCCTGACGCCGGCGACCAGGTCGGTGTTGCCGTCGAAGGTCTTCAACTTGCCGGCGGCAAGGTATGGATTGATCGAATTCATCGCGCCCATGAAGAAGTCCTGCGCTTCCTTGGGCGCCGCATCCATGTTCGCCTTCGACAGCCAATAGTCCGCGTCGTGCTTGTCGGCGCGCACGGTGGCATTGGGAAAAGCGAGCTTGTCGCCGCTCATCAGTCCGCCGACATGGTCGCCGTGCATGTGGGTGATGTAGATCTCGTCGACCTGCTCGGGCTGGTAGCCCGATGCCTTTAGGTTGGCGATCAGCGTGCCCAATGTCGGCCCGAACAGTACTCCCGCGCCGGCATCTATCATCACCAGCTTTTCGCCGGTGTTGACAAGGTAGGCGTTGACCGAGGTTTCGAGCGGGTCCTTGAGGTCGGCACGCGCCAGCGCCTTTCGCACTTTCTCCGGGGTCGTATTGTTCAACAGTTTTGTCACTGGCAAGCCGAACGTGCCGTCGGACAGCGCCGTCAGCTCGAAATCGCCCAGCATCATCCTGTAGTAGCCGGGCGCCTGCGCCTTCACCATCGGAGCTGCGGCATGTGCGGCGGTGACGCAAAGCATGCTCGTCACAACCGCCGCGAAAAGAGGGAACAACGATCGTTGCACGCGCATGGCCTGGGTTCCTTCGACAGTGATCGGTGGCGCAGGCATTATAGATGCGATGCCGCGCGCCTGCTCGAAGAGCACGATGGATCGACAGTGTCAGGGCGCAGGGTTGCCGCGCACTTCGAAGTTGATCGTCGAGAGCGTCCGGCCTGCTGCGTCTTCGAGAACCAGCGTGTGATGGCCCGGCACCGGCGACCAATCGGCGCGGCCGCGCTCCGCCGGCAATACGCCATCGTCGATACGCCAATGCAGTCCAGGAATTGCCGGCGCGGCGGAAAAGACGACGCGTTCACGGCCCGCCGGAATATCCGGGTCGAGCGCGATGATGGTATCGGCGGTGGGATAGCGAATCGTCGGCGCCGCAGACGTCGCGGCGGTGTCGTTCGACGCTGCGCGCACGACGGCCGTTTCCGTGCCGCGCAGGAACCATTCGTCGCGTGCGGCCTCGACAGCTGGTTCAAAAGCGACGCTCTGGCGCGACACGCTCGCCGGAGCGCGTGGCGTCAACGACGCTTCGCGCGAGTGGAGGTGATGCACCATATCGCGCCAGATCGGCGCGGCTCCCGTCACTCCGGAAACATCGCGCATCGGCGCGCCGGAAAAGTTGCCGACCCACACGCCCACCGTGTAGCGCGCGGTGAAGCCCACGCACCAGTTGTCGCGCATGTCCTTGCTGGTACCGGTTTTCACCGCGCTCCACACCCGCGTCGCGAGGGCGTTCTCGAGGCCGAAGCTCGACGCGCGCGCGCTCCGGTCTGCCAGGATGTCGCCAATGATGAATGCCGCCTGCGGGGAAAATACGCGACGCGTCGCGGAAGCGCTGCCATCGGCGACAAACCGCGTCGCACTCCATTGGCCGCCATTGGCGAGCGCACGATAGGCGTTGGAAAGCGTCAGCAAGGTTACGTCGGCCCCCCCCAGCGCCAGCGATGCACCGTAGAAATCGGCGGGCTCGGTCAGCGAATCGAGGCCGAGCTGACGCAACGTGTCGTAGAAGCGATCGACGCCGACCAATTCGACCGTGCGTACCGCGGGCACGTTGAGCGAACTCGCCAGCGCGGTGCGCACACTGACCGTCCCGCGGAAGGTGCGATCGTAATTCTGCGGCACATACGCGCCACGCGCCGTGGCGATCGCGACGGGACTGTCGTCGACCAGCGATGCCGCTGTGAGCAGGCGCGAATCGAGCGCCAGCGCATACAGGAACGGCTTGAGTGTCGACCCGGCCTGGCGCGACGCGACCACGCCGTCGACTTGCGCCGCGGCCGACAGTTCGCCGCTGCTGCCCACCCACGCCAGCACGTCCCCGCTGACGTTGTCGAGCACGACGATGGCGCCGTCGCCCACGGCGCGGTCGGCCAGCTCGGCGAGATGGTCGCGCAGGTTGGCAACTGCGTAGCGCTGCAGGTCGGCGTCGAGCGTCGTCGTCACCTTCGAACCCGGCACCTTGAGCAATCGTGCTGCCAGATGCGGCGCGGCATTGTCGCGTTGCGCCATGCGGTACGCTCCAGCAAGCGCAACCATGGCGGTGGCGCGCACGTCCTCGCAGGCGACCTGTGGCGCCGAGACCGCGGCGACCAGGCAGGCGCGTTGCGCGACCGTCGCGGCCGGCGCGTTGGGGCCACGCAATAGCGCGACAAGAATCGCCGCTTCGCGCGCGTCGAGTCCGGCTGGCGCCTTGCCGAACAGTCCACGCGCCGCGGCGTCGATGCCGGAGAGTTCGCCGCGGTAGGCCGTGACATTGAGATACGCTTCGATGATCTGCGCCTTGGACCACGTTCGTTCGAGTGCGAGCGCGGCCTGCGCCTGGTCCCATTTCTGCCCCAGCGTGCGCGTGTTGACGGCAATCGCCAGAGTTGGGTCGAGCAAGCCGGCGAGTTGCATGGTCAAGGTCGACGCGCCGCGCGGGCGACGACCATCGAATGTCCGCCAGACGCTGTCCCACGCGGCGCTGCCGAAACCGACCCAGTCGACGCCGGCGTGCTCGTAGAAGCGTTTGTCCTCGGCGGCAACCAGCGCCGCCGCCACGGTTGGCGAGATATCGCGCAGCGCCACCCAGTCGAGCCGGCGGACATGCGCGTCGACACGCTGCGCTGCCAGCACGGCACCATTGCGATCGAGGAGTTGCGCTTCGGACGTAGCGAACGACGCGTGGACTTCGGCGAACGAGGGCGCGGTTGAAACGCTAGCGTTGCTGATCACTGCGGCGGAGCACAGGGACAGCGCGAGTGCAATTCGCCTGAGCATTGGTCGCCCAAAAATGGGTCTCCGCTTACGCGAGGACGACGGACACGGTTGCGTCAAGGTTCCACCATTAACTGCGCGTTCGGCACCTCGCCGAACATCTCCGGCGCGTACATGGCCTCCACCCGCGTCGCCGGCAGATTGAATTCGCCCGGATTGTTGAGCCGCAGCGAATACTCGACGATGAACTTGCCCTTGGGCACGTAGCGGTAGTACGCGTGGAACGCCTCCAACGTGCGTTCCTCGTACGCGGGCCATACGGTGCCGACGCGCTTTTCGCCGGCGCGTGCGAGCGACGAGTCGCCGCCCAGTCCGCTGCCCAGCGCGGTGCTGCCGGCGGGGATCGGATCGTCGACCACCACCCAGGTCATGTCCGCCTGCGCGTCGACCTCGAGGTGCACGCGCGCGACGTCGCCGCGCGACCATTGCCCCGGCGTCTTCTGCTGCACCGGCGTAACGGTCTTGGTGACTTTGTAACCACTCGACAACGGCGTCTTGAGCGGTATCGCCGCGATGCTGGATAACGTCACCCACGGCTTGCCGTCGCCGTCCTGCACGATCTTCAGGGCTTCGGTCTGCGCCGGCCAAGCGAGGCGCTCGCGAAACGGCTTGGTGCCGTCGTCGGCCTTCCACGCGTGATCGAAGCGCGCGCCGGCAAGCACTGCCGAGGTCGTGCCGGTGACTGGCGTCTTTTCGAACGCCTCCGAGAATTTGTTCATCGCTAGCACGCCCCAGGCATTGGCGACCGTCGTTTTCCAATGCCCCCGCTGCATGCGGAACAGGCTGCCGGTGACCATGCGCGGCACGTCGTCGCGCCATGACGGCGAGTCGAGCGTTGCGACCAGCAGCTTGTTGACGTTCGAATCCGCCGAGATCATCAGCCACCAGGCGTCGGACTTCTCGGTCGAAAAGCCCATGGTCGTGCCCTGGAAGTTGAGTCGCGAGCGCAGGATCTGCTCGGCTTCATGCATGCGCTCGGTGCGCTTGGGCAGCTTGACCTGGCGCTTCAATACCAGGTACCAGTCGATGACTGCGGAAGTCGGCCACAGATTGGGCTCGATGGCGATACTGTCGAGCCATTTGGCGTTGAAAGCATTCTTGCTGCGCGACAGCGCTTCAAGCGCGGCCATTTTGCGGATCGACAGGTCGGCGGTCTGCAGCGCCGAGTAGCGTACCACTCTGCCTTCGACGAAGCCCACCAGCGCCTGTTCGATGCGGGTGCGCGCGCTGTCGGGAATCTCCCAGCCGGACTCATCGCCGACCGACATGATGTACGCGGTCAGCGAGTCGTCGCCGTCGCGCATGAATGGCCAGTATTTGAGCAGACCGTCACGATCGATGTAGTCGGTGATGCCGGCCATGATCGCGTTCCACAACACGGGATTGCCCAGGCCGATCGCGATCGACGCCCGTTGTTCGAGGCACGAATACGGGTAGAAGCGGAAGTACTCGCGCACCCCGGGCAAGTCGCCGCCGAGCCTGGCTTGGAAGCGCACGTCGACGCCACCGCGACCGGGAATCGCGTCGACGGGTCGCTGCACGGTGATCGACGCCGGCTCGGCCAACTGCAGAATCGTCGCTTGATAGGTGCGTTCCGGCACCGCGGCGACGACCGCCTGCGAAATCTTGAGCGCGTCGCGCGCCGGCGCGGCATCCTCGGCGCTGGCCGTCGCCGAGATTTGCCAGTCGAGCTTGGAGGCACCGATGGGAACGGCCGCCGTCCAGGCAACTTCGCGCGCTTCCGCGGGGGCTAGCTCGATCGCCTGGGCGGCAAGCGTGCCGACACCCGGTGTGGCGCTGGCCGTGACGCTCACCGCGAGCCTGCGCTCCGAAGCGTTACGCACCGTTACGATGGCGCGAAAGCGGTCGCCATCGCGCACCAGCGGCGGCAGTCCCGGCAGCAGCATCAGGTCCTGAGTCGAGCGAATCGACGCGCTGCCGGTTCCGAACAGCTGGGCACCGCTGCTCGCCACCGCGACAATGCGAAAGCTGGTGAGCGAGTCGTTGAGCGACACCTCGACCGTCGCGTTGCCCGCGTCATCCAGCGGCACGCTCGCTTTCCAGGCGAGCAAGGTGTCGAAGAGCTCGCGCGACGAACCGCGACCACCGCCACCGCCCGAGGCGATCGCCTTGCGCCCGAAGTGGCGCTTGCCGATGACCTGCATCTGCGCAGTCGACGTCGTGACCTCCTCGCCGCGGCGCTTCATCATCGCGTCGAGCAGTTTCC
>JBDTLK010000004.1:0-56379 GCA_039934835.1 Edaphobacterium sp. (SeqCode) | reverse complement strand
TGGTCGACGAGGTGCGCGCCAAGGGTGCGCAGGTGGTCGTGCTGCTGTCGCACAATGGCATGGATGTCGACCTCAAGCTCGCGTCGCGGGTCACCGGCATCGACGCGATCCTCGGCGGGCACACCCATGACGGCGTGCCGCGGCCATCGATCGTCACGAATGCGCGCGGCAAGACGCTGGTGACCAGCGCGGGATGCAACGGCAAGTTCCTGGGGGTGCTCGATTTCGACGTGCGCAACGGCCGCGTCACCGACTATCGCTACAAGCTGCTGCCGGTGTTTGCGAACCTGCTACCCGAAGATCCCGCGATGGCGGCGCACATCGCCAAGGTGCGCGCGCCGTATCAGCAGCGACTCACCGAGAAGCTCGCCGTCACCGAGGGCGAACTCTATCGGCGCGGCAATTTCAACGGCACCTACGATCAGCTAATTCTTGACGGCCTGATGGCGCAGAAGGACGCCGAGATCGCCTTTTCGCCGGGCTTTCGCTGGGGGACGTCGCTGCTGCCCGGGCAGACGATCACCTACGAACACCTGATGGAACAGACCGCGATCACGTATCCGTACGTGACGGTGAGCGAACTGACTGGCGCGACGATCAAGGCCATACTCGAAGACGTCGCCGACAATCTGTTCAATCCCGACCCTTATTATCAGCAGGGGGGAGACATGGTGCGCGTGGGCGGCATGCAATACGCCTGCGAGCCCGGTGCCGCCATGGGAAGGCGAATTTCGGCGATGACGCTGCGCGACAAGCCAATGGAAGCCGACAAGAAGTATCGCGTCGCCGGCTGGGCCCCCGTTGCCGAGGAGGCGCGCACCGCGGGCGGCGAACCGATCTGGGATGTGATGGCGCGCTATCTGCGCGACCAGAAACAAATCAAGCCGCGCGCGCCAAGCGTACCCCGGCTGATCGGAACGTCGGGCAATCCGGGCATCGGCTGAGCGGCCCGCGGTACGACGCGGCGACCGGTGCGCCGGCTCGTTCCTGCGTGCGTTACCTCAGGTCAGCCTCAGGTCAGTGTTATGCGCGCGAACTTGCGCCTGCCTGCCTGCACCACATAAGTCTTGCCGGCGCCCAGCGTGAGGGCCTTGTCGGTAACGGCATCCCCGTCGACCTTGAGGCCCCGCTGCTCGATCAGGCGCAGCGCTTCCGAGGTGCTGGCGGTCAATCCCGCCTGCTTGCACAGCTGCGGCAGTGCGAGTCCCTTGCCGCCGGTGGCGAGAGTGAGCTCGGGCATGTTGTCGGGAAGCGCGTGATCGCGAAAGCGCGCCTCGAAATCGGACAGCGCGGTTTCGGCAGCGTGTCGCGAGTGAAAGCGCGCGACGATCTCCTGTCCGAGCAGAACCTTGGCATCGCGTGGATTGCGCCCGGTTTCGCATTCATGTTTGAGCCTGGCGATCGCATCGAGCGGCTGGAATGACAGCAGCTCGTAGTAGCGCCACATCAGCGTGTCGGAAATCGACATGAGCTTACCGAACATCTCGCCGGGCGCTTCGGTGATGGCGATGTAGTTGTCCAGCGACTTGGACATCTTGTTGACGCCATCGAGGCCCTCGAGCAGCGGCAGCGTCAGGATGCACTGCGGTTCCTGGCCGTGCTGGCGCTGCAGCTCGCGACCGACCAGCAGGTTGAATTTCTGGTCGGTGCCGCCGAGCTCCACGTCGGCGTGCAGCGCCACCGAGTCGTAGCCCTGCGCCAGCGGGTAGAGGAACTCGTGAACGGCGATCGGCTGGCCCTCTCGATAGCGCTTGGCGAAGTCGTCGCGCTCGAGCATGCGCGCGACCGTATACCTGGAAGCGAGCCGGATCATGCCGTCGCTGCCCAGCGCGGAGAGCCATTTCGAATTGAACGCGACTTCGGTTTTCTCGCGATCGAGGATCAGGAAGACCTGGTCGGTGTAGGTTTTGGCGTTGGCCTCGAGTTCCTGGCGGGAAAGCGGAGGCCGCGTGACGTTGCGTCCGGTCGGGTCGCCGATCATCCCGGTGAAATCGCCGATCAGGAAGATGATGTGGTGCCCGAGGTCCTGCAGTTGCCGCAGTTTGTTGAACTGCACCGTATGGCCCAGGTGCAGGTCGGGGCGCGTCGGGTCGAACCCTTCCTTGATGCGCAACGGCTTGCCGCGCTTGAGCTTTTCGGCCAGTTCCGCCTCGACGATCAGCTCGTCGGCGCCGCGCTTGAATACGCTCAGTTGATGGGCAAGGTCGGGCAGCATGGGTGGCAGGGCGGGCAGAAATGGCAAGGGGAGGGGGTCTGCTACAATCTGCCCGACCGCAACGGCGCGGCCGAGGGTGAACTCGTTTGAACGAATTGCGAATTCTAGCGCAAAGCATGAAGAAACTTGCCGGCTGGGTCGGTCCCGGGAGGTTGCTGGCCATCGTCCTGTTGATGACTCTGGGCGGCGTTGCCGCCTTCGGGCTCGCACCGGACACGACCCTGGCCGATATCCCTGCGCACTTCGTCAAGCGCGACCTGGCGCTGCCCGAGTTCGCCGTTGCACAGACTGCGGCCGTGGCCGGCTACTGGCGCGAAGAACGCATCCAGCGCGGCGACACGCTGGGCAGTGTGCTCGCTCGATTGTCGGTCACCGACGCACCCGCGCTGACTTTCCTGCACGTCGATGCGCGCGCGCGGCCGCTGTATCAGCTCAAGCCGGGCAAATCAGTGCGCGTGCAGACCGACGACGAGGGCCGCCTGCTGGGCCTGGCCTATCTGACGCAGAGCGGCGAGGTGCTGTCGGTGCGCCGCACCGGCGAGGGCTTCGCCGCCGAATCGACGCTTCCCCGCGAAGCAGTGCGACTTGAAATGCGCGCTGGCCAGATTCGCTCGTCGCTGTTCGCCGCCGCCGACGGTGTGGGATTGCCCGACGCGATCACCGGCCAGATAGCCGACGTGTTTTCGGGCGACATCGATTTTCACCACGACCTGCGCCACGGCGATCGCTTCGCAGTGGTCTACGAAATGCGCGAAGTTGAGGGACAGCCGGTCGGACCGGGACGCGTCGTCGCCGCCGAGTTCGTCAACAAGGGTACCGCCTATCGCGCGTACCTGTGGCGCGGTGCGGAGGGCGACGAGGGCTTCTACGCGGAAGACGGCAAGAGCTTGCGCAAGGCGTTCCTGCGCTCGCCGCTGGCGTTCACGCGCGTCACGTCGGGATTCTCGTTGGCGCGGTTCCACCCGTTCATGCAAACCTGGCGTGCGCACAAGGGCGTGGATTTCGCAGCGCCGGCCGGCACGCCGGTGCGCGCGGCAGGTGACGGCAAAGTCGGCGTCGCCGGTGCGCAGAACGGTTACGGCAATGTCGTGATCCTGCAGCACAATGGCGCGTATTCGACGGTCTACGCGCACTTGTCGCGCTTTGCCGCCGGTGTGAAACCCGGTGCGCATGTCGCGCAGGGCGACGTCGTCGGCTATGTCGGCCAGACTGGTTGGGCCACGGGGCCGCATCTGCACTACGAGTTTCGAGTAAACAACGAACAGCGCGACCCGATGACCATCGCACTGCCCAATGCGCAGCCGATTCCTTCCGCCGAACGCGTCGGATATCTCGAGCGCGTCGCACCGCTGGCCACGCAGCTGACACTGGTGCGCGGCGTGACCCTCGCCGGCGCCGACTAGCGGCGTACATTTGGCCGCCGAGCTCTACATCGGGCTCATGTCGGGCACCAGCATCGACGGTATCGACGCGGTGCTCGCCGATTTTTCGATTCCGCCGTGCCGCACGATCGCCTATGAACACGTTGCGTTCTCGTCTTCGTTGCGCGACGAACTGTCGGCTTTGCAGCAAAGCGGCGACAACGAGCTGCACCGTGCAGCGCTCGCGGCGAATGCGCTGATGGATGCCTGTGCGGTTCCTGTCGCCACGTTGCTTGCCCGTACACGACTCGACCGCAAACAGATCAGCGCCATCGGCGTTCACGGCCAGACCGTCCGGCACCGGCCGGACCTAGGGTTCACGTTGCAGCTGGCAAATCCGGCGCGGCTCGCCGAGGCGACCGGCGTTACCGTGGTTGCAGATTTTCGCAGCCGCGATGTCGCGGCCGGCGGCCAGGGTGCGCCGCTCGTCCCGGCCTTCCACGCTGCACTGTTCGGTCGAGGCGATCGCCATCGCGTCGTCGTCAACATCGGGGGCTTCGCCAATGTCACCGACCTGCCGCCGGGTGGTCCCGTACGCGGCTTCGACACCGGCCCTGGCAATGCATTGCTCGATGCCTGGGTGCTGCGCCACACGGGCCGGGCATTCGACCGCGACGGCGCATGGGGCTCGGAAGGGCGCGTCATTCCAGCCTTGCTGGCGGCGTTGCGCACCGAGCCGTTCTTCGCACTGGCGCCACCGAAAAGCACCGGCCGCGACCATTTCGACCTGCGCTGGCTGGAGCGACATCTGGATGCTGGATTCGCTCCTACCGACGTGCAGCGCACACTTTGCCTGCTGACGGCGCGGACGATCGCCGATGCGATCAACGCTCATTGCGATGGCGTGACCGAGGTGCTGATTTGCGGAGGCGGCGCCAGCAATGGCGCGTTGATGCATGACCTGGCCGAGGCGCTGCGACCGCGGGCGGTTGCGCCGACGGCGACCTACGGCGTTCCGGTCGAGGAAGTCGAGGCGCTGGCCTTTGCCTGGCTCGCGCGCGAAACGCTGGCGGGGCGCTCGGGCAACCTGCCTGCGGTTACGGGGGCGCGCGGCCAGCGCATTCTCGGCGCCATTTATCCAGCCTAGACGATAGAGTATCCATCCGCTCGTTGCTGGCACGCAGGTGGTCCCGCAGAACGGCGCCGGCGCGGCGAAAAACTAAAACGGGCGCCGCAGCGCCCGTTTTTCCGTGTTCGATCCGCGTCTCAGGTAGAGAACGACGATCCGCAGCCGCAGGTGGTGGTGGCATTCGGATTCTTGATCACGAACTGCGCCCCTTCGAGGCCCTCGGTGTAGTCGATCTCGGCGCCCGCCAGGTACTGGTAGCTCATCGGATCGATCAGCAGGGTGACGCCATTCTTGGCCATCGAGGTGTCATCTTCCGCCACCGTTTCGTCGAACGTGAACCCGTACTGAAAACCCGAGCAGCCCCCGCCGCTGACGAACACCCGCAGCTTCAGATCGGGATTGCCTTCCTCTTCGATCAGTGCCTTGACTTTGGCCGCGGCCGCGTCAGAGAAGACGAGGGGGGCGGGCATGTCGGACATTGCATTCATTGCGAAACTCCTTTGAGCCGATGCGCCCTGATTATGGGACGGGCGCATCTGCGGGTCAATGTCTTACTCGCCGGACGCGCGCCTCAGTTCGACGATGGATGCTTTTTCGGGTTCGGCGTGCACCAGCTTGCCCTGCACAATTGCGCCGACGTGCATCTCCAGCGAACGGTACTGCACATCTCCATGGACACGCGCCTTGGCTTGCAGTTCCAGATAATGGTTGGCAGTCACCGGACCGCTGACGATGCCATTCACCACAACGTGCGAAACGCGAACTTCGCCTTCGACGCGGGCCTTCTCGCTGATAACCAGTGTTCCGGGCTGGTTGTCGACCGTCGTGACCTTGCCGTCGACGCTGCCATCGATGCGCAAGCCTCCGGTGAACTGGATGTCGCCGTGCACCGTGGTTCCGGAGCCGATCAGGCTGTCGATGCGCTTTTGCGGCGGCGGCGATTTCTTCCGTTCGAACATGGGGTTCTCCTAGGAGAGATTCAAGCTGCGGGTTGCCTTGGGGTTTGGCTGCCCGGCCTCGAGCACCCGGGCCTGCAGCGAGCGCAACTGGCTGCCGGCGGGAATGCGGATG
This sequence comes from Edaphobacterium sp. (SeqCode), assembly GCA_039934835.1. Lineage (GTDB taxonomy): Bacteria > Pseudomonadota > Gammaproteobacteria > Burkholderiales > Casimicrobiaceae > PALSA-1003. The sequence goes on along the minus strand of JBDTLK010000004.1, from coordinate 50,603 downwards.
GTGCCTTCAATTCGTTGATAATACTTGAATTTAAGCTTCAACGCAGCCGCCCCTTCGGGCTGATCGTCGGGCAACATCAGGGTCGCCGGGCGGCCGTCGCTGATCAGGCCAGCCTGCAGCGAAAGTTGCCCGTTGAATTCGTCGGTCGGGCTGCCGCCGCGCACGATCAGCAGACTGTAGTGATACGCGTCGTCGCGTTCGCGCTCTGCGCTCATGCGCTGGATGGTGATCGTGCCCTGCTTGCCACTGTCGCTGGAGAGCTTCTGCAGAAAGGCGACCTCTTCCTTGATCTGGGTGTTCTCGCTCTGCAGCTCCAGCGACTGCTTGGTCATTGTTGCCTGGGCGCCGCGGGTGATGTTGAGGTCACTCTCCAATTCAGAGATCCGGGTGCGCAGCTTCGCGTTCTCGGTTTTTGTTTTCTCCAGATCGGCTTCCAGCTGTTCCTGCTTTTCGGCCACCGCGCTGCGGTTGAAACCACCCAGGATCTGCCCGAAGTCGAAGCCCCACCACCACATCCCCGCGACCAGCGCCAGCGACAGCAGCAGCGCCGGCACCTTCCAGCGCCATGAAAGATGCGTTCGGACCGCCATGCGCGGGGCGCTGATACCAAAGGTCTGGCGCAGCTTGCGGCCGAGCACCCGCATGTTCATCGACAATGCCTACGGCAACAGCGGAGGCGCCGTGAGGCCCGTGGTTTCGGGCAATCCGAACATGAGATTCATGTTCTGGATCGCCTGGCCCGCGGCGCCCTTGACCAGATTGTCGATGACCGAAAGGACGACTACGGTGTCGCCGCCTTGTGGTCGATGGACCGCGATCCTGCACACGTTCGCCGCGCGCACCGACCGCGTGTCCGGGTGGCTTCCCGACGGCATGACGTCGACAAAAGGCTCGTCCGCATAGCGCTTCTCGTAGAGCGCCTGAAGGTCGGTGTCCTTGGCCGTGAGCCGGGCGTAGAGCGTGGCATGGATGCCGCGAATCATCGGCGCCAAGTGCGGGGTGAACACCAGCGAAACCGGCGACTTCGCGAAATCGCTGAGTCCCTGGACGATCTCGGGCTGGTGGCGGTGCGCGCCGACGTTGTACGCCTTGAAATTGTCTGCGGTCTCGCTGAACATCAGTCCCAGTTCGGCCTTGCGGCCGGCGCCGGACACGCCCGACTTGGCGTCGGCGATCAGATGCGCGGGATCGACCAGACCGGCTTCGACCAGCGGCAGGAAACCAAGCTGGGTCGCGGTCGGATAGCAGCCGGGATTGCCGACGATACGGGCCTTGGCAATGCTCGCGCGGTACATTTCAGGCAATCCGTATACCGACTCCGCCAGCAGGTCGGTGCAGGAGTGCGCCATCTTGTACCAGCGCTCGAACTCCGCCGGGTCCTTGAGGCGGAAGTCGGCGGCGAGGTCGATGATCTTAACGCCAGCGCCGACCAGTTCGCGGGCCTGCGCCATGGCAACCCCATGTGGCGTGGCGAAGAAAACAACATTGCAGCTGCGCAGGTCGGCGTTCGCCGGATCGCTGAAGCGAAGGTGGCTTAACGGCCCCATGCGGCGCAGGCTCGGAAACATCTCCGCAACCGGCATGCCGGTCTCCTTGCGCGAAGTAATGACCCGAACCGAGGCTTGCGGATGCACCGCGAGCAGGCGCAGCAACTCCACGCCGGTATAACCGGTGCCACCCACAATGCCGATCTTGATCATCATCGTCCTCGATGGTACGGTACAGATTCTAGCACCGTCGTCAGCCACCATGACATTGTCATGGGATTGCTTTGCACCGACGTATGAACGCCAAGGCCGCCTTGCGGCGGCCCTGAACGAACAGAAAGGCAGCAACGACCGTTAGCGCTTGGAGAACTGTTTGCGGCGCCGGGCCTTGTGCAGACCGACTTTCTTGCGCTCGACTTCGCGCGCGTCACGCGTCACCAGTCCGGCCTTGGACAGGGTGGGTTTGAGCTGCGCGTCGTAATCCATCAGCGCGCGGGTGATGCCGTGGCGGACAGCGCCGGCCTGGCCCGACTCGCCGCCGCCGTTCACGTTGACCATGATGTCGAAGGTCGCCTCGTGGCTGGTCAGCTTGAGCGGCTGGCGCACAACCATGCGCCCGGTCTCGCGGGTGAAGAACTCGTCGACGGGCTTTTCGTTGACGACGAACTTGCCCGAGCCCTGCTTGAGGAACACCCGCGCCACCGCGCTCTTGCGTCTTCCGGTGCCGTAGTAATAGTTGCCGATCATGGACGAGCCTTGCAGTTGTACTTGTGGGGAAGCTTAGAGGGTGAGCGTCTTCGGCTGCTGGGCCGTATGCGGATGCGCGGGGCCGGCGTAGACCTTCAATTTCTTGATCATCGCGTAGCCCAGCGGCCCCTTGGGCAGCATACCCTTGACGGCCTTCTCCAGCACGCGGCCGGGGAACCGCTGTTGCATCTGCGTGAAATTGACGGTGCGAATGCCGCCGGGATAGCCGGTGTGCCGATGGTAGAGCTTGTCTTCGGCTTTGTTGCCGGTCACCACGATTTTGTCGACGTTGGTCACGACGATGAAATCGCCGGTGTCGATGTGCGGGGTGAAGATCGGCTTGTGCTTGCCGCGCAGGCGGTGCGCGATCGCGCTAGCGAGCCGTCCGAGCACCTTCTCGCTGGCGTCGACGACATACCAATCCCGAACGACGTCTTTGGGCTTGGCAGAATAGGTTTTCATGAGGAAATGCCGATCCGGGTCAAAATATACAAAGTCTTGGATGATAGTACGCAGGCAGATTCGTGTCAAATTGCCTGCGGTAGGCAACGCTGCGGAAGATTGGCCAAAGCACCTAAACACGAAAAAAGACGCGGCCCGGGGGCCGCGCGAGGATTCCACCATAGGAGGAGAATGGAGGAATGTGTTCGCAGTAGGAAGGAGGAGGTTCCCGAGCCACGAACGCGTAAAGTTTCTCATGCCGCGTTGCACAATGCAAGTATCCTTTTGCAGCGCAACATGATCTTTTGTCCATGACACAAAGATGGAATTAAAAGCTTGCATACGACATCTGAGCCAATTTTTTTGGAGTGTGCGTTGAGAGCAAGAATCAAGTGGGTCGAAGGCGTGAGCTTCGTTGCGGAAACGGCCAGCGGACACGCGATTGTCATAGACGGTTCACCGGACTCGGGCGGCCGCAATCTGGGTGCCCGCCCCATGGAACTGGTTCTTGCGGGAACTGCGGCGTGCACCGCGTTCGATGTGGTCTGGATCCTCCGGAAGGCCCGCGCGCCGGTGACCGATTGTGTCGTCGAAGCCGACGCCGAAAGGGCCCTCGAAGACCCGAAGGTCTTCACCCGCATTCACTTCAAGTACCGTCTTACCGGCACTGGACTGAAGCCGGCGCAGGTCGAGCGTGCCGTCAAGCTGTCGAAGGAGAAATATTGCTCGGCCACTCTGATGCTGGCGAAGACTGCCGAAATAACCTTCGAAATCGAGATTATCGAGGCTGGCGCGGAATAGCTTCCGTGCTCAGGAGGGGTCGCGCAGCAAGCGGATCAGGCTTGAGGTATCCCAGCGCCCGCCCCCACGTGCCTGAAGGCGCGCATAGAACTGGTCGACCACCGCAGTCACCGGCAGTGCCGCGCCATTCAAGCGCGCCTCGGCGAGGCAGATCGACAAATCCTTGCGCATCCAGTCGACGGCAAAGCCAAAGTTGAACTGATCGGCCGCCATGGTCTTGCCGCGATTCTCCATCTGCCAAGATTGCGCTGCGCCCTTGCTGATGACGTCGAGCACGCGTTCCACATCGAGGCCCGCCTTGCCGGCGAAGTTGATCGCTTCGGATAGCGCTTCGACGAGGCCGGCGATGCAGATCTGGTTGACCATCTTGGTAAGTTGGCCGGAGCCGGGGCCGCCCATCAGCGTCACGGCCTTGGCGTAGGTCGCCAGCAACGGTTCGACGCTGGCAAAAGTGTCGGCGTCGCCGCCGACCATGATCGTGAGCTTGCCGTTTTCCGCGCCCGCCTGGCCGCCCGATACGGGTGCATCGAGAAACTGCACGCCGCGCGCCTTGGCGGCCGCATGGATCTCGCGCGCGACCGTCGCCGATGCCGTGGTGTGATCGACGAGCACTGTGCCTTTCCGCATCGCGGCAAGCGCGCCGTCGCTTCCGAGCACGACGGCGCGAACGTCGTCGTCGTTGCCGACGCACATGAGCACGACGTCGACGCCGGATGCGGCCGCCGCTGGCGTTGGCGCAGCCTTCCCGGAAAACTTCGCCGCCCATTCGGCACTCTTGGCGGCGGTGCGATTGTAGACCGTCACGCTGTGGCCGGCCCGGGTGAGGTGCCCCGCCATCGGCGACCCCATGACGCCAAGGCCCAGGAATGCAAGTTTGCGAGTGCTCATGCGGTCCTCATCAGAAAAAAGTTGCGTGCTTAGTCGCGGTTCGGGCCGACTGCCGCGCGCGCGGCGCGGATGGCGGCGCGGACCTGTTCGGGAGCAGTGCCCCCCGGATGGTTGCGGCTCGCCACCGATCCTTCGAGCGCGAGAATCACCGCGACGTCCGCGCCGATCAGTGGAGAAAACCGCTGCAGCGTCGCCAGAGGCAGACCCGCCAGATCGCGTCGCTCGGCTTCGGCGTGGCGCACGGTGCGCGCGACGACTTCGTGCGCATCGCGAAAGGCCATGCCTTTGCGCACCAGGTAGTCGGCCAGGTCGGTCGCGGTGGCGAAGCCCTCGCTGGCGGCGGCGCGCATGCGCTCGGCGTCGACTTCGATGCCGCCACCGACCAAATCGGCCATGATCGACAGCGTCGGCCCGAGTGTATCGACGATGTCGAACACCGGCTCCTTGTCTTCCTGGTTGTCCTTGTTGTAGGCGAGCGGTTGCGCTTTCATGATCGTGAGCAGCGCAACCAGATGGCCGTAGACGCGCCCGGTCTTGCCGCGCACCAGTTCGGGCACATCGGGATTCTTCTTCTGCGGCATGATCGAGCTGCCGGTGCAGAAGCGATCGGCGAGACGCACGAAGCCGAAGCGCGGACTCGACCACAGCACCAGCTCCTCTGCGAAGCGCGACAGGTGCATCATCGTTAGCGCCGCAGCGGCAGCGAACTCGATCGCGAAATCGCGATCGGACACCGCGTCGAGCGAATTCGGGCACAGCCCTTCGAAACCGAGATCGCGCGCGACCTGTTCGCGATCGATGGCGAAACTGGTCCCCGCGAGGGCGGCGCTGCCCAGCGGCAGGCGGTTAACGCGCCTGCGACAATCCGCGAAGCGTTCGAAATCGCGAGCGAGCATCGCGTCGTACGCAAGAAGATGGTGGCCGAATGTCACTGGCTGCGCGACCTGCAAATGGGTGAAGCCGGGCATCACCGTCGCGGCATGCATGTCGGCGAGGTCGAGCAGCGACCGGCGCAGCATGACTATGCCTTGCGCGAGAGCGTCGATGGCGGAACGGACGTAGAGCCGAAGGTCGGTCGCGACCTGGTCGTTGCGCGACCTGCCGGTGTGCAGTCGCTTGCCGGCGTCTCCGATGAGCGCGATCAACCGCTTCTCGATATTGAAATGAACGTCTTCGAGATCGCGCGACCAGGCGAATTCTCCGCGGGCGATTTCGCCGCGAATCTGTTCCAGGCCGTTCGCGATGGCATCGACATCCGCCGCGACCAGTACGCCGGTTGCGCCAAGCATGCGCGAGTGGGCGAGCGAGGCGGTGATGTCGGCGTCGGCGAGGCGCTGGTCGAAATCGACTGATGCCGTGTACAACTTGACGAGCTCAGCGACCGGCTCGCTGAAGCGGCCGGACCAGCCGCGCGCGGGTGTTTGGTCGGAATCGCGTGTCATGATGGCTTGCCTCCCCCGGACCTCTTCCCCACAATAGCCGGGCGGCAACAATCGTGGATCGCCTCACCCGCTCGCCACGTCAATGCGTTGTCACTGAGGCGCCAGGCAGCAAACGATGCGACAGATTATAAATCAAAACCACGATCTGCTCTCGATGCCGGACCTGAACAACCTCGGCACAATCCTGCGGATACTGCTTGCGGTGAACGCGGCGGTATTCGTCGCGGCCATACTCATCGAGACACGCTGGGACGCGATCTCCGAGCTGTGGCTGCAGATGTCGGCGCTGGCCGAGCCGCAATTGCTCTTCGAGTTGTTGATCCTCTACGCGATCGCGCCTGTGCTCCTGCGCCTCCAGTATCGCGTCGCCGCGACCGTGGTGATGACAGTGACGCTGGTCGTCGCACTCACGTGGAACACCGTTTTGGCCAACATGTTCAGCGAAGTGACGACGACGGTCCTGTTCCGGCGCCTGACCTTCTCCTTGCTGCTCGCGGCGGCGCTGCTCTACTACTTCGCGCTGCGCACGAAGGCACTCTCGCCGGCGATCTCGGAAGCGCGTCTGCAGGCGCTACAGGCGCGCATCCGGCCGCATTTCCTCTTCAACAGCATCAACGCGGTGCTGTCGCTGATTCGCAGCGAGCCGCGGCGCGCGGAGTCGGCGCTGGAGGACATGGCCGATCTGTTCCGCGTACTTATGCGCGACAACCGCCAGTTGGCGCCGCTGATCGACGAGGTGCGGCTGTGCAAGCAGTACCTTGACCTGGAGAAACTGCGACTGGGCGACAGACTCGGCATCGAATGGCATGTCGACAATATGCCCAGGGACGCGCAGGTGCCTCCGCTCGTCCTCCAGCCATTGCTCGAGAACGCGGTCTATCATGGGATCGAGCCGTCTAGCGTACCCGGGGTCATCGCGATTAATATCTTCCTGCGCCGCGGCGAAGTTCATGCGATCCTGCGTAATCCGTTCCACAGCGGCAAGCGCCATCAGGGAGGCAACAAGATGGCGCTGGCGAATATCCGCGAGCGCCTGGCGCTGCACTTCGATGCCGAAGCGAGCCTCGAGAGCAAGGTGACCAAGGAGATGTACGAAGTGCACATCCGGATGCCGTATCGTTCGGGCGATCGCGGGAGCGCGCATGGCTGACGCGCCGCTGCGAATACTCATCGTCGACGATGAAGCGCCTGCGCGCCGGCGCCTGCGCGAGTTACTCGACGATTGCGCCAGCGCGATGCCGCTGGTGGTCGTCGGCGAGGCGGCGAGCGGGAACGAGGCGCTGAGCCTGCTTGGCACCATGCCCACGGACCTGGTGCTGACCGACATCCACATGCCCGACATGGACGGTATCGAGCTCGCGCGCCATTTGCTCAAGCTGCCGGTTCCACCGGTGCTTATTTTCACGACCGCCTACCACGAGCACGCGATCGCCGCCTTCGAAGTGCATGCGATCGACTATCTGGTCAAGCCGGTGCGCGTGCAGCGGCTGCTCGCCGCGCTGGAAAAAGTACCGCGCCTGCGGCCGTTGTCTGAAACCAAACTGGACCGGCTGCCCGCGGCGACCCGGCGCTTCCTGTCCGTGACCGAGCGTTCGCGCGTGGTGCTGGTCCCTATCGACGAGATCGTCTACCTGAAGGCCGAGCTTAAGTACATCACCATCCGCACCGCCGACCGCGAGTTCCTGCTTGAGGAATCGCTGACAAAGCTGGAGGAGGAGTTCGGCGTGCGGTTCGTGCGCGTGCATCGCAATTGCCTGGTCGCGCGCGACGCGATCCGCGGCTTCGAGCGCCGCGTCACCGCCGAGGGCGACGCGCACTGGGAGGTATTGTTGCGCGGCGTGCCGGACGCCTTGCCCGTCTCGCGCCGGCAGCAGTTCATCGTGCGCGAGATTGGTCGCGACGCCACCGGCCAGTAACGCCGCGGACGCGCAAGCGACAAGCAACTGCTGGAAGTGCGGAACTAAGAGTCCGAACGCGGCAGCGTTGCTTTACACTTCCTCCCTTTCTCACTCTGTCACCCTCACATCCAGATGGCCCCACGTACGCTCATTTGCGGTTCGCTCGCGCTCGACACGATCATGGTTTTTCCGGATCGGTTCGCGCGCCACATCCTTCCCGATCAGGCGCATGTCCTTTCGGTATCGTTCCTGGTCGGTGAAATGCGCCGCGAGTGGGGCGGTTGCGCCGGCAACATTGCCTACAATCTAAAGGCACTTGGCGGTGAACCGGTGGTCATGGCGACGGTCGGTGACGACGGCGGTGGGTACCGGGACAGGCTCGCAGCGTTGCGCATCGCCACCGATGGTTTGCGCACCATCGCCGACACGTTCACCGCGCAGGCCTTCATCATCACTGATCTCGATGACAACCAGATCACGGCATTTCATCCTGGGGCGATGAACCACGCCGAGGCCAACCGCATCGGCGACGTCAGCGATATCGCACTGGGGATAGTCGCGCCCGACGGCCGCGCGGGCATGCGCACGCACGTCGATCAGTTCCGTACGGCGGGAATTCCTTTTGTCTTCGATCCGGGACAGGGCCTGCCGATGTTCTCCGGCGACGAGTTGATCGAAATGATCGACAGCGCGAAGTATCTGGCCGTGAACGACTACGAGGGCCGAATGCTTGCCGAGCGCACCGGGCTGTCGCTGTCCGACATCGCCCGTCGCGTCGACGCGCTCATCGTCACGCTGGGCGGCGAAGGTTCGCGCATCTACACCGACGGTTTCGTGCTCGACATCCCCACCGTGCCGCCCGCCGAGGTGCTCGATCCGACCGGTTGCGGCGATGCCTATCGCGCGGGATTGCTCTATGGCATTGCGCAAGGATGGGACTGGCAGCGAACGGGCAGGCTGGCGTCGATCCTCGGCTCGGAAAAAATCGCGGCGCGTGGCGGCCAGAATCATGTCGTCGACCGCGACCGTCTCGCACTGCTCTACGACCAGAACTTCGGCGGAGCGTTGTGGTAATTGGCGATCGGCGCGTCGGCGCGCGCGCTGCATGACCCGCACCAACGTCGACCACAGCGGCCCCGCGCGCCGCACCACGCCGCTGCCTTTGCGCGTGTTCCGCCACGCGCGGGTAAGCCTCCATGTCTTCGCAGGTATCGCGACGACCGCATTTGTCTTTCCGTTCATCGGCATCGCGCTACGCAGGTCACTGATCCGCAGCTGGAGTCAGCGCCTTCTGCGGATGATGCGGGTGGAGACGCGCATCGACGGCCTGCCGGTCGACGGATTGCCCGGCAATGTGCTGATCGTGGCCAATCACATTTCATGGCTCGACATATTCGTGCTCAACACCATCGAACCCGCGCGCTTCATCGCCAAGTCGGAATTGCGGAGCTGGCCGCTAGTTGGCCATCTCGTCGCCGGCTGTGGAACGCTGTTCCTGGAACGCGGTAGCCGTCGCGACGCGCATCGCGTCAACGAGCGGGCGCGCGACGTGCTGGCCGCAGGCGACGCCATCGCGATCTTTCCCGAAGGCACGACCACGGATGGCAAGACACTGCTGCCGTTTCACGGCTCGCTGCTGCAGCCGGTTGTCGACGCCGGCGGCACGGTGCAGCCGATCGCGATTCGTTACTGCTCACCGGACGGTGAGTACTCCGACGCTCCGGCGTACGTCGGCGAAACGTCGTTCATGGCGTCGTTCTGGCGGGTGCTCGGCGAGCACACGCTCATCGTCGAAATCACGCTGCCGCCGGCACTGCCGGCGCGTGGTCGGCACCGCCGCGAATTGTCGCGCGAAGCCGAAGCCGCTATTCGCGCGGCATTGGGGCTAGCACCTGCCGACTTGGCACCTGGAACACACGCCAGTCATCCAATCTGAGCGCGCTCAGAGCGCCACCCCACAGGCAGCCCGAGTCGAGCATCGCGACGCGGGGCGCCAGCAGCAGATCCAGCGTCGACCAGTGACCGCACAGCACGGTGACACCGGCGGACTTGCGCTCCGGTTGCGCGAACCACGGCGCATAGCCATGCGGTGCATGCACCGGACCGCGCTTTTCCGCCAGTTCCATCGTGTCATCGGCCGCGCAATAGCGCAGCCGTGTGCAGGCGTTGACGATGACGCGCAGGCGGTCGTATCCGGTCAGCGCATCGTCCCAGCGCGCGGGCAGGTCGCCGTAGAGATGGCGCAGAAAGTCGTCGTGTGCAGGCGAGCCAAGCATGGCTTCGACTTCGTGCGAGAGCATCAACGCGGTCGCCGAGGTCCACGACGGAAGCAGCCCCGCATGCACCAGCACCAGCTCGCCCTCGCGTACCACCAGCGGTCGCGTCCGCAGCCAGGTCAGCAGTTCTTCGCGATCGGGCGCGTGCAGGATGGCGTCGAGCGTGTCGTGTCGATGTATCTTGCGATGGCCTGCGGCAACAGTGAGCAGGTGCAGGTCGTGATTGCCCAGCACCGCTTGCGCGGCGGCGCCGAACGCCATGACAGTGCGCAGGACGCCCAGCGAGTCGGGACCTCGGTTGACCAAATCGCCCACGAGCCACAGACGATCCCGCAGCGGATCGAAGCCGATCAGGTCAAGCAGGTGGCGAAACTCGTCGTGGCAGCCCTGGATGTCGCCGATGACATAGTGGCTCATCGGCTGCGCCGCTCGCCGCGAAGGCCGCGCGAGCCGGCTACTTCTTGAGCGTCAGGATCCAGCTTACGAGCGATTTGACGTCGGCATCGGAAACCTGCGCATTCGGTGGCATGGGGATCGCGCCCCAGACGCCGGAGCCGCCGGCTTTGACTTTCTGCGACAGCGTTGCCAGCGCGTCCTTGTCGCCGCGATACTTGGCGGCGACGTCGACATACGCCGGGCCGACGATCTTCTTGTCGATGCCGTGACATGCGGCGCAGCCGTCTTTTTGCATCATTGCTTCCGCGGTCTTCTGGTCGAGCGGGCCGCCAGGTGCGGGAGCGACGCCGACGGGCGCCGAAGGCGCAGATCCAGCTGGCGCTGCTGCTGGCGCTGCGGCTACTGGTGCCGCAGGCGTCGCCGCGGCAGCGGAAACGATCGGCGAGCCCGATGCCATTGCCGTGGCAGGCGCCGCGGGTGCGGGCGGTTCTTTGAATGTCGCGCCCCCGGCGTTGGCCATGACGGCGACGGCGCGTGCCACTTCGCTGTCGGTCAAGTCGGCATTGCCGCCCTTGGGTGGCATGACCTTGCCGTTCTGCTGGACACCGTTGATTGCGTGTTGGGTCAGCACACTGAACCCGAGTTTGATCGGACCTGCCCACGCCGCCTTGTCACCGAACTTGGGCGCGCCAGCGAGACCCCCTTCGTGGCAGGTTTTGCACACCGCTTGATAGACCTGCTCGCCGGTCATGCTGCCAGGCGCGGGACCGATTTCGGCGAGCGCGAGTTGCCCGACCGGTTGGATGCGCGACAAGGCGCTTCTTTCGTCGTCGGATTTTCCCGAGGGCAGCATGCCCGTCACCAGCTGCGTCAGCAGCACGATCAGCGAGATCGGCACCGCGAACGCCAGGAGCACGACGATGGCAAGCTGCTTGGGCGTCTTGATAAAGGAAGTGTGTTCGTCGCTCATCACCGAGTCCTGGACGGAAGATACTGCCGCCGCGCAATCGCGCTGTGCACGGCGGCGCGGACAAAACCAGGATTATATCGTGCCGACACCGACGCCGGGAGGTGCGCCACTCGTCGGTGGACGCTCCATGGAGCGGCGCGTAGAATGCGCTCGCGTGCGCCCGTAGCTCAGTTGGATAGAGTGTTGGTTTCCGAAGCCAAAGGTCACAGGTTCGACTCCTGTCGGGCGCGCCACCCACTGCGCGGTAGAGGCAGGAACGCGACTAGCCGTCCTTGACTGCGCCGGCGGTCAGGCCGGCGACGATCTGTCGCTGGGCGATGACGGTGATAACAAGTACCGGCAGCGTGACCAGCAGTGCGGCCGCCGCGAGCGGACCCCAGGAGATCTGCTCGAAGGTCAGCATGTTGTAGACCGCCGAGGGCAGCGTCCGCGTGTTCTTGCTGCCGAGGACAACCGAGAAGATGAAGTTGTTCCACGAGAAGATGAACGCCAGGATTGCCGCGACGACGACGCCCGGCTTCGCCAGCGGCAACGCGACGTAGGTAAAGCTCTGCCAGGCGCTGGCGCCGTCCACCAGCGCCGCATCCTCCAGTTCTGCCGGTACGCCCTCGAAGTAGCCGATCATCACCCAGACGATGATCGGCACGGTGATCACGAGGTGGGTGATCAGCAGCGCCCAGCGCGTGCCAACCAGTCCCAGCCACTGAAACATCAGGAAAAGCGGGATCAGGTAGGAAAGCGCCGGTGTCATCCGCGCGATCAGGATAAGCACCGCCGACTTGGTCGCCTTTGAGCGCGCGATTCCATAGCCGGCCGGCACGCCGACCAGTAGCCCGAACGCGACCGCGCCGCCCGTGACCAGTAGCGAGTTCCAGAAGTAGAGGAGGAAGTTGTTCTTGGCGAACACCGCTACGAAGTTATCGAGCGTAGGCGGCGCCGGGATGAATACCGGCGGGTACTCGATGTTCGCGATCTCGGTCTTCAGCGACAGCGAGAGCATCCACAGGAAAAGGAGTACCGCAGGCGACACCAGCAGCACCACCGAGGCCACAAAACCCAGGCGACCGGCGAGGCTCCTCGATTCGACGGCGCGACCGCGGTGCTCGTGGCGCGTCATGTCAGCCGGTCCACTTGGTCCTCTGCCGCACGTAGAGCAGGGCGAGCGACAGCGCGATGATGATGACGAAGAAGATGACGACGATCGCCGAGGCATAGCCGATGTTGTAGAACTGGAATGCCTGCAGGTAGAGGAGATAATTGAGCGTCTCGGAAGCCGTCCCCGGACCGCCCTGGCTGATGACCGCGATCGTGTCGAACACCTTGAGAGAGTCGATCGTGCGGATGACCAGTGCGATCATGACGTACGGCAGGATCAGCGGCCATGTGAGGTACCGAAAGGTCTGCCAGCGGCTGGCGCCGTCGATGAGCGCGGCATCGTACGGGTCGGTCGGCAGGCTGGCAAGGCCGCCGAGCACAATCAGCATCACCAGCGGTGTCCAGTGCCACACCTCCACCAGAACCAAGGTCGGAATAACGGTGCGAGGGTCGTAGACCCAGGGAAAGGCGGGGATCCCGACCAGCGAAAGCAGGTAGTTGAGCACGCCGAGTTGAGGGTGGAACATCATCGTCCACACCAGCGCCACGGCGACCGGCGTAGCCATCATCGGCATCGTGAACACCGTGCGCAGCACCCCCCGGAACGGGAACTCGCGATGAAACGTAAGCGCGGCCCACACGCCCAGCACGATCGGGATGATCGTGGCCAGCACGGTGAAGACAAAAGTACGCACCACCGACTCGAGGAAGCGCTCGTCGGTGGTGAGCTTCAGGTAGTTAGCAAGGCCGACGAACTCATGGCTGCCGGTGACTTTCCAGTCGTGGACAGACATCCACCCGGTGAAAAGCCACGGAAAGATGATGACCGCCGCGATGACGATCGCCGCTGGCAGCGCAAACAGCCAATGGCGGCGCCGGAAGTCGTGGCCACCGGCCGCCGCGCCACTCATTCGTCACCCGCTGGCCATCTGCGGGAGTCAGTGCGCCGCGCTTGGCGCAGCTCACCGGCCAGCGTCACGCCTTTTCGCTCTTGTCCAGCACCGGCTGGAACGCCTCGGTGGCCTTTTTCAGTTCGCTTGCCGGGTCCGCGCCGGAGATCATGTTGGTGAGCGCGATCCCGAAGACATCCCGGAATTCGGTCACCGGGATGATCACCGGCAAGCCGGGCCGGCCTATCTTCGCCGACTCGAGCACGCAATCGAACCACTGCTTGCCGAACTTCGACGTGCGGATCACCTCCTGGTCGGCGAACGGCGAGTTGCGGGCGGGCGAGCCGGCGCCGTTCTTCAGAATGTTGAGCTGGTTTGCCTTGTTCGTGATGAACTGCAGGTAGAGCCACGACGCCTGCTTGTTGGCCGATGTTCGCGTGATGCCGAGACCGTCGCCGAAAATGGCCGAATGCTGCGCCTTGGGTCCGGGCGGCACGACGCCATAGCCGACCTTCCCGACGACGCGCGACTTCGACGGATCCTCGAGCGGTGTGGCGAAGCCGATACCGTCGAGCCACATCGCGGCGCGGCCGGTCGCGAAGCTCGTCTGACACTCGTTCCAATTGAAGCCAACGGTACCTGGCGGCGCGACATCGCGGTTAAGCTTCTTGTAGAGTTCGGCTGCCCAGATCGCCTCGGGCGTGTCGGTCATCAGCTTGCCGTCCTTCACCGTATCCATGTTCTGGCCCAGCATCCAGCTCGTCCATACCGGCACGTTCGCGTTCTTCAGGCCGCGCGAGACGAATCCTGCGACGCCCTTGCTCGGGTCGTTGAGCTTCTGCGCTGCGGTGTAGATCTCCTCCATCGATTTGGGATAAGCGACGCCTTTCTGTTCCAGCATCTCCTTGTTGTAATAGAGGATCCAGTAGTCGACGAAGGTGGGAAGGGCGTTCAGTTTGCCGTCGGACGCCGTGCAGAAATTAAGACCGGCGCGGCCGAAGTCGTCGAACGCAAAGTCGGGGTTGGTGAGCGAGCGATCGGCGACGTACGGCCGCAAGTCCTCGAGCCAGTTGCCCTTCTCGGAAAGCCGTTTTTGCACGTGCATCGACAAGTGCGCGACGTCGAACGAGGGCTTGCCCGACGAGAATTCGATCATCGCCTTCTGGCGTTGTTGCTGCTCCGGCACCTGTTCGGAGGACACGACGATGCCCGTCAACTCGGTGAACTGCTTCTCGGCTGCCTGCATGAGATCCGAGCGCGGATTCTTCACGAGCAGAACGTCGATCTTGGTTCCATTGAACCGTTTCCAGTTGAATGTCGACTGGGCCCCGGCTTCGCGAATAAACGCCGGAGCGGAGAGGCCCGCGAGGGCCGCTGCGCCCGCCGTGGTGCCGAGAAAATCGCGCCGGGTGAACCGGCCGCGCGCTTTGTGTTGCAAACTCGACATGACAATCCTCCTCGAAGTGGCCCGTCTCGAGCGGGTGACTGGCGATTATAGAACGAATGCCGACCGTTGCTGCAGGGTCGAATGCGCCGTCGGCTGACGAATTTCCGAGCAAGCGGCGATCTGGCTCTGCGCCCGCCGCAGCGGCATTCGACCGCAGCACCGCTACTTCGACTTGCACCGGGACGCATCGCGGTCGCTGAAAGCGGCCGCTACGTTGCGCTCCCCAAGTTAGCCACGCATCACTGGCGACGCGAGTCGCGGCATCCTGACTCTGCCCGCGTTAGCCCATGAGTCCCAGATTGGCCGTGGCGAACTTGCCGAGATTGGTGGGGCAGCGGCATGCGCAGGACACGCATGGATCAACCGCGACAAACGCGATATTTCCCCGATGCCGAGGCGACGGACGAGTATGCACCGCGGCGAGCGGTTACCCGTTGATCGTGAGTCGCCCGGTCGCGCCCATGAAGCCGAGATCCGAGCTCGTAAACTTGCCGATGTTGGGGAAGACCGCGGCCAAATCTCCCGGCGCGACCCCGAACCAGCTGGCCAGCGTCGCGCCGTACTGATCGACCGACGTTGTCGGCAGCCAGCGGCCCTCGTTCTCGGCGTCGCTCGGACCACCGAGCACGAGCTGCGGATACTGGCCGTAGAACGCGCCGCCCTGAACCGCGCCGCCGACAATGAAATGGTGATTGCCCCAGGCGTGATCGGTGCCGCCGCCTGAAGCGGGCTGGAAAGTGCGCCCGAAATCCGAGAGCGTGAACGTTGTGACTTGGCCGGCAACTCCCAGCGCGACGGTCGCGTCGTAAAAAGCCTTCAGCGCCGGCGACAGTTGCGCGAACAGATTCTGCTGGCGATTGATCTGGTCGCCGTGCGTGTCGAAGCTGCCGAGCTGAACAAAGAAAATCTGCCGCTTCGCCCCGGTCGCTGCACGCGCTTCGATCAGCTTGGCGACCTGATAGAGCTGGTTCCCCATGCTCGTCTTGACGTTTGCGAACAGCGGGGCAACCGTCGAGTTGGTGCTGGTCAAGATCGGATTGACCTGGGCCGACAGCTGCAGGGCCTGCGCCCCGATCTTGTTCATGCCCGTGACAAAGTCGTTGCCATTCGCTTCAGCGAGCAATTGCTGGACGGCGGTGAGCCGTGCGACCGACGCCGCCGACGCCGAGTATCCGGACAGCGCAAACGAGCCGGTGGTCGGGATAGCCAATGGTGCGGTGTTCGCGCCGGTACTGAACAGGACCGTGCCGTTAAGCGAAGTGACGACCGGGAAGCCGCTCGTCGCGTTGAAGCTCACCGTTTTGTCGGCGATGCGTCCGCCCCACCCGGTGCCCGATGCCGTGTCGGAGATCGAACTTTGCCATTGCGCCTGCTGGTCAGAGTGCGAATACAGTGAATCAGGACGAACGCCCGCGGCGTATTGCGACTTGCTGATCGGCTGGGTCAGCGTGCCGACGTTGGCCAGTACAGCCATCCGGTTCTGGTTGAACAGAGTCTGGAATTCGCCGAGCGCCGGATGCAAGCCGAAGGGCGTTCCGACATTCCTTGGCTGGATCGGCAGCAGCGACGCCTGCGGCAAATTGATGCCCGATGCCGCCGTGCGTACCGTCGCGTACTGGCCGTAGCCGCCGGTGTCGACGGGGATGATGGTGTTGTTGCCGTCGTTGCCGCCAAACATGAACACGCAGACCAGCGCCTTGTAGTCGTCGGCGGATTGCGCTTCGGCGGAGGCGACGAGATTGACTAGGTCGAGGCGTGACGCCAGGCCAAACGCGGACAACGTCCCCAGGTTGCGCAGGAAACCGCGGCGATCGATGCGGGTATTTTTCATGTTCAGCGCTCCACCTGATATTGCGCCGACGAAGCCACCAGGTAGAAGGCCGTCTTGGCGCGCGTGAGCAGATTGGCGGTCGTGGTGGCAGGGATGGCGTTGACTGCCGCGACAATGGAACTGCGCATCGCCGCGCTCATCGTTCCGTGCAACATCAGCAGATTGAGTCGATCGAGCATCGCATTGGCGTCGGCGGCCAGCGCCGATAGCGCGCTCCAGTCCGGAATCGTGCCGATGGCTCCTGGCAGCGTCGCTAGCGGAGCGATGGTTCCGAAGGCCAGCGTGTTGGTGACGTTGTAGCGGTTGATCGAGGTCGTCGAGTTGGCGATCGCGAATTCGGGAGCAACCCGCGCGGTATCGGGCAGCAGGTAAGTGGGCGGATAGTAATTGAATACCGAAGGCGCGTAGAACAGCGACTGTCCAAGCGAGCCGCTCTGCTGGCCGAAATAGACGCCGTCGCTTTGCGTCGACAGCGCGCGCGCGGCGCCCGTCATGAACAGCACAGGCTCGCGCAATTTGCCGTAGCCGGGGTCGATCTTCACCGGTCCACGCGCTTCGGGGTCGGTAAGTATTGCTTTGACTACTGCGCGCATGTCGCCACGCACGCCAGCGCCGTTGTTGTTGAAGACCGTGGCGACGCGGCTGACGTACTGTGGTGTCGGATCGCCAGTCACCAGCTTCTGGATCAGTTGCCTGCCGATGAACGGGCCGACGTTGGGATGCGTGAAAGCGTTGTGAATCGCCGCCGTCAGATCGGCGGTGATCGTCCCTCCCGCCGGCAACGTGAACCCGCTGAGCAGCAGCTTCGCTGCGCGGTCGTGGTTGGTGTCGACCGGGACCATGTCGCCGAGGAAATTCTTCGGATTGTGCGTGCGCTGGGTGCCTCCCGAAAGCAGGGGATACGTCCAGCCGGTAAACACGTGCGCGAAACCCTCGATTGCATCCTGGCCATAAGCCGGAATGGGTGCGCCAGCAGTATCGAGCTTTGGAGTGCCATCGAGGTTGAGTTGCAACAGGCCGACGGAAAACAGCTGGTTGAATTCGCGCGCGTAATTTTCATTGGGCTGGACCGTGCCCGACGGCTTGTCATTGTTGACCATGTTCAGGTAGTCGCCCATCACCGGCGACAACGTGACCCTGGTCAGGATGGTCTCGTAGTTCCCGAACGCATTGTCGAGGAATATCTGCTGGTATTTGCCCATCCCGTAGGCCACATTCACGTCGAGGCCCGACGTCACCAGGATTTGCGACAGCGCAAACGCCACGCGCTGGCGCAACTGGTCGGCGCCACCCAGCGCGTTTGTGAAAAAAGCGTTTTGCAGGAGGAATAACGAGTAGTAGTCGCGCGCGCATTGCGGGTCGGGGTCGGTTGGACAGAAGGTCGCTGCCTGTCCGAAGGGAACGTATTTGAGCGCCGGATATTGACTCGTCGGCGCGGCTAACTGCTCGTCGAGAAATGCCTGCGCACCCACTGCGACGACGTGCGCGATGAGACTGTCGGTGGGTCCGAACGTGGCCTGCTCGAGGAGCCGTACGGCGTCGGCCTGCACCTGCACCGTGGACAAGGTCGAACACATCACGGCGCCCTGCAGCGCCGATGCGGGTGCCATGCGCTGGTAAGCCGTCGCGTCGATCGTGTAGCGGTAATTGGCGAGTATCGCTTTTGCCCCCTGGCTGAAGCTGCGCAATACCGGCGTCGTGCCCGACTTGCAGGTGCCCGCCTGCAGCGGCTCGACGTAGAACGCGATGCCGTTGTACGTCCATGCGGGCGCCTGGACGAACTGCGCGCATTCGTTGGGGTCGGCAGTGTAGAACGACGTGATCGGACCGATCAAAGCCTTGCCGGAAAAACGGCACACGGGAACGGCTGCCGGATTGTCGGCCGCGGTCGCCCATGCGCCCCAGCTCGCCCCGGTGCGTGTCCATCCCGACGTGGACAGATCGAGGGCCGCGGTTTCCGCGGAGGAAGCGGTCGCGAAGTAGATGTTGAGCGATGCGTTGTAGTACTCCACGACAGTGGCCGTGGGCTCGACCGCGCCTGCGATCGAAGCGTGACCGGCAGTAGCTGCCAGCATCACGATCGCCAGGGCGCGGGAAATCGTCGTCGATGCGTGAGGGTGCACGGGTCTGTCCTCCATGGATGATCGCGCTCGCCATTACCTGCCCGCGAACGTTATTGCCAACTATAACGGCGGCACCTCATCGGCGTCGACGGCGCAGTTGTAACAGTTGGTCCGGCCGGCTGAGTGCCAAATATACCTCGCGCGCGACGCAAAGTGATGACATTAGCATTGCGCCCGGGTTCAAGGGTTGCCAGCGCCAACCAGTCGTCAAACGCTTCGCGAACGCAATTTGGCCCACTTCTGCCATTTCACTTCCACTATCGCATGTAAGTATCTATTTATTCTAGAGTTAGTGTTTCATGCAACAAAAGCGCTAAGTCTTTGTTCGTAAACCGGAATCCCTGTTGACCGGCCTCCAGCATTTCCTTATAGTGGCAATTGGTGGGAAAAAGTGGGACAAAGTGGGTGCTCACCAGTGCGCGGCTGGAAGGAGAAGAAGGAGGGCTTTGTGTTTCGGGGTGTGACGCAGCTGACGTTGGATAACAAGGGGCGCCTCGCGGTACCGGCACGACATCGCGAGGCTCTGGCCGGCGACAGCGCCGGCCGGGTGGTACTCACGGCCGACCCCGGCCACTGCCTGCTGCTGTATCCGCTTGCCGAATGGGAGCCGATCCAGGCGCGGCTGATGGCAATGTCGAGTTTCAACGAACGGATTCGAAGCCTGCAGCGCCTGCTAGTCGGCCACGCCGACGACGTGGAACTCGACGGAGCGGGGCGCATCCTCGTTCCGCCGGAGCTCCGCCAGTACGCCGCACTCGACAAGCGCGTAATGCTGGTGGGGCAGGGCAACAAATTCGAACTTTGGGACGAGGCGAAGTGGACGGAGCTGACCGCCCAGGCGGTCTCTTTCCCCGCGGGTAGCCTGCCCTCCGAGCTCGACGGCTTCTCCCTCTGATGCCGCATGGCGAACACGTCCCGGTCCTGCTCGATGAAGCCGTGGCCGCGCTGGCGATCAAGGCCGACGGCGCGTATGTCGATGCAACCTTCGGCCGCGGCGGACACAGTCGCCGCATGCTCGCTGCGCTCGGTTCCGCCGGCACGCTCATCGCCATCGACCGCGATCCTGCCGCTGAGGCGACGGCGCGATCTTGGAGCGACCCGCGCTTCACCTTTCACCGCGCCTGGTTTTCGACCCTCCCACAGGTGCTCGACGCCGCAGGCGCAGCGCTTGTCGACGGCGTGCTCCTCGACATCGGCATCGCCTCACCGCAGATCGACGACCCGCAACGCGGGTTTTCGCTGCGCGGAGACGGTCCCCTCGACATGCGCATGGATCCTTCGCGCGGCGAGAGTGCAGCGGACTGGCTCGCCAACGTATCCGAACGTGAACTGAGAGGAGTGATCGCGGACTATGGTGAAGAACGGTTTGCTCAACAGATTGCAAGAGCGGTTGTTGCGGCTCGCGCGCTCGGGGCCATCGTACGGACGCGGCAACTGGCCGCGATCGTGGGCCAAGCCGTCGGCGCGCGCGGGCGGGGTGATTGGAGTCAGGATCCGGCCACGCGGACATTCCAGGCTGTACGGATTTTCATCAATAAGGAGCTCGAGGAATTGCCGCTAGCCCTCGAGCGCATCGTGCCGCGCCTGCGTACCGGCGGTCGCCTGGCGGTGATCAGCTTTCATTCGCTCGAAGATCGCATCGTGAAGCAGTTCATGCGCAAGGCTAGCCAACCCTATGGCGGTGACGCAAGGATGGCGCGCCTGCCGATCGCGACCAGCGCGCTGCCGCGGCCACCGCTGGCGCTGGTCGGTCGCGCGATTCGCGCGACCGCGGCCGAGATCGCCGCCAACCCGCGCTCGCGCAGCGCGACATTGCGCGTCGCTGAGCGTACCAGCGGGCCCCTCCAATGATGGCGCGCTTCAACTTGATCCTGTTGCTAATCCTGGTTGCGTGCGCACTGTCGCTGGTTACCTCGCGCCACCAGTCGCGCAGGCTGTTTGTCGATCTGGAACGCGAACAAGCGCGTGCGCGCAACTATGACGTCGAGTACGGCCAGTTGCAGATCGAGCAATCGACGTGGGCGATGCCGACGCGCGTGGAGAGGATCGCGCGCGAACAGTTGCGCATGCAATTGCCGGGCGCGAGCAGGGTCGAAGTGATGGGCGAGGCCAAGCCGTGAAGGCACAGGCAATCGCGCCGGTGCGGCTGCCACAATTGCGCGCGCCGTTTGTGTTCGGAATGCTGCTGGTGTTGTTCGCCGCACTTCTCGGTCGATCGCTGTTCCTGCAGCGCTTTGACAACGCGTTCCTGCAGGAACAGGGCAGCTCGCGCTATAGCCGCGACATCGAAGTGCCCGCGCACCGCGGGCGCATCGTCGACCGCTACGGCGATCCGCTGGCGATCAGCACGCCGGTAAAGGCGGTGTGGGCATGGCCGGAGAAGATGGACGCGACGCCGGAGCAGCTGCGGGCGCTGGCGCAGGCGCTGGACATGCCGCCGGCGGTGCTCACGCGCAAGCTTGCCAGCGGCAGCGACTTTGTTTACCTCAAGCGTCCAGTCCCGCCCGAGGCCGCCGAGCGCGTCGCTGCGCTGCAGATCAAGGGTGTGCACGATGAAACCGAGTACTGGCGCTATTACCCCGGCGGCGATGTGATGAGCCAGATCCTCGGGTTTACCGGCGATCACGACATCGGCCAGGAAGGCATGGAGCTCTCGCAGCAATCGTGGTTGGGTGGCAAGCCCGGAAGCCGCCGCGTGATTATCAATCGCCGCGGCGACATCGTCGAGGACGTCGCCAGCATCCGCGCGCCGCAGGAAGGGCGCGACCTCGCGCTGGCGATCGACAGCCGCCTGCAGTACCTGGCGTTTCGTGAGCTCAAGGCAGCGATCGACGCGAACAAGGCCCACGCCGGCGCAATCGTGATCCTCGATGCGACCACGGGTGAAATCGTCGCACTGGCCAACTGGCCGGCGTACAACCCCAACAATCGCGCCGGCGTCACGCCGAAGAAGATGCGCAATCGAGCGCTGACCGATACTTTCGAACCGGGATCTTCGATGAAACCGTTCGCGATCGCGTCCGCGCTGGATTCCGGCAAGGTCACGCCATCGACGATCATCGACACCGCGCCGGGCACGCTGACGATCGGCGCGGCGACGATTCACGATGCGCATCGCGAAGGCGCGCTAACTGTCGAGCAGGTGATCCAGAAATCGTCGAACGTCGGCGCCGCGAAGATCGCCCTGTCGCTGCCGCCGGCGACGATGTGGCAGACGCTGTCCGATGCCGGCTTCGGCACGCCGCCGCAGACAGGTTTTCCCGGCGAAGTAGGTGGCCGGCTGCGGCCCGCGAAGACCTGGCGGCCGATCGAGCAGGCGACGATGGCCTACGGGCACGGGATCTCGGTGAATCTGGTGCAGCTCGCCCGCGCGTACACGGTGTTCGCCGGCGACGGCGAGCTCAAGCCGGTGTCGCTGCTCAAGGTTGACGCGCCGGCCGCGGGCCGGCCGGTGGTCACGCCGGAGACGGCGCGCGCCGTGCGCCACATGCTGGAGATGGTCGTGCTACCCGGCGGCACCGCACCCAGGGCGCAGGTCGCCGGCTATCGCGTCGCCGGCAAGACCGGCACCGCGCACAAGCTCGACGGCAAGACCTATTCCGCCTCGCAGTACATCGCGTCCTTCGTCGGGTTCGCGCCGGTGTCGAATCCGCGCCTGATCGTCGCGGTGATGATCGATGAGCCGAGCGCCGGGCAGTATTACGGCGGCGCGGTTGCGGCTCCGGTATTCAGCAGCGTCATGGGAGCGGCGTTGCGCCTGCTGTCGGTCCCCACCGACGCGCCACTGAACAACGTCGTCCTGCCGCCCGACGTGCCCGATGTGAAGGAGGAGACGTGAGCAGCGCCGTCGCCGCCGACACCGACATCGCCGCACTGCTCGAGCGCCTAGGGCGCCCGGTGACCCGTGTCACGTCGGACAGCCGCGCCGTGCGCCCGGGCGATGCCTTCGCCGCCTACCCGGGAACGCAGCGCGACGGGCGCGCGTTCATCGGCGACGCGATCGCGCGCGGCGCCGGAGCGGTGCTCTGGGATCCGCAGCGATTCAGTTGGGATCACGCGTGGCACTTGCCGCACCTGCCACTGGAGAACCTGAAGCAACGCCTAGGCGCCATCGCCGATTTCATCTACGGCCATCCGTCGCGAGAGCTGTGGATGGTCGGCATCACCGGCACCAACGGCAAGACCTCGTGCGCGCACTGGATCGCCGCCGGGCTCCGGGCATCGGGGCGCCGCACCGCGTTACTCGGCACGCTCGGCAACGGCATGCTCGGCGCTCTGCAGCCCACCGTGAATACGACGCCCGACGCAGCACTGCTGCACGAGATGCTCGCCGGCTTCAGGCGTGCCGACGCCGAGGCGGTGGTGATGGAAGTCTCGTCGCACGGACTGGACCAGGGTCGCGTCAACGCCGTCACTTTCGAAGTCGCGCTGTTTACCAATCTGACGCGCGATCATCTGGACTACCACGCGACCATGGCCGCGTATGGCGCCGCCAAGGCGCGTCTGTTTACCGCGCCCGGTCTGCGCGTGAGCGTCATCAACGCCGACGATCCCTTCGGCCGCAGTCTGATCGACGCGGCGCGGACGAACGGCCGCAAGGTTCTCAGCTACGGCTTCGGTGCCGCGGACGTCGTCGGATCGCGCATGACAAATAGCGTCGCCGGCATCGCCATGAGCGTGGAAACGCCGTGGGGTCGGGGCGAATTGCAGACGCGCCTGGTCGGCGAATTCAACGCGATGAACGTGCTGGGTGTGCTGGGCGTGCTGCTGGTCAGTGGCATGGAGCTGGAAGCGGCGCTCGATTTCCTCGCGCAGGTCGAGCCTCCGCCGGGCCGCATGCAGCGCCTGGGTGGTCGCAACGCGCCGCTGGTGGTCATCGATTACGCACACACGCCCGATGCACTCGAAAAAGCCCTCAGTGCGCTACGACCGACCGTCGCCCGCGACGCAGAGCTGGTCTGCGTTTTCGGCTGCGGCGGCGAGCGCGACCGCGGCAAGCGCCCGGAGATGGGCCGCGTGGCCGCCGCGCTCGCCGATCGCATCGTCGTGACCAGCGACAATCCCCGCGGCGAGGACGCGGCGGCGATCGCCAGCGAAATCGTGCACGGCATTCGCGACGTCGGCAACCGCAAGTACGCAGTCGAAAACGACCGAGCCCTCGCGATCGCTGCTGCAATCGCAACGGCCGGACCGGGCGACGTGGTGCTGCTGGCCGGCAAGGGGCACGAGGCGTATCAGGAACGCAAAGGCGAGCGTGTGGCCTTTCTCGATTACGATCATGCGACGCGCGCGCTGGCGTCGCGGAGCACGCAATGATGGACACTGCGACCGCCGCGGAAGCCGTGCAGGGCATGCTGCGCGGTGAGAACCAGTGGTTCGACGGCGTCGCCATCGATTCGCGGGTGGTACGGCCGGGCGAGCTGTTCGTCGCGCTGCGCGGCGAGCGTTTCGACGGCCATGACTATGTCGCGCGAGCGTTCGAGCGCGGCGCAGTCGCGGCGATGGTCGCCGTGGACCGGGCCGCTTCGCTTTCCGGCAGCGTGCTTGCGGTCGCCGATCCGTTGCGCGCGCTCGGTGCGCTCGCCGCATTCTGGCGAGGTAGATTCTCGCTTCCGGTGGCCGGTGTTGTCGGCAGCAACGGCAAGACAACAGTCAAGGAAATGATCGCCGCAATCCTGCGCGCGCAGTTTGCGCGCGACGAGGTGCACGCGACCGCCGGCAATCTCAACAACGCGATCGGCTTGCCGCTCACCACGCTCGGCTTGCGCGCCAGGCACCGCGCCTCGGTCATCGAAATCGGCATGAACCATGCCGGCGAAACCGCAGAGCTCGCCGCCATCGCGAAGCCGACGATCGGGCTGATCAACAACGCGCAGCGCGAGCACCAGGAATTCATGAAGAGCGTCGCCGACGTCGCCGCCGAGCACGCGGCGCTGCTCGGCGCCTTGCCCGTGCGCGGCGTTGCGGTCGTCAACGCCGACGACGACTACGCGCCGTACTGGACCGAAATCGTCACCCGTCGCAACGCCGAGGGCGCGATGCTCACAATGCGCGACTTCGGTTTGCGCGCACCGGCCGCGGTCAGCGCGCGCTTCAGGATCCAAACATGGGGCTCCGTCGTCGACGTCACCGCACCCGAAGGCACAGTCAGCTTCGAGCTGCGCGCGCCGGGTCGCCACAACGTGTCCAATGCGCTCGGCGCGCTGGCCGCAGCCACCGCGGCAGGCGCGGACCTGGCCACCGCGGCGGGAAGTCTTGCCGCGTTCCGACCGCTGACGGGTCGCCTGCAGTCCACCGAGTTGGCCGAGGGCGTCGTCGTGATCGACGACACCTACAATGCCAATCCCGACTCGGTGCGCGCGGCGATCGCCGTGCTCGCCCGCGCGAGCGCCCCCCGATGGCTCGTGTTCGGCGACATGGGTGAGGTTGGCGTCGAGGGCGTCGCGTTTCATCGCGAAATCGGCGCGTACGCGCGCGCGGCGGGAATAGAGCGGCTGTTCGGCGTCGGCGAACTCACGCAGCACGCGGTCAATGCGTTCGGGGCAAATGCCGAGCACTTCGCCGATGTCGCGACACTCACGACGGCTCTGCACCCGGCGCCCGGCCTGACGGTGCTGGTGAAAGGGTCGCGCTTCATGCGCATGGAGCGCGTCGTCACCGCGCTCACCGGCGCGACCGCAGAGGCGCACTGATGCTGCTCGCGCTCGCCAACTGGATCGCGACCGACGTGCGCACGTTCAACGTATTCGGTTACATAACTTTGCGATCGGTTCTCGCGACGATGACCGCGCTGATGATTTCCTTCGCCGTCGGACCGCGCATGATCAGGAAGCTCGCCGAGTACAAGATCGGCCAGGCGGTACGTGACGATGGTCCGCAGACGCACCTGACCAAGGCCGGAACGCCGACCATGGGCGGCGCGCTGATCCTGGTTTCGATCATTGTCACGACACTGCTTTGGGCCGACCTCCGCAATCGCTTCATCTGGGTGGTGCTGCTGGTGACGGTTGGCTTCGGCGCGATCGGCTGGGTCGACGACTACCGCAAGGTCGTGCACCGCAATCCCAAAGGCCTGTCGGCGCGCTCCAAATTCCTGCTGCAGTCGTTGATCGGCCTCATGGCCGCGATCTACCTGGCGTTCTCGGTGTCGGCGCCCTCGAACACGCAATTCTTCCAGCTCTTCAATTCGTGGATCGCCAGCGGTTTCAATCTCGACCTTCCGCCCAAGGCCGACCTGATCGTGCCTTTTTTCAAGACCGTGAGCTATCCGGTCGGCGTCTGGGGATTCATCGTTCTATCGTACTGCGTCATCGTCGGCTCGAGCAACGCGGTCAACCTGACCGACGGCCTCGACGGACTTGCCATCATGCCCACCGTTATGGTCGGCTCGGCGCTGGGAGTATTTGCATATGTGACCGGCCGCGCCGACTACTCGAATTACCTATTCTTGCCATACATCCCGGGCGCAGGCGAGCTGACCGTGTTCTGCGGGGCGATGGCGGGGGCTGGCCTCGGCTTCCTGTGGTTCAACGCGTATCCCGCGGAAGTCTTCATGGGCGACGTCGGCGCGCTCGCGCTCGGTGCGGCGCTTGGCGTCATCGCGATCATCGTCCGCCAGGAAATCGTGCTCTTCATCATGGGCGGCGTGTTTGTTGTGGAAACGCTGTCGGTGATGGTTCAGGTCGCGTCGTTCAAAATGACCGGCAGGCGCGTGTTCCGAATGGCGCCGATTCATCATCACTACGAATTGAAAGGGTGGAAAGAGAATCAGGTCGTCGTGAGATTCTGGATTATCACGATGCTACTCGTGCTGTTTGGCATTTCAACCTTGAAGTTGCGCTGATGATCGCCCTTCGCGACCGCAACGTAGTCGTGCTCGGGCTGGGCGTCACGGGGCTGTCGGCAACGCGCTGGGCCGCGCGTCACGGCGCGACCGTACGCGTTGCCGACACGCGCGCTCATCCTCCACAGGCCGCGCAGCTCGCGGCGGAACTGCCGCGGGTGCCTCTCGCCTGCGGCCCATTCGATACCGCGACGTTCGCCGGCGCCGATGTGGTGGTCATCAGTCCCGGCATAGCCAAGGACCATCCCGCGATCGCCGCGGCGGTCGCGCGCGGCGCGGAATTGGTCGGCGATGTAGAGCTCTTCGGGCGCGCGCTTCCTCCCGGCCAGAAGGTGCTGGCAATCACAGGATCCAACGGCAAGACGACCGTGGCAACGCTCACCGGTGAACTCGTGCGCGCGTCGGGACTTTCGGTTGAGGTCGTCGGCAATATCGGGGTGCCGGTGCTCGATGTCCTGAGCGCGCACGAGCAGGGAACGCCCTGGCCGGATGTTCTGATCATCGAGCTGTCAAGCTTTCAACTGGAGACGACAACGCGACTCAAATGCGTCGCCGCAGCGGTCCTCAACGTCACCGAGAACCACCTCGATCGCTACAGCGGCATGGCCGCTTATGTCACGGCAAAAGCGCGCATTTTCCTAAGCGCCGGCGAGCAGGTACTCAATCGCGACGACGCGCAGTCGATGGCGATGCGGCTGCCCGGTGCGATCGTGCAGACCTTCGGCGCCAACGTTCCGGAGAGCGAGCATGAATGGGGGCTGGTCGTGCATAACGGGGCGACGTGGCTCGCGCGTGGTGGCGCCCTGCTCATCGCGACGAGCGAGCTCGCGCTCGTCGGGCGGCACAACGCGCTCAACGCCCTCGCTGCGCTGGCGCTGACGTCGCTCGTGACCCGGATCGACATTCGGGTCCTGGCGGCGCTGGCCGCGTTTCGCGGCTTGCCGCACCGGATGGAGCGCATCGACGAAATCGGCGGCGTGCTCTTCGTCAATGATTCGAAGGCAACGACGGTCGCGGCGACGCTGGCCGCGCTCAACGGCCTGGACCGCGCGGCGGTGCTGATCGCCGGCGGGGAAGGCAAGGGACAGGATTTTTCGCCGCTGCGCCCCGCCGTCGCCGCGCACTGTCGCGCGGTGGTGTTGCTGGGGCGCGACGCGCCCGCGCTTGCTGCCGCGCTGTCCGGCCTGAAGGCACCCATAGACACCGCGACCGCGCTGGAACCGGCGATTGCGCGCGCCATCGCCCAGGCACGCGCCGGCGACGCCGTACTGCTGTCGCCCGCTTGCGCGAGTTTCGACATGTTCCGCGACTACGTTGAGCGCGGCGAGCGCTTCCGGGCCGCGGTTGCCGCCCATGCAGCGGAGGTGGCGCATGCCTAGAGATGGCGTACTGCGCTCCGGCTTTCCGCGACTGTCATCGTTCGCATCGACACCGCGCGAAACCCGCGCCATGCTGTCGTACGACGTGACGCTGACCTGGGCCGCGCTGTTGTTGCTGGCAATGGGCCTCGTCATGGTGTATTCGGCGTCGATCGCGACCGCAGAGGCATCCACCTATACCGGCTACCGGCCGTGGTATTTCCTCGCGCGCCATTCGTTGTTCGTCGCCGTCGGCCTCGTCGCGGCGCTGGTCGCGTGCCAGATCCCGGTGAAAATCTGGCAACGCCTCGCCCCGTACCTTTTCGTCGCCGGCGCCGCGCTGCTGATCGCGGTGCTCGTTCCTGGAATCGGCAAGGCCGTCAACGGCAGCAAGCGCTGGCTGTCGCTCGTAGTGGTGAACGTACAGCCTTCCGAATTCATGAAATTGTTCGTCGTGCTCTACGCGGCCAGCTACGCGGTGCGCAAGGCCGACTTCCTGCACGCCGCACAACCACTGCGGCAAACACTCGTCCGCGGATTCCTGCCGCTGCTCGCGGTGATGGTCATCATCAGCGCGCTGTTGCTGCGCGAACCCGACTTCGGCGCCTGCGTGGTCATTGTCGCGATAGCGTTCGGCATCCTGTTCCTGGGTGGACTCGATTGGCGCCTGCTCATCGGACTGGGCTTCCTGCTGCCGATCGCGCTGTGGCTGCTCATCTGGATCGCGCCGTACCGCTTGCAGCGCTTTACCAACTTTCGCGATCCCTGGGCCGATCCGCTCGGCAAAGGCTATCAGCTCTCGCACTCGCTGATCGCCTTTGGTCGCGGCGAATGGTTCGGCGTCGGGCTGGGCGCGAGCGTCGAGAAGCTGCTCTACCTGCCGGAGGCGCACACCGACTTCCTGCTCGCGGTCATTGCCGAAGAACTCGGCTTCGTCGGCGTCGCCGCAGTGATCCTGCTGTTCGCGTGGCTACTGATACGCGCCTATGCAATCGGGCGTCAGGCGACACGGCTCGAGCGGCCGTTCGCGGCACTGGTGGCGCATGGCATCGGCATCTGGCTGGGCGTGCAGGCATTCATCAACATCGGCGTGAATATGGGCGTGCTGCCGACCAAGGGACTGACTCTGCCGCTGTTGTCGTTCGGCGGCAGCGGCATCGTCGTCAATTGCATAGCGATCGCGATCCTGCTGCGGGTTGACTACGAAAACCGGCGGCTGCTCCGGGGCTTCACGGTATGAGCGGCGTGGTCATGATCACCACGGGCGGCACCGGCGGACACATCTTCCCGGGGCTCGCGGTGGCGACCGAGCTGATCGCGCGCGGCTGGCGGGTATTCTGGCTCGGCACACGCGATGGCATGGAAGCGCGCATCGTGCCCGGCCACAAGGTAGAGTTCGAGGCGATCGACTTCGGCAGCGTACGCGGCAAGGGCTGGGTGCGCTTTCTGCTCGGACCGTTCGCGATCATGTCGGCGTGCTGGCAGGCGCTGCAGGTGATTCGGCGGCGCCGTCCCGACGTGGTGGTCGGCTTTGGCGGCTTCGTATCCTTCCCCGGAGGCCTGATGGCGGTGGCGCGCGGCGTGCCGCTCGTCATCCACAATCTCGATGCCAAACCCGGCCTCGCCAATCGCATCCTTCGCTTCGCGGCCGATCGGACGCTGACGGGCTTTCCGAATACTTTCAGTGCAGGTACTGATCGAAAAGTCACCTGGGTCGGCAATCCACTGCGCGCGGACATTATTGCGATCGCGCCGCCGGAAGAACGTTTCATCGGCCGCAGCGGTGCGCTCAACCTGCTCGTGGTCGGCGGCAGCCTTGGCGCGGTCGCCCTCAACGCCAACGTTCCGCTGGCGCTCTCGTTGCTCGCGTCCGGCGAGCGTCCGCGTGTCATCCACCAGGCAGGCGAAAAGCACCTCGAAGCGTTGCGCGAGGGGTACCGTGCGGTAGGTGTCGACGCCGATTGCGTCGCCTTCATCCACGACATGGCGAAGTGCTACGCCGAGGCCGACGTCATCGTCTGCCGTTCGGGCGCGACGACAGTGGCGGAAGTTTCGGCGGTGGGCCTGGGTAGCGTGCTCGTGCCCTTTCCTCATGCGGCCGACGACCACCAGGTCGACAACGCGCGGATTCTCGCCGATTGCGACGCCGCCGAAATGATCCTCCAGAATGAGCTGACGCCGGATCGCCTCGCCGCCTGGCTGCGTGCGGTGACGCGCGAACGCCTGCTGACGATGGCGATGGCCGCGCGCAAGCTGCGCAAGGCCGACGCGACGCAGCGAGTTGCCGACACCTGCATCGCGGTAGCGCAGATGCGATGAAGCACAAGGTCAAACGCGTGCACTTCGTCGGCATCGGTGGTTCCGGAATGAGCGGCATCGCGGAGGTGCTGTTGACGCAGGGATACCAGGTCAGCGGCTCGGATCTCGCCTCCAGTGCGACGACGCGCCGGCTCACCGGTCTTGGCGCGCGCATCGCCGAGGGGCACGCCGCTGCCTACATCGGCGGCGCCGATGTTGTCGTTGTGTCGACGGCGGTGGCACCGGACAATCCCGAGGTCGTGGCGGCGCGCGAGCAGAGCATTCCGGTGGTTCCGCGCGCGCTGATGCTCGCCGAGCTGATGCGCCTCAAGCAGGGCATCGCGGTGGCCGGCACCCACGGCAAGACCACCACGACCAGCCTTATCGCCAGCGTGCTGGCAGAGGGTGGGCTCGATCCGACCTTTGTCATCGGCGGCAAGCTGGTGTCCGCCGATGCCAACGCGCGGCTGGGCACCGGCGAGTTTCTGGTAGCTGAAGCCGACGAGTCCGACGCCTCGTTTCTGGTGCTGCAACCGGTGCTGGCGGTGATCACCAACATCGATGCCGACCACATGGAGACCTACGGTCACGATTTTTCGCGGCTGAAGGAAGCCTTTCTCAACTTCGCGCAGCGTCTCCCGTTCTATGGCGTGGCCGTGTTGTGCGTCGATGACGCGAATATTCGCGACATCGTGCCTTCCATCACCAAGCCAATCGTCACCTATGGTCTGACGGAAGACGCGCAACTGCGCGCGACCGAAGTAGAGCATCAGGGCGGGCGCATGCGTTTTGTCGCGACCAGCGCGGACGCGCCGCCGCTGGCCGTTGTGCTCAATCTCCCCGGCGTGCACAACGTGCAGAACGCGCTGGCCGCCATCGCGGTGGGGCGTCAGGCAGGCGTCGGCGACGCGGAGATCGCCCGCGCGCTCGCCGAGTTCAAGGGCGTCGGGCGCAGGTTCCAGCGCTTCGGTGAAGTCGCGCTGGCGGACGGAGGAAAGTTCACTCTGATAGACGACTACGGCCATCATCCGGCGGAGATGGCGGCGACGGTGGCCGCGACACGCGGCAGCTTTCCGGGCAGCCGGCTGGTGCTGGTGTTCCAACCGCACCGCTACACGCGAACGCGCGACCTGTTCGAGGACTTCGTCGGCGTGTTGGCCACCGTCGACCTGGTGCTCCTTACCGAAGTCTATCCCGCTGGAGAAGCGCCTATCGTCGCTGCCGACGGTCGCGCGCTGGCGCGCGCTTTGCGCGTCGGCGGCAAGGTCGAGCCGATCTTCGTCGATGACGTCACCGAACTGCCTGCCGCGATCCGCGCGGTCGTGAAAAACGGTGACGTTGTGCTGACCATGGGCGCCGGTTCGATCTGGCAAGTGGCGCCGGCGCTCGCGGCGACACCATGATGATGACCGAGCCGCTCCAATTCTCCGGCCTGCGCGGCGTGCTCGGTCGCAGTGCGTCGCTCGCGAAACATACGAGCTGGCGCAGCGGCGGCAACGCCGACCTGGTCTACGTTCCTGCCGATCGCGACGATCTCGGCGCCTTCGTGCGGCAACTCGCGCCGAGCGTGCCGATAATGGCCATCGGGCTCGGCAGCAACCTGCTGGTGCGCGACGGCGGAGTGCGCGGCGCGGTGGTGCTGCTGCACAATCCGGGCGGAGTGCTGGCGGTCGCCGACGGCATGATCTACGTCGAGGCCGGCGTCGCGAGTCCCAAGCTCGCGCGATTCGCCGCGGTGCATGGCTGCGCCGAGGCCGAATTTCTCGCGGGCGTTCCGGGCACGATCGGCGGCGCGCTGGCGATGAACGCAGGATGCTATGGCGGCGCGACCTGGAACTACGTCGTGCGCGTCGAAGTATTGCTGCGCGACGGCGGTTTTGTCGTGCGCACGCGCGCCGCGTATCGGATCGGATATCGTACCGTGCGCCTCGCCGACGGCGCACCGCTCGACGGTCTTTTCACCGCCGCATGGTTCAATTTTCCACAAGGCGACACGGCGCGCGCGCGCGCGCGAATCAAGCAATTGC
The DNA here is from genome assembly GCA_039934835.1 of Edaphobacterium sp. (SeqCode). Taxonomy (GTDB): domain Bacteria; phylum Pseudomonadota; class Gammaproteobacteria; order Burkholderiales; family Casimicrobiaceae; genus PALSA-1003. The sequence goes on along the minus strand of JBDTLK010000004.1, from coordinate 18,345 downwards.
TGTGCAAGCGAATCGCCACGCAACCGCTCAACCTGCCGAACGCCGGCAGCGTGTTTCGCAATCCTGATGGCGGTCACGCGGCACGGCTGATCGAGCAGTGCGGCCTGAAGGGCTTTGCAATAGGCGGCGCGCGCGTGTCCGAAAAGCACGCGAATTTCATTGTCAATCCGGACGGCAAGGCGAAGGCCGCCGACATCGAGGCGCTGATCGAACACGTGCGCGGCGTCGTCGCCGACGTGACCGGAGTGCGCCTTGAACCCGAGGTGCAGATCGTCGGGGAGCGCGCGTCTTGAGCGAATTTGGGAAGGTGGCGGTTCTCATGGGCGGCCCGAGCGCCGAGCGCGAGATTTCGCTGCTTTCAGGCAATGCCGTGCTTGGCGCCCTGAAAGGCAAGGGGGTCGACGCGCATGGCTACGATCCCGCCGAGCGCGCTGTCTACGAACTCAAGCGCGAAGGCTTCGCGCGTGCATTCATCGCGCTGCATGGCCGCTACGGCGAAGACGGTACGGTGCAAGGCGCACTTGAGGTCCTTGGTATACCGTACACGGGCAGCGGCGTGATGGCGTCGGCGCTGGCCATGGACAAATGGCGCACCAAGCTCGTGTGGACCGCCTGTGCCATTCCGACGCCGCGCTATCGCATTGTCGACGCCAATACCGACTGGTGGGCGGTCGTTGCCGAGCTCGGACTGCCGCTGATCGTCAAACCGGCGCGCGTGGGCTCGTCGATTGGCATCACCCGCGTCACCAAAGTCGATCACGATGAGCTGGCGGGCGCGTATCGCTCCGCCGTGAGCCATGACGACCTGGTAATCGTCGAGGAACTCGTCGCCGGCATGGAATTGACTGCGTCGATACTCGGCGAGCGCGCGCTGCCGCTGATCCGTATCGAGGCGCCGAACGGAAATTACGACTATCGCAGCAAGTATTTTTCCGACGAAACGCGCTACTTCTGCCCGTGCGGCATCGACGCGGCGGTGGAGCAGGCGATTCGCGAGCAGGCACTGGACGCCTTCAGGCTCATCGGCTGCACCGGATGGGGACGCCTCGACCTGATTCTCATGCCGGACGGGCAGTGGACATTTCTCGAGGTGAACACGTCGCCGGGCATGACTGCGCACAGCCTCGTGCCGATGGCCGCGAAGCAGGCGGGCATGTCTTTCCCCGAACTCTGCGTCGAGATTCTCAGAGGCACGCATGTGGGATAGCCCGCGCCAGCTCAGCACAGTCGCGGCGATCGTTGCAACCGCCGCGTTGGCCGTGCTCGCCTGGGCCGGAGGAAGCTGGGCGGTGCGCCAGCCGCTTTTCGCGTTCCAGGAAGTGGTGATCCGCGGACCGCTGACGATGGCCAATCCGGCGCATCTGGAGGCGGTGGTGCGCGAAGAACTCAAGGGCACGTTCTTCACCATGCGCCTCGCCGACGCTCGTGGGTCGCTCGCGCGAGTGCCGTGGGTGCGCAACATCGCATTGCGCCGCGCGTGGCCGCGGCGACTCGAGGTGATCGTCAGCGAACACGAGCCGCTGGCGCGGTGGAATGAGACGGCGCTGGTGAACGTGCAAGGCGACACCTTTACCGCCGATTACTCGGGCGAACTGCCGCAATTCAATGGGCCCGAGGGCGCGTCTCGGAAGGTCGCGCAACGCTTCGGCGAATTCGGCGAGACGCTCAAGCCAACCGGGCTGAAGCTGGGCGAGGTTCGCCTCTCAGAGCGTGGCGGCTGGGAGTTGAAGACCGCGGGCGAGCGGCCGCTGACGCTCGAGCTCGGACGCGTCGAGCCGATGGCGCGGCTCGAGCGCTTTGTCGCGTATTACCCCGCGACGGTTGCCCGCCTGCAACGCGCTGGTACGCGCGTCGAGCAGGTCGACCTGCGCTATCGCAACGGCTTCGCCGCACGCGTGCCTGAATTCAAAGAAGCGGCGGCGAAGAAGCCGGTCGCAGAACAGCTTCGGAACAAGCACTAGGGGAACGCCCGCATGGTCAAGGATGCTAAAAATCTCATTATCGGACTCGATGTCGGCACGTCGAAGATCGTCGCCATCGTCGCCGAGATCACGCCCGAGAAGCGGCTCAACATCATCGGGCTGGGAACGCAGCCGTCGCGCGGCCTGAAGAAAGGCGTCGTCGTCAACATCGAGGCGACTATGGCGTCGATCCAGCGCGTGCTCGAGGAAGCCGAACTGATGGCCGACTGCGCCATCACCGAGGTCTACACGGGCATCGCCGGCAGTCATATCCGCAGCCTCAACTCCAGCGGCATGGTGGCAATCAAGGAAAAGGAAGTCACGCAGGCCGACATCGATCGCGTCATCGAGACGGCGAAGGCCATCGCGATTCCAAACGACCAGCAGGTCCTGCACATCGTCCCGCAGGAATTCATCGTCGACGGACAGGAAGACGTGCGTGAGCCGCTCGGCATGAGCGGCGTGCGGCTGGAAGTCAAGGTGCATATCGTCACCGGCGCGGTATCCGCGGTCGAGAACATCACCAAGTGCGTGCGCCGCTGCGGCCTCGAGGTCCGCGACGTGATGCTGCAGCCGCTCGCGTCCGCACTGGCGGTATTGAACGATGACGAAAAGGAGCTCGGCGTCTGCGTGATGGACATCGGCGGCGGCACCACCGACCTCGCGGTCTTTACCGGTGGAGCGATCCGCCACACCGCGGTCATTCCCATTGCCGGCGATCAGGTGACAAACGACATCGCGATGACGCTGCGCACGCCGACCAAGGAAGCCGAGGAACTCAAGGTGCGCTACGGCTGCGCCCTGCGCCAGCTCGCCGACCCCAACGACATCATCGAGGTGCCGGGCGTCGGCGAGCGCGGGCCGCGCAAGCTTTCACGACAGATGCTCGCCGAAGTCATCGAGCCGCGCATCGAGGAACTGTACACGCTCGCGCAAGCCGAACTGCGCCGCAGCGGGCTCGAGGAACTGCTCTCGTCAGGGATCGTATTGACTGGCGGCACGGCGCTGCTCGCCGGCATGGTCGAACTCGGCGAGGAAGTTTTCCACCTGCCGGTGCGCATCGGCGTGCCGGCGTACACCGGGGGGCTGGCCGATGTGGTGCGCAGCCCGCGCTACGCGACCGCGGTCGGCTTGCTGCAGGACGGGCGCGAACAATTTCTGCGCGCGGAGCTCGCGCGCGAACAGAGCAAAGGTTTGGGCAATGTAGGCGGAAAAATGAAGCAGTGGTTCAAGGCGAATTTCTGAAATCAGTTTTGATTTACGGTCGCAGGCACCGGCAGCAACGACAATCGGCAGTGACAACATTTAGACAGGAGAAGGAGCACATCATGTTCGAAATCATCGATCCAGCCGCGCAGGAAGCCATCATCAAGGTCATCGGAGTGGGTGGCTGTGGCGGCAATGCAGTTGAGCACATGATCACCAGGGGACTTGCAGGCGTCGAGTTCATCGCCGCCAACACCGACGCGCAGGCGCTCAAGCGCTCGAACGCGCGCATCCAGTTGCAGTTGGGCAGCAGCCTGACACGCGGCCTGGGCGCCGGCGCGCGTCCGGAAATCGGCCGCGACGCGGCGATGGAAGACCGCGAGCGCATCGCCGAGGCCATCGACGGTTGCGACATGGTGTTCATCACCGCGGGAATGGGCGGAGGCACCGGCACCGGCGCCGCGCCCGTGGTAGCGCAGGTGGCCAAGGACAAGGGCATCCTCACGGTTGCGGTGGTAACCCGGCCGTTCCAGTTCGAAGGCAAGCGGCAGAAAGTCGCCGAAGCCGGAATCGAGGAACTGAAGAAGATCGTCGATTCGCTGATCATCATTCCCAACGAGAAGCTGATGCAGGTGCTCGGCGAGGAGGTCTCGGTGCTCGACGCTTACGCCAAGGCCAACGACGTTCTGCACAGTGCGGTTTCGGGCATCGCCGAGGTCATCAACAATCCGGGACTGGTCAATGTCGATTTCGCCGATGTGCGTACCGTCATGTCCGAAGTAGGCATGGCAATGATGGGGTCGGCCACCTGCGATGGCGCGGATCGTGCGCACCTGGCAGCCGAGCGCGCCGTGGCGAGCCCGCTGCTCGAGGAAGTCAACCTGTCGGGAGCGCGCGGGGTGCTGGTCAACATCACCGCGTCGTCAGGGCTCAAGATGAAGGAGTATCACGAGGTCATGAACACCATCAAGGCGTTTACTGCGCCGGACGCGATGGTGATCATCGGCACGGTGATCGACGACGCGATGGGCGATGAGCTGCGGGTGACGATGATCGCCACCGGACTCGGCGGCGTCGCCGCCAAGGGCCGGCAGCCGCGTCTCGAAGTCGTCGACCAGGTCATCGAGCGTACCGGCACCGACAACGTCGGCGTGCAGATCGAGCATATAGACTACGACAGCCTCGACAAGACACCGGCGGTCGTACGGCGCGGACGGACGCCGACGTCAGCCAGTGCCGCGGGGTTCGACCCGTCGAACATTCCAGCTTTCTTGCGCAAGCAGGCCGATTGACCGAAGGGGGTACGGCAATGGCGATGAACGAGTCGTGCCCGGATACAGACGGAGGCCGCGAATTGTGCTATGATGATACACTTAACTCCTTGAACCAGCACGTGAATAGGTGCAGGATCGGGTCGTGGGAGCGAGTCCCGCGGCCGGGGGATATGGGGATGCCATGTTGAAGCAGCGCACGCTCAAGACCCTGATCAAGACGACTGGCGTCGGCTTGCACACGGGTGCTCGCGTCGAACTGACGCTGCGACCGGCACCTGTAAATACCGGCATCGTGTTTCACCGCGTCGATTTGCCGCAGTCGGTGGCGCTGCCGGCCGATGCGCGACTGGTCGGCGATACGCGCCTGTCGTCGTCGCTGGAAAAGGATGGCGCCAAGGTGTCAACCGTCGAGCACCTGATGTCGGCGCTGGCCGGACTCGGGGTTGACAACCTGCACGTCGACGTCGCCGGCCCGGAACTGCCAATCATGGACGGCAGCGCCGGTCCGTTCGTGTTCCTGTTGCAGTCGGCGGGTATTGTGGAACAGGCGGCACCCAAGCGCTATCTGCGCATCAAGACGCCGATCGAGGTCAAGCACGGCGACAAGTGGGCGCGCTTCGACCCGCACCATGGTTTCGTGCTCGACTTCACCATCGATTTTCCGCATCCGGTGTTCGGGTCGGAAAGCCGCCGTGTCGTCATCGACTTCGCCGAACATTCGTACACCAAGGAAGTCAGTCGCGCACGCACCTTTGCCTTCATGCAGGACGTCGAGACCATGCGCGAAGCCGGCCTGGCGCTGGGCGGCAGCCTGCAGAACGCGATCGTGCTCGACGAAACCCGTATCCTGAACAGCGAGGGCCTTCGCTACGACAATGAATTCGCCAAGCACAAGGTGCTCGACGCCATCGGCGACCTGTATCTGCTCGGACATCCGTTGATCGGCAAGTACACCGCGTTCAAGTCGGGGCATGCTTTGAACAATGCACTATCGCGCGCCCTGCTGGCCCGTCAGGACGCGTGGGAACTGATCAGCTTCGATGCGCCGGCCGACGTACCCAGTGCCTTTCAGTCCTGGCAGTTGCGAACGCAGCCGGCGTAACCTGCCGGCGCCGATGCAAGTATTCAGGTTGCCGGTCGGCGTCGTCGCCGCGCGCTCGCCGGCGACGCGGCCGCGCCGGTTTCACCCGAGTTCGCCGTGATCGTCGTTCGCGTACTCCTGTTCGTGGCGCTGGCATTCGTCGCCGGCGCGCTGGTGATGTTCGTGATCAAACGCGACCGCCGCTATCTGCGCTTCATCGGGCAAGTCGCCACGTACACCATCGCGCTATTGCTTGCGGTCTTTGTCTACTACGCCGTGCGGCGTCTCTTCGCTTACCTGTGAATCCGACTCGCGGGCGCGCGCCGCCAAGCGCACCAGCGCTGCCGCCAAAGGCGAATCACCGAGTTCCGCGGCGGTCGCCTCCAACGCCGACGCCGATGCCTTATCTATATGTTTTGTCGCGGGTTTACCCGGTGGTCTTGGCGGCGGCCGAGCTTGCACGCGCACCCGTATTGCAGTAAATTCGCTACCTTCGTGCGTCAAGGCGCGCAGCAGGTCGGGCGCGCGCTGGCGCAGTAGTGCGGCGGCCGCGCCACTGGCCGCCATGAGCGCAAGTTCTGGAGGACGACCGTCGGCGACGGTTATTTGTGCCGCCAGCGAAGGGGGAAGCGCCTGCTTCACGCGCGCTTCCAGCGCAAGTTCGTGCTGTCTGCGTTTGAGCAGCTCGGCAACGGCCGTGTCACCGGTCAGGATCTGGTGGAGACGCCTCATGGACACCGATTTCGAGCGAGCCTGTGCGCGAGAGCGCGCGGACCGGTAAACGCAGGGGACCTCAATTTGAACATAATCCTCGTTTCCGATGCTACCGCCCGGGCGCGCTCGCTGACTCTCGATTGGCGTCACTGGACGCTGGGCGGCATTTCCATTCTGGCGCTGTTCCTGAGCTTCACGCTGATTTTCAATTATGTGACCTTGCGCTACGCGGCCTCGATCAACCACCCGCTGCTGCAGGCGATCATGCTCGCTGACCAGCGCCAGGAGGCGCAAAAAACGCAGGAAGTTGTGCAGGGCCACATGAACGCAATGGCGGTCAAATTGGGCGAATTGCAGGCACAAATGTTGCGCATCGACGGTTTGGGCGAGCGTCTGGCAAAACTCGCAGGCCTCAAGCCGCAGGAATTGCCGCCTCCGCTGGAAGCTGGCTCCGCGCCGGGACGCGGCGGACCGGCTCCGACGCTGCAGAGCGACCTTTCGGTGCAGGAATTTACGACCATGCTCGGGGCCCTTTCGCGCGAAGTCGAGCAGCGCACTGATCAGCTCGGCGTGCTCGAAGCGCTGCTTGTTTCCAGTTCCGCGAGTCGCAAATTCCTACCGTCGCTCCTGCCGATCGAAGACGGCTGGTATTCGTCCAACTTCGGCTGGCGCATCGACCCCTTCACGGGCCAGAAAAGTTTCCACGAAGGCATCGACTTCCCCTCCGAGGCCGGCACTCCTGTCGTTGCTGCCGCCAGCGGCAAGGTCATCTTCGCGGACGTTCATCCTGCCTATGGTAAAATGGTGGAAATAGACCATGGCAACGGCTTGATCAGTCGATACGCGCATTCCTCGATGTTATTCGTCAAGGAGGGCGATTTGGTCGTGCGTGGCCAACGCATCGCCAGCGTCGGAACGACCGGGCGCTCGACCGGTCCGCACCTGCACTTTGAAGTGCGATTGAACGGCGTACCGCAAAATCCGGCGCGGTTCCTGCAGGCGGCAAATTAGCATTTGGGTTGTCGCGGCGCAGGAGTAGGACAAATGAAGGGGTGAGGACGTCCTCACCCCTTGTTTTTTCGGCCGTCGAGGCCAGCTAGCAATCTTATGATTCCCAATATCCTGACCAAGATCTTCGGCAGCCGCAACGAGCGACTGCTCAAGCAATACGCGCAGGAAGTCCGCCGCATCAATGCGTTCGAAGCCGAGTTCGCCGCGTTGTCCGACACCGAGCTCAGGGCCAAGACAGACGCTTTCAAGGCACGCGTTGCCAATGGCGAAGAGCTCGATGCGCTGCTGCCGGAGGCGTTCGCCGCGGTCCGCGAAGCCGGCAAGCGCAGCCTCCAGATGCGCCACTTCGACATGCAATTGCTCGGCGGCATGGCGCTGCACCGCGGCAAGATCGCTGAAATGCGCACCGGCGAGGGCAAGACGCTGGTCGCGACATTACCCGCCTATCTCAATGCGCTGACCGGCAAGGGCGTGCACATCGTCACGGTGAACGACTACCTCGCCAAGCGCGACGCCGACTGGATGGGCCGCATCTACCGTTTCCTCGGTCTGACCGTGGGGGTGAACCTGGCGCAGATGAGCCACGACGAAAAGCAGGCTGCCTACGGCGCCGATATCACCTACGGAACGAACAACGAATTCGGCTTCGACTACCTGCGCGACAACATGGTGTTCCAGGATCGGGAGCGGGTGCAGCGGGCACTTACGTACGCGATTGTCGACGAAGTCGACTCGATTCTGATCGACGAGGCGCGCACGCCCCTGATCATTTCCGGCCAGGCCGACGACAACGTCGATCTGTACTACCGGCTCAACGAACTGGCGCCGAAGCTCACGCGCCAGACCGAAGAGTCCGGCAGCGGCGACTACTGGGTCGACGAGAAGGCGCATCAGGTGTTGCTCTCGGAAGCCGGTCATGAGCACGCTGAAGGCATTCTCGTCCAGGCCGGGCTGCTGCCGCCGGCGAGCAGTCTCTACGACGCCCACAACATTTCGCTGATGCATCACTTGTACGCGGCGTTGCGTGCGCATGCGCTGTTCCATCGCGACCAGCACTATGTGGTGCAGAACGGCGAAGTGATCATTGTCGACGAGTTCACCGGCCGCCTGATGGCGGGCAGGCGCTGGTCGGACGGCCTGCATCAGGCGGTCGAAGCGAAGGAAGGCGCGCCTATTCAGCGCGAGAACCAGACGCTGGCCTCGATCACCTTGCAGAACTATTTCCGCATGTACTCGAAGCTCGCCGGCATGACTGGCACCGCGGACACCGAAGCCTTCGAATTCCAGCAGATCTACCATCTCGAAACGGTGGTCATTCCGACCAACCAGCCGATGATCCGCAAAGACGAGAACGACCTGGTGTTTCGCACCTTCAAGGAAAAAGTCGAGGCGGTCATCGTCGACATCAAGGATTGCTACGCGCGCGGGCAGCCGGTGCTGGTCGGCACGACATCGATCGAGAACTCGGAATTGCTGTCCGGATATCTGGAGAAGGAAAAGCTGCCGCACGAGGTTCTCAACGCCAAGCAGCACGCCCGCGAAGCCGAAATCGTCGCGCAGGCGGGCCAGCTCAAGGCAATCACCATCGCAACCAACATGGCTGGACGCGGCACCGACATCGTGCTCGGCGGCGCCATCGAGCCGCAGATCCTCGTGCTGCGCGAGGACGAGGCGCTGACGCCGACCGAAAAGGAATTGCAGATCGGCAAGATGCGCAGCGCCTGGCAGGTCGTGCACGAACAGGTGGTGGGGGCAGGCGGCCTGCACATCATCGGCACCGAGCGGCACGAATCACGGCGCATCGACAACCAGCTGCGCGGGCGTTCGGGGCGGCAGGGCGACCCCGGCTCATCGCGTTTCTACCTCTCGCTCGAGGATCCGCTGCTGCGCATTTTCGGCGGCGAGCGGCTGTCGGCGATCATGCAGCGCCTGAAGATGCCCGACGGCGAGCCAATCGAGCACCCCATCGTCAATCGCTCCATCGCCAAGGCGCAGAACCGCGTCGAATCGCGCAACTTCGACATCCGCAAGCAGCTGCTCGAATACGACGATGTGGCCAACGACCAGCGCCGGGTGATCTACCAGCAGCGCAACGAGCTCCTCGAGACGGTCGACATCTCCGACACGATCCGCAACATGATCGCCGGTCAGGTTGAGGACACGACGCGGCTCTACGTCCCGCCCGAGTCGGTGGAGGAGCAATGGGACGTGCCGGCGCTGGAGACGACGCTGGCTGCCGAATACCAGCTGCAGGCGCCGGTAGCCGAGTGGCTGAAGGCCGAGCCGGACCTCTCCGACGACGGGCTTCGCGAGCGGACGCGGACGCTGGCCGAAAAGCAGTACGAGTCGAAGCTCGAACAAGTCGGCCCCGAGATGTTCCATCAGTTCGAGCGCAACCTGATGCTGACCACGCTCGACGGCCAGTGGCGCGAGCATCTGGCAGCGCTGGATCACCTGCGGCAAGGTATTCACCTGCGCGGGTACGCGCAGAAGAATCCCAAGCAGGAATACAAGCGCGAATCCTTCGAGCTGTTCTCGGACATGCTCGATCGCATCAAGCACGAGGTGGTCAAGATCGTGCTCACGGTGCAGGTGCGCTCGGAGCAGGATGTGAAGGCGGTCGAAGAGGCGCCACCGGTGTCCAACGTGCGTTACCAGCATGCCGACTACGACGAGGCGCTCGCTCCCAAGGCCGACGATCCGCCGCCGGCAACCGCGCCGCCGTTCCAGCGCGCCGGCCAGAAGGTGGGCCGCAACGACCCCTGCCCCTGCGGCTCGGGCAAGAAGTACAAGCAGTGCCATGGGAAGATTTAGGACTGGCTGCTCCGATGCCGGTCAACTACACCCCGCCCACGCCTGACGCGCTGCTGCCGGTACCGGGTGCGGAACTCGGCACCGCGGCGGCGGGCATCAAAAAGTGGACGCGTGACGACGTCGTGCTCATCGCCCTCGCCGGGGGTGCGCGCGCGGCCGGTGTCTTTACCCAGAATCGCTTCTGTGCGGCGCCCGTGATCGTGTGCCGCGAACACCTGGCGGAAGCTGGCGCGACGCGCGCACTGCTGATCAACGCCGGCAACGCCAACGCCGGCACCGGCGCGAGCGGACTCGCCGATGCGCGAGCGACCTGCGCCGCGGTCGCGCAGTTGCTCGGCTGCCAGCCCGACGAAGTGCTGCCTTTCTCGACCGGCGTCATCATGGAGCCGCTGCCGGTTGACAAGATCGTCGCCGCGTTGCCGCGTGCGCAAGCCACGCTCTCGCCGCGCGGGTGGCACGCGGCGGTGCACGGCATCATGACGACCGATACCGTCCCCAAAGCAGCGTCCCGACGCATCGACATCGACGGCGCCAGCGTGACCGTCACCGGCATGGCCAAGGGCGCCGGGATGATCGCGCCGAATATGGCGACAATGCTCGGCTTCATCGTCACCGACGCGCCGCTGGCGGGTGGATTGCTGGACGAACTTGTCCGCGAACTCGCCGAAGCATCGTTCAACCGCATCACCATCGACGGCGATACGTCGACCAACGACAGCTTCGTGCTGGTCGTCACGGGCAAGTCGCCGCTGACCCCCATCGTCCGCACTGGCGATTTGCGCTATCCTGCGGTGCGCACCGCGCTGGAATCCGTGGCGCAGGAACTCGCGCAGGCGATCGTGCGCGACGGCGAGGGCGCGACCAAGTTCATCGCCATTACCGTCGAAGGTGGGCGCACCGTCGACGAATGCAATCTCGTCGCGCGCGCGATTGCCAATTCGCCGCTGGTCAAGACGGCTTTCTTCGCCAGCGACCCCAACCTCGGCCGCATCGTCTGTGCCATTGGCAATGCGGCCATTCCCGATCTCGATCCGGCGTTGGTGTCATTCTGGCTCGACGATACCGTCGTTGTGGCCGACGGCGGGCGCGCGACGTCCTACCGCGAGGAGGACGGCCAGCGGGCACTGGCCAAGGCCGAAATCGCCGTGCGCGTCGCGCTCGGTCGCGGCGACGCGACGACCACGGTATGGACGTGCGACCTGTCGCACGAGTACGTCAGCATCAACGCCGACTATCGCAGCTGAGCGCACGCGCGCGATGAAGGCCTCCGACATAGCCCGCCTGGTCGAACGCGCCGAGGCCGTTCTCGCGCGCCTCGAAGACGTGTTCCCGGCGCCGCCGCCTTCGCCCGACTGGCGCGCGCGCGCGTTGCGCTGGCGCAAGCGCGCCGGGCGCGGCTACCTGCAATCCATCGCGCATCCCCACACCATCCGGCTCGACAGCCTGGTGGCCATCGACGCGCAGAAAAAGGCGATCGACGAGAATACGCGCCAGTTCCTCGCCGGATTGCCGGCGAACAACGTGCTGCTCACCGGTTCGCGCGGCACCGGCAAGTCGTCGCTGGTCAAGGCGATGCTGGCAAAGTACGGCGCCAAGGGACTGCGGCTGATCGAGGTCGACAAGAGTGACCTGGTCGACCTGCCCGACATTGTCGAGCCGGTTGCCGACCGGCCGGAGCGCTACATCGTGTTCTGCGATGACCTGTCCTTCGATGCCAACGAACCCGGCTACAAGGCTCTGAAGGTGATGCTCGACGGCACGATTGCCGCGCCGACGTCGAACGTTCTGATCTACGCGACCTCCAACCGCCGGCACCTGTTGCCCGAATATTTCAGCGAGAACCTGGAGACGCGGCATATCGGCGAAGAGGTGCATCCCGGCGAGTCGGTCGAGGAAAAAATTTCGCTCTCGGAGCGCTTCGGGCTCTGGATTTCCTTCTACCCATTCAGCCAGGACGACTACCTGGCGGCGGTCGACGGGTGGCTGCAGTTTCACGATGTGTCGCTGCCGCGCGATGCGGTGGCGCGCGAGGCGTTGCTGCACGCGGCGGTGCAGTTTTCCCTGCAACGCGGATCGCGCAGTGGGCGCGTCGCATGGCAGTTCGCGCGCTCCTACGCGGGTGCGCGCGCGCTCAAGGCCGCCAAGGGGTGAGCGAAGCGGAGGTCGTGCGCGTGGCGGTGGCGGTGCTGCTGCGCGACGGCAAGGTGCTCCTCGCGCAGCGACTGAAGGGCACACCGTACGCCGGATACTGGGAGTTTCCTGGTGGCAAGCTTGAAGCCGGCGAAACGCCGCGCCAGGCGCTGGTGCGCGAACTCGGCGAGGAGCTCGGCATCCGCGTGACGCAGGCGGTGCCTTGGCTTACACAGCGCTACACCTATCCGCACGCCGATGTCAAACTCGACTTTTTTCGGGTCTTCGACTGGGACGGCGAATTGCACGGCCGCGACGGGCAGGCGATCGCATGGCAGATCCCCGGCGCCTTCGATGTGGAACCGCTGTTGCCTGCCAATACGGTGGTCCTGCGCGCGCTCCTGCTGCCCGCGGTCTACGGCATCTCCATGGCGGAGGATCAGGGCGAAGTGGCATTCCTCGCGGCGGCCGAAGTCGCGCTTGATCGCGGGTTGCGTCTGATCCAGTTGCGCGAGAAATCGTTTTCCGTGCCGCGGCTGGTGCAACTGGCCACCGATTTACTGCGCATTGCGCACTCTCGCGGCGCCCGGGTCCTGCTCAACGGCGACGCCGCGCTCGCACAGCGCCTCGGTTGCGACGGCGTCCACTGGCCGGCGACGACGTTGCTTGGGGCGCGAGAAAGGCCCGGGGGAATGCTGTGCGCCGCGTCGACGCACAACGCGGCGGAACTCGCGTGCGCCGCGGAACTCGGCCTGGATTTTGCGGTGCTCGGCCCGGTGTCAACCACGCCATCACATCCCGGAGCGAGCACGCTTGGCTGGGAACGCTTTGCCGCACTGGCCGCGGGAAGCCCCATCCCTGTCTATGCTTTGGGCGGACTGGCGGTGTCCGACCTCGCAACCGCGCAGGCGCATGGCGCGCATGGCGTCGCATTGCGCCGTGCCGCGTTCGATGCCGCCTAGGAATCCTCGTCGCGCGGTACGGAAGCGTCCGGATCGTCCGGGCTTTCCTCGAGCGGCACCCGGTACGACTCGGTCGCCCACGCGCCCAGGTCGATCATCTTGCAGCGCTCGGAGCAGAACGGACGGAAACGATTCTGTGGCGACCATTCGGCCGGTTTGCCGCATTGCGGACAAGCAACGTAGCGAGCGGTGCCCATGCGTTCACGCGAGCGCGCGCTCGAGCACGCGCGCGGTGTGCAGTGCCTCACGGCCCGCGCCATCATGGATCTGATGCCGGCAACTGAAGCCGTCGGCAATGACCAGCGTGTCGGCTGCCGCCGCGCGTACCGCGGGGAGCAGCGACAACTCGCCCATCGCCATCGAAACCGCGTAGTGCCGCGCTTCGTAGCCGAAGGCTCCCGCCATGCCGCAGCAACTCGACTCGATCAGCCGCGTGTGCAGGCCCGGAATCCAGCCGAGCACTTCGACGATGGGCTTGACCGCCGCGAAAGCCTTCTGGTGGCAGTGTCCATGCAGCAGGGCTTCGGTCTCAGGCAACGTTTGCAATTCGAGCATTAACCGTCCAGCGACTTTTTCGCGCACCAGGAACTCCTCGAACAGCAACGCATTCGTCGCCAGCAACTGCGCGTCGGCGCCGAAACCGTAGTCGAGAAACTCATCGCGCAGGCCCAGCAGGCACGACGGTTCGAGGCCGACGATCGCAACGCCGCGGCGCACGAATGGCAGCAGTGCGTCGAGCGTGCGCCGTGCTTCGGCTTTTGCGGCATCGACCAGTCCCGCGGAAAGGAAAGTCCTGCCGCAACACAGCGGTCGCTCGCCGGCGCGCGCGTTGAGATGCACGGTATAGCCTGCAGCCTCGAGGACACGTCGCGCAGCGCGCGCATTTTCATGCGCGAAGTAGTTGCTGAATGTGTCGACGAAGAGCAGCACTTCCTTGCCGACGGCTGCCCTCGCCTTGGTGGCCGTACTCGCGCGGGACAGAAAATTGCCCTGCCAGCGCGGCAGCGTGCGCCGCGCCGAGAGTCCGAACCAGCGCTGCCCAAGCCGTGCCGCACCGGGAAGCCATTCGCGTAGCGCCGGCAGCCAGCGCATGCCGCTCACGATTGGCGCGTAGCGCGGCAGAAATGCGACCAGGCGATCACCCAGCCCGACGCCGTGACGCGCGGCCCGCGCCGCCAACGCCTCGATCTTGAGCTTGGCCATGTCGACGCCGGTGGGACATTCGCGCTTGCAGCCCTTGCACGACACGCACAGGTCGAGCGCGGCGCGCACGGCGTCGCCGCCGAGGTCCTCGTCGTCGAGCTGGCCCGACACGACCAGGCGTAGCGTGTTCGCGCGACCGCGCGTCGTATGCTGTTCGTCGCGCGTTACCCGGTAGCTCGGGCACATCGTTCCGGCGTCGAACTTGCGGCAGTGTCCGTTGTTGTTGCACATCTCGACAGACTTGGCGAGGCCCCCCGTAGCGTCGCCGCCGGTCCCCGGCGCCGTTTCGACGCCCGTCATCGGGTCGCGGTTGACGTTCCACGCGCTCCAGTCGAGGCTGGTTTGCAGCGCGACTCGCTGCGACAAGGGAGGGGTGCGAAACAGCGACGCATCGTCCATCTTGGGCGGTGCCACGATCTTGCCGGGATTCATGCGATGGTCCGGATCGAACAGCGCCTTGACCTCGGCAAAGGCGCGGTTGAGCCTTGGCCCGAACTGCCACGCCAGCCATTCGCCGCGACACAGTCCGTCGCCGTGTTCGCCCGAATACGCGCCCTTGTACTCGCGCACCATCGCCGACGCTTCCTCGGCGATCGAGCGCATCTGCCGTGCGCCGCCGCGGCGCATGTCGAGGATCGGCCGCACGTGCAGCGTGCCGACGCTGGCGTGCGCGTACCAGGTGCCGCGCGTGCCGTGCTTGTGGAACACCTGCGTCAGGCGCTCGGTGTATTCGGCGAGGTGTTCGAGCGGCACTGCGCAGTCCTCAATGAACGACACCGGTTTGCCGTCGCCCTTCATCGACATCATGATGTTGAGCCCGGCCTTGCGGACTTCCCACAATTCTTTCTGCGCCTGAGGTGCGATCATGCGCACAACGCTGCCCGCGAGGCCGAGATCGCCGAGCAACTCCTCCAGCCGGCCCAGTTGCGCAAGCTGCTTGCCCGCGTCGGCGCCGGCGAATTCGACCAGCAGAATCGCGTCGGGCTCCCCGATCAATGCGCGGTCGATGACCGGGCGGAAGGCAGGATTCGCGCGCGCGAGGTCGAGCATCGTGCGGTCGACGAGCTCGACCGCGGTCGGCGAAAGCTTGACGATGTGCTGCGCCGATTCCATCGCCTTGCGGAAGGAAGCGAAATTCACCACGCCCAGCGTGCGGTGGGCAGGCAGACGCGCGAGCTGCACGGTGATCTGCGCGAAGTACGCGAGCGTGCCTTCGGACCCGACCAGCAGTTGCGCCAGATTGACCGAGCCGTCGTCGGTATAGGGGCGCACGCTCTGCGGCGCGAACACGTCCAGGTTGTAGCCGCCGACGCGGCGCAGGACCTTGGGCACCATGCGCGCGATTTCGTCGCGCTCGCGCGCGCCGATGCTCGCGAGGGCGGCGACGAGCGCGCCGGCTCGTCCCGTGCGCGGCATTTGCGCGAGCGGACCAAAATTAATTTCGCTGCCATCGGCGAGTATGGCGTCGATGCCGAGGACGTTGTGCACCATGTTGCCGTAGGCGATCGAGCGCGAGCCACAGGAATTGTTGCCGGCCATGCCGCCGATTGTCGCCTGCGCTGAAGTGCTGACGTCGACCGGCAGCCACAGTCCGTGCGGCTGCAGGAACGCGTTCAGTTGATCCAGCACCACGCCGGGCTGCACCGTTGCCGTCATAGCGTCGGCATCGAAGGCGACGATCCGATTGAGATACTTGCTGTGATCGATGATCAGCGCTTCGCCGACGGTCTGCCCGCACTGCGACGAACCCGCGCCGCGCGGCAGGATGGCGCATTGTTGCTCGCGCGCGACGGCGAGCGCGACCGTGGCATCGTCGGCGTCGCGCGGCACGACCACGCCGATCGGAAATATCTGGTAGATCGACGCGTCGGTGGAGTAGCGCCCGCGCGATGCTGCGTCGAATAACACTTCGCCACGGCACTGCGCAGCAAGCTGCGCGCGCAGCGGTGACGCGGCGGCGGCGCGCGCGAGTCGTGGATCAAGTTGCACGGGATGATCCAGTGGCGCGTTCATTGCAAAGGCTGCGTGGTAGTTGTAGGCAGGCAGGTGTTGCGGTGCGGCATGGCGGCGCTGCGGCCGATCGCGGTTGCCCGCTGGCAGAAGCGTACACTCTTGTACAATAACCGGCCAACTCGCAACGTTGTCCGTCCTGGGTGGACCCCAGGCACCCCATGCTCAAGCTCGACGATCATCCCAGCGGCCGCCACTTCCTGCACATCCCGGGGCCGACGAGCGTTCCCGATCGCGTGCTGCGCGCCATTGATCGCCCGACCATCGATCATCGCGGGCCGGAATTCGGCCGCATGACACTGTCGATCCTCGACGGCTTGCGCTGGCTGTTCCGCACCGAAGGGCCGGTCGTGGTCTACCCGTCGTCCGGAACCGGGGCGTGGGAAGCGGCGATGGTCAACACGCTGTCGCCAGGCGAGCGCGTGCTGATGTTCGAGACGGGACACTTCGCCACGCTGTGGCGCAAGATCGCCGACAGGCTCGGCCTGGTCGTCGATTTCGTTCCGGGAGACTGGCGCAGCGGTGTCGATCCCGCGCTGGTGGAATCGCGACTCGCGGCGGACAGGTCGCACGCGATCAAGGCGGTGCTGGTTGTGCACAACGAAACCTCGACCGGCGTCACCAGCAACGTTGCGGCGATCCGGCAGGCCATCGATCGGGCCGGACATCCCGCGCTGTTCATGGTCGACACGGTGTCCGGCCTGGGCTCCCTCGATTATCGGCACGCGGAATGGGGCGTCGACGTCACGGTCGGGGGTTCGCAGAAGGGCATGATGCTGCCGCCAGGGCTCTCGTTCAATGCAGTGAGCGAAAAGGCGATCGCGGCGAGTAAAGTGGCGCGCCTGCCGCGATCGTACTGGGCGTGGGACGACATCATCGCGATGAATGCGAAGGGCTACTATCCGTATACGCCGGCGACGAACATGCTTTACGGACTGCACGAAGCGCTCGACATGCTACGCGAAGAGGGTCTCGAGCAGGTCTTCGCCCGTCATGATCGCTTCGCTGAAGCGACGCGCCGCGCGGTTCGCGCGTGGGGCCTGGAGTTGCTGTGCCGCGTTCCCGCGCAATACAGTAGCGTGGTCACCGCCGTGCAGATGCCGGACGGTCACGACGCCGACGCGCTGCGCCGGGTAATTCTCGCGCACTATGACATGTCGCTGGGCATGGGGCTGGGCAAGGTTGCCGGACGCGTGTTTCGCATCGGACACATTGGC
This sequence comes from Edaphobacterium sp. (SeqCode), assembly GCA_039934835.1. Lineage (GTDB taxonomy): Bacteria > Pseudomonadota > Gammaproteobacteria > Burkholderiales > Casimicrobiaceae > PALSA-1003. The sequence goes on along the minus strand of JBDTLK010000004.1, from coordinate 762 downwards.
CACCTCAATGACCTCACGCTCTGTGGTGCGCTGTGCGGGGTCGAGATGGGACTTGCCGTCGCGGCTGTGCCGCACCGCCGCGGCGGGGTCGACGCGGCGCTGTCCTATCTCTCGGGCGCAGGGGGCACCGCGCGAACCGAACCCACCCCATCGCTCACAACAGCCTGAGCGAGCGCCACCGCGCGCCGCTTGCCAGGAATTTTCCAAGAGGGATTGAATCGTAATGAAGATCATTCGAGCACTAGTGCTTATCGTTGCCGCAATGCTGTGCCAGCCGGCGCTGGCACAGGTCGAGCTGAAATTCGGCCATGTTGGCGAGCCCGGTTCGTTGTTCGACCTCTCGGCCAACGAATTCGCCAAGCGCGCCAACGCGAAGCTGGGCGACAAGGCCAAGGTCGTGGTCTTCGGTTCCAGTCAGCTTGGCGGCGACAAGGAAATGCTGCAGAAGCTCAAGCTGGGCACCCTCGACTTCGCGCTGCCATCGACGGTCATGTCGTCGGAAGCCGATCTGTTTGGATTATTCGAGATGCCATACCTGGTGAAGGACCGCGCGCACATGGCAAAGATCGAGCGTGATATCTTCTGGCCGAAACTCGAGCCTGCGGCAGAGGCCAAGGGCCTAAAAATGCTCGCGGTGTGGGAAAACGGCTATCGCCACATCACCAACAGCAAGCATCCGATCGTCAAGCCCGCCGACCTGCAGGGCATCAAACTGCGGGTGCCCGAGGGCAAGTGGCGCCTGAAGATGTTCCAGGCCTACGG
>JBDTLK010000003.1:0-59301 GCA_039934835.1 Edaphobacterium sp. (SeqCode) | reverse complement strand
CGCATTTCGTTTGGTCACTTTTTGGTCACCAAAACCCGGGAAGCCGCGTCCAGCCAGCGGTAACACGTTTGCGCGAACGGGTACCAATGATTAGCAAGGACGCGTGTTGATCACGCGTCGCGGATCAGGCCACCTCGTGTGAAGTCGGCACCAGCTGCTAGCTGGCAGGAAATTCGCATGATCACTCCTGGTAAGAACAACCGCTCACAGTCTGGCGGTCACTCACACTCTTGCGAAGTTGACCGACTACATTCCGGCCGATTCTGTTGAAAAATTCGGTTTGCGCCACGAAGAGTGACCGCATAAAAAATTCGACCTCATAGAACGGCCGCTTTTGAGCGCTACACGTTTGGTTGATGGTATATGACCCCCAACAAAACCTCGTCGCCTGCGTCTTGAACAGTTTTTCAATAGAATCGGCCACTAGCCGCCATATAGCCCTCAATTTGGAAGCGCTCTAAACCGGTCATCGAGTTGCGCTTTTCAAGCGCAACGGTGTTGTAGCAACTGCTGCCAAAATCTGTACACCGGACACCTGAACTGTGTAATCTGGCAGGCACGCGGCGACCGCACTTGGAGGCGGCGTTCGCCCCATTCCAAGCTCGAACCACCGGTTGAAGAGCAAAGCGGGTGGAGAGATACGATTGGCGCGACGATGGAAGGCGAACCCACCTCAGGGCGCGCACTGGCCGATAGTCAGGATGCCATGCGCGATGTTCACCCCACGGATTTGGACTATAGCTGTCGGGCCGGCGAGATCGCGAACTGCATAGCCTGTAGCAAGTGACGGGAGACTTTGGTGCTTCACCTCGACGCGATCTTTGTCGGCATGTGGACAGCAATTCAGCTGGCGGCACTGTCGTTTGTCGCTGCGACACTGTTTGGCGTGACCATCGGCACCTTTCGAATCAGCCCCATCGCGTCGCTGCGCGCCGTCGGAACGGCCTACGTCGAATTCTTCAGAAGCATGCCGATTACAGTGCTCTTCGTCTTTCTGTACTTCGGGCTGCCCGATGTGAAGGTTACGATTCCCGCCTTCTTCTGTGCGGTGCTTGGCTTGGGGTTGTACAGCGGGGCCTACATCGCCGAAGCCATCAGGTCCGGCTTCAACGCAGTGCCCCACGGAGAGATCGAGGCAGGTCGGGCGATTGGGCTGACGCAGGGGCAACTCTTGCGATGTATCGTTCTCCCACAGGCCGTCAGAATGGTTGTCGCGCCCATTGGGAACGTATTCGTAGACCTGATGAAAAATACCTCCATAGCCTATACGATATCGGTGATTGAAATAACCGGCGCGGCAACGAATCTTGTGTCCCGTTATGCCAAGCCCGTCGAAACATTCATTGCCGCAGGGGCCGCCTATTTGATACTGACGATACCTCTCGGAATGTACTTCCGAAGGATCGAGACCCGAAAGGCGATAAAGCGTTGACGACGTCCATTCTGGAACTAGACTTCGGACCGCGGGCTCGGCGGAACGCGCGTATTGCGTCTATCGTTGCGGCGATTTTGTTCGCGGCGATTATCGTATACGCGCTCGTCCTCTTCGCAAGGGCCGGAGGTCTGGCCGAAGCAAAGTGGGCACCGTTTCTCTCGCCGAACGTCTGGCAATTCTTCGCTGGCGGACTTGAAGCTACCTTCAGGATCGCACTCGTCGATGCGGCGTTGAGCATAGCGATTGGCGCTGTGGTCGCCCTGGGCCAGGTGTCGGAAAGGCCCGTATTGCGTTGGCTCTCCATTGTTTACGTGGAGTGCTTTCGAGGGCTGCCGACTCTGCTGCTGGTGCTGTTCGTCTACTTTGCCTTTCCCGCTTTGGGCATAAACGTCACCGGTTACTGGTCCATCGTTCTCGGGAGCGCTGCGTATAACAGTGCCGTGCTGAGCAATGTGTTCAAGGCGGGAATATTGTCGATACCCCGGGGACAAGTGGAGGCCAGCTATTCTATTGGTCTGTCGTGGTGGGAGACTATGAGGCTGATCATCGCGCCCCAGGCGTTCCAGCGAATGCTCCCGTCCACTGTTGCTCAATTGATAGTGCTGTTCAAGGACAGTTCATTGGGTTTTTTCATCGGTTATGAAGAGTTGTTGCGGCGAACCCAGATTGTCGGCGCGTTTTCCGACAACTTGATTCAGTCGTACATCGTCGCAGCAGTGCTCTATTTTATTCTGTGCTTCTCGCTCAGCCGGCTCGCGCGGCTTCTTGAGCGGAGCAATACCTCGAGCGGCAAGAAGGTTACAGTCAGTTTAGAGACGACGATCGTGGCACCGGTGGACTCGCTCCGATGAAACGCTGCGTCGCGTTCGAGATGAATAGCCAAGCCGGCCTTGATCGCGCCGCCGGGTTGGCATGATGCTCCTGCACTGTATACCGAATGCGGAGGTGGTACGTGGCACATGAAGCAATTCCCGATTACATCTATATGGATGGTGCGATCGTACCGTACGAGCAGGGCACGGTGCATGTGCTGACTACGGCCTTCAAGTTCGCTGCGACCGTATATGAAGGGATACGCGCCTATTGGTCCGGGTCGCAGCTCTACGTGTTTCGACTGCGGGAACATTTGGAACGGCTGCAAGACTCTGCAGTTGTGGCCCGTATGGACGTCGGTCGGACACCGGACGAGATCACGCAGGGAATGCTCGAGCTCATTCGGGCGAACAAGTCGAGAGAGGATTTGCACATCCGCGTGCTCGCGTATGTTGCTGCAGAGAATGGCGGTCTGGATTCCGTGGGGCCGGTGAAGGTCGCGATCGCTGCCATGCCGATGGGGCGGTATCCCGGGATGAAGCCTGGAAAGGAAGCGTTAGATATCTGCGTCAGCCATTGGCGACGAATTTCGGAGAGCTCTACGCCTCCGCGTGTAAAGACGACCGGCAACTACATGAATAGCCGGCTCGCGCTGTTGCAGGCACGCGCAGATGGGTACGATGATTGCATCCTGCTCGATGGCAATGGGCAGCTGACCGAAGGGCCTGGCTATAACATCTTCGTCGTGAAGCGAGGAGAGGTCATGACGCCTCCGGTCACGCAGTCACTGCTGGAGGGAGTTACAAGGGACACGATCATCGGGCTCTTGTCGAGCGTCCATGGAATTTCGGTACGCGAGCGCGGGATCGATAGGACGGAACTGTACTTGGCTGATGAAGCTTTCTTTTGCGGAAGCGGGAAGGAGGTTCAGGCGATACGATCGGTGGACAAACACGCGCTGCGTGGCGGTGCGCCAGGACCGATAGCGAAATCAGTCGCGGAGGCGTACTCCGATGTGGTCAGGGGGCGTCGCGTGGCGATAGAGGGCTGGCTGACCCCGGTCTACAGTTGAGCAAACCCAAAATGTCATCCGGCAAGCAACCTGCCGACGAGCGATACGGCAGCGGATTCAACGATTGCCGCCCCTGCATCCCCTTCTGCGTAGCCCTCAAATCGAGCCCATCATGCTAAATCGCGAGCTTATCGAGCAGGAATATGGCTATTTGGGCGACGCGATTTTCCTGAATGCCGCGTCCGTGGTGATGCCACCTAAGCGAGTGCAGTCGGCGTATACGAGTTTCATGACGGACTACGTGAGTACCTTTGGGGTTGGCGTGGTGCCGAGGGGTAGAGATATCGCGAACGAGGCAAGGAAAAAAATCGCGGAACTGGTCAACTGTGAGCCGCATGAGGTCGCTTTTACGAAGAACACCTGTGAAGGGCTGTCGATGATGGCGGCGGGCATAAATACCGAACCTGGAGACAACGTAGTCGTTTGCGACCAAGAACACGAAGCCAATTTGCTTCCCTGGATGCATCAGCAGCGCAGAGGCCTGGAGTTGCGAGTTGTGCACACCGACGATGGTCGGTTCGAGGTACGCGACCTTCTGGAGCCTTGCGATCAGCGAACCAAGGTCATGTCCGTCTCGGCCGCCCAGTTCACCACGGGCTTCGCCGTCGACTTGCGTGAGCTTGGCGCCGCGTGCCGGGCGCGCGCCATCGCCTTCGTTGTCGATGGCGTGCAAACAGTGGGGCGTCTGAAGATCGATGTGAAGGATTGCAAGATCGACTATTTGGCCGCGGGTGGACACAAGGGATTGCTGGGAACCTTGGGAGCCGGATTTGTCTACTGCAGTGATCGCATTGTTTCCGACATGATCCCGCCGTACGTCTCCTATCAGAGCGTAATCAATCCGACGCCCCCTCCGGCCCTCACAACACAGTTCGATCGATTCGAGTGGCAGCCCGATGCGCGGCGTCTCGAGTCGGGAAGTCCGAATTTCAACGGCATCTTGGCGATTTCCCGTGGAGTAGACCTGATTCTGGAGCTTGGCATCGAGAACATCGAGAGCGCCATACGGGAAACAGAAAGACATCTTCGATCGTTGATCGAAAGCCTACCACTCAAAATCGTGCAGCCCTCCGATCCACGGAATTGGTCCGGAATCGTTTGCGTGTACTACCCGGAAGGTACGGAGATGCAGGTGCAGCAGATTTTGCGCGAGAGAAACATTTATTGCACCATGCAGGCAGGGTACCTGCGATTCGGGATCGAGTTTTATAACACCATGGAACAAATGGGGAGCGTTTCGGAGGCGCTTTTTAAAATCAGTCGCCTGCGCAAGTGATCGGCCGGGATGAGTGGCGCACGGGGGCCATCCACTCGACCTACGCCTCACGGAGACCGTAAGTGAAGTCGACCAATCTGAGAAAGCAATTGCGCGCACTGCTGGCAAGTGACCGATGCGTGCAAATGGCAACTGTCTTTGATCCCATCTCGACTCGCATCGCCGAGGACCTTGGACATCAAGTCGGCCTGATGGGTGGCTCGATCGCGTCCCACGTCATCTTGGGAGCACCGGACGTCATCGTCCTAACGCTGACCGAACTCGCCGAGCAACTTGGTCGTTGTACTAGGGCGTCGAGCCTGCCAATCATCGTGGACGGCGATCATGGCTACGGCAATGCACTGAACGCGATGCGAACGGTCATCGAGTTGGACCGGGCAGGCGCCGGTGCGGTGATGATTGAAGACACCCACTTGCCGCGGGGCTTCGGGCGGCGCAACGCACCGGCGCTGATATCGCATGAAGAATCAAGCGGAAAACTTCGCGCCGCTGTAAAGGCGCGCGGTGACTCGGACCTCGTCATTCTGGGGCGAACGAGCGCGCCATCCGTGTCAAGCGTCGACGACGCCATCTTGCGGTTGCGCGCGTTCGAGTCCGCAGGAGTCGATGCGCTGTTCCTCCCAAAGGTAAACTCAAGAGAGGACCTTGACCGTATTTCGTCAGCCGTGACGTTGCCGCTAATTCTGGCTGATGCGACCGGACCGTTTTCCGATCTCAGTTACCTGGCCAGTCGCAATGTTCGCCTTTGGACAGCCGGTCATCATGTATTCGCATTGGCGGTCAACGCGCTATACGATGCGATGAAAGCAGCGCGTGACGGCACCTTGCCCGCGCGGCCCGCCGGGGCCGGATTCTCGGAGGTGATGGACCGCCTATTGCGTGTGCGCGACTATCAAGTCGCGACGGAACATTTCCTCGGCAGAGAACCCTCGCAACGAGAAGAATCTGAATCCTCTGCCTCACACCACACGTGTCCCTGAACCTAAGTCGCGGCGGCGATGGTCGTTCCCACCCCGTCGTCACTCACCTCGCACGAATTAACGTGAGCAATAGTGCATGGATTCCGCGGTTGGCGGTCGGGGGACATTCTTGTCGATCGCACCAAGCGTGGCCTTATACGCGGACGCCCACTCGCCATCTTTGAACATCTCCTGCAATTGGCTGTTGATCCATTCGCAAAATTGAGGATCTTCCTTTTTAACGCCAATCCCGTACGGCTGCGGAGGGGCATCGGTGTTTGCCAACACCCGATACTGGCCCGATTGCGCGTTGGCCATGCCAAACAAGATCGCGTTTTCGGCGGCGACTGCCTCGACGCGACCTTGCCGCATCGCTGTCAGGCATGCACCGATCGTATCGAAGCCTTTCAGGTCGGCCTTTGGGGCCTCCTGTTGAATCATGTTGTATTGGGTTCCGTTCTGGGTGCTGCAGACCGAATGCCCGTTTAGTGACTTGAAACCGTCTATCGAGTCACCAAACGACGTGTTTTCCTTCGTTACCATGATCGTATTCCGCGACTCAAAGTAGGGGCCACCGAAATTTACTTGCTCGTTTCGTGCACTATTGATCGTGTACGTGGCGATGATCATGTCCACCTTCCCCGCTTTGATCAGCGCCTCGCGGGTCGGGGTGGGCGCCTCTATGAACTCAACGTGCCCAGTTTCGCCGAATATGCGCTTAGCCAGCAGATTCGCCATATCGGCATCGAACCCTTCGACCTTCCCGTTGAGCGGGTTCTTCAAGCCGAACAGCGGCGCATCGATCTTGATGCCAACGATGATCTTACCGCTAGCTTGAATTCGCTGCATGGTGGAACCAGCCGGGAAGGTTGGCCGACTGGCTGCCTGCTGCGCAACGCTGCCCCCCGTTCCCAAGGTGAAAAATGAGAAGACCAACAGAGCACTGGTCAGATGGCGTCGAGTCTTACGCGTCTTCGTGTTCATTAAGATATACCCCCTAAGTCGTGGGTCAACCATTGTTCGGCAGGCTGTCCTAAGTATGATGACTAATGACTTTTGACAAGAAGTCACGTGCTCGAGCGGTGGCCGGTTCACTGAAGAACTGCCGCGGATCCCCCACTTCGACTACTTCACCTTCATCCATGAAGAGTACTCGGTGTGCCACCGAACGCGCGAAACCCATTTCATGCGTGACAACCAACATCGTCGTTCCGCCGGCCGCGAGCCCCTCCATAACGTCGAGCACCTCCCTGATGACCTCGGGATCTAGGGCCGATGTGGGTTCATCAAATAGCATCACTTTGGGGTCCATGGCAAGTGCCCGTGCAATGGCCGCCCGTTGTTGCTGCCCTCCTGAAAGCTCGGCCGGGAACTTTCGAGCCTGATCCTGAATGCCGACTCTCTCGAGCAGCGCCATTGCCCGTTCCTCAGCCTCCATTTTCGGAGTGCGGCGCACGCGCATCGGGCCGAGCGTGATGTTCTGCAACACGGTCTTATGAGAAAAGAGGTTGAAGGATTGGAATACCATTCCGACGTTGGATCGCATTTTTGCCAGCGCCTTTCCCTCTTCGGGCAGTGGAACGCCATCGATCTCGATTTTCCCTCGGTCAATGCGCTCCAATCGATTTATGCAGCGGCACAGCGTGGATTTGCCAGATCCCGATGGCCCGATGACAGCCACCACTTGGCTCGCCTCAACGACCAAACTCACGTCTTTCAGTGCCTGCTTGTCGCCAAAGTACTTGTGCACATGGTCGACCAAGACGACTGGCCGAGTGCCCGGATCGTCAGTCGGTTGTCGAAGGTGGCCTGTTGGTCCGCGGGTGGTGTCGCCCGCACTAAACTCATTGCTCACTCGGTGCGCTTTCTATGGGGTGGTACGGATCGAATCCAAGGACTGGTGCCAGTGTCCGTCATGCAAAACGGACACGAGATGTCGCGCCAAGGGCGGGACCAGCCTGGTATCGGACCCGGCACGTGAACGGGAGTGCTCAAAGGCAGCGGACGGACAATGATGCCTTTCAATCTGCTCAGCAGCGGCCGGAGAAATCACTACGCGTGCTGTGCGCGGGTGCGGGTTTCGGACAAATATCAAGCCGGGGAACGTTGAGGTAAGCCGCAGCGTTTGTCAACCTGCAATCGGCACGTTAAAGTGCGACGGACGCTAGGTGACGCTATAAATAGCAGTGGAGACACAATGCCGTGGGATGCCAAGTGACGCGCCGAATTGGAGTCGTCGGGAATGGCGCGATAGGAAGCGTGGTCGCGCGCGGCCTTGCCAATGGACTGGTCGATGGCGCAAGCCTCGAATGCGTTGTCGTTCGCTCTACATGCACAACTCTGTTGGCTCCGGCCGTTCCCCTCGACGAGGCCCTAAGACGGTGTGATCTGATCGTCGAGGCGGCAGGGCATCAGTTTGTGTGTGATCATGGCGAGCGAATTCTCAGCGCCGGGCCAGACTTGCTTGTGGCATCCATCGGGGCGTTGGCGGACGAAATTCTTTATGCACGATTGCTCGCGGCGCGCCCGGGCAGGCTGTTTCTCACGACCGGCGCTCTAGGCGGGCTCGACCTGATCTCTGCGGCACGACGGCTTGCACCATTCGATAAAATCGAGTTGGTCACGACCAAGCTCGCAAGGGCCTTGATTCAGCCTTGGATGACTCCAACGGAGAGACAGAAACTCGTCACCGCCACTTCCCCGATTGACGTGCACCGAGGCTCTGCCCGAGAGGTGGCCCGACGCTTTCCCAAATCGGCCAATGTGGCTGCTGCGCTTGCGCTCGCTGCGCGAACGTGGGACGTCCAGGTGCTGTTACGTGCAGACCCCATGGCGACAGCCACCAGCCACCGCATCTCGGCGCAACACCCATCCGGTTCGTACCACTTCGAGATCGAGAACGCACCCGATGCGGCAAATCCAGCGACGAGCGCGGTCGTTCCCTTTGCGATGTTGCGCGGTATCGCCACAGTTACAGGCGAGCGTGGTCAAATAATCTAACGCGCCGCCAAATGCGAAACGGAATACACATGAAGCAGACAGACATGTCGACCAACACTCTCAGCGCAGAGGAGGTTCGCTCGAAATTTAATCTCGATCCCGCGATCAAGTATTTCAACAGCGCCTCGTGTGCGCCGCCTCCGCGCGCAGTCATTGAGGCGATGGACAACTATTACAAATCAACTCCGTTGAATTATCGCTCCGGGCAGACACCGCTTGAATCAAGAATCACCCTTCAAGTCGACGCAATCAGAGCGAAGCTGGCGGCGTCGATACATGCAGACGCGCCACGTGAAATTGTGTTCACCAAGAACACCACCGAGGCAATCAATATCGTCGCGAGCGGACTAAGATGGAATGCCGGAGACGAAGTCATATTGACTCCTCTGGAGCACCAGTCGAATCTGCTCCCTTGGCTGCGTCTGGAATCCGCGGCCGGTATCATCGTCAAATATGCCAAACCCGCCAATTCAGGCGGTCTGATCGGTCCGGACGAGGTCGCGCGGCTCATCACACCGCGCACTCGACTCCTATCGATGCATCACGTGTCCAATGTGATCGGTTGCATTCAAGACATCGAATCCATATCCGCCATTGCACGGGAACGAGGCGTGCTGGTAATGGTAGATGCCGCCCAGTCGGAAGGGCGGATAAGTGTAGACGTCAAGAAGTTGGGCTGCGACTTCCTTGCTTCGTGTGCGCGAAAGGCGCTTTTGGGTCCGCAGGGTATTGGGTTCCTTTGGGGACGTGAGGCCCTCCTATCCGAACTCAATCCGCTTCTGGTCGGCGGGCAGTCCGCTGATCTGTACGATGAACACTCGTACCGACCGAAGGAACTGCCTTTCCGGCACGAGTCCGGCATCGTGAACACGGCGGGAGTAATCGGGCTCGGGGCGGCGCTCGATTTCCTCGACGACTTGGGCCGCGACAAGATTGCGGCCTATATTCAAGAGTTGGCAGAGCATTTCCTTTCCGGGCTCTCCGACATATCCGGGGTAAAGTGCTGGGGCCCGAAAATCGGTGAGCGTCAGACCGGAATTGTGTCTTGGACCATCGATGGGCTCGCTTCTCAGGCAATATCCGACGCGCTTTACGAAATTGGAGGGATTGTCACCGCGGCCGGATCGCATGGATCACCATTGGCCGTGAAATTCCTGGGCGTGGAGGGCGTCACGCGACTTTCGCTCCACTGTTTCAACGCTCGCGAGGAGATTGACATCACCTTGCGCGCAATCGGCAGGCTTGCGGCCAGAGCCTAGTGCGCCCCTCCAATTTCTTCGGCCCATGTCGGAAGCACTGCGAGCTGTAGTCTAGGAATTGTCACCCATCTTTGAGTCCTGCCGCGATCCGGCGCTCGCCCCCGCGATGAAAGTCGGTCACCATCGCCGTGACGGAGTGGATCCTCGTGATCAACTGGGCCCGCCGTCTTGCCGAGAAGGTGAGGGCAAGGCAGCGAGCGACAGAAGGCGCGACTGCGGCCATCGCTGAATCCGGATGTCACGGCCCTGTCGCCCAGCCGGTAGTCCTTGATGGTTACTGCTAAAGATCGTTCCGCGTCGGCGCGGGTGCCGTTCAGCGTGAGCGTCATCCGGTTGGCCGAGCCTTGGCCTAGCGCAAATCCCTGGTCGTTGAAGTACGTCAGCACCGTCGCGTAGTCTCGAGCGCTCGGACCGAAGCGTTCGGTAACCTGCGCTGGCGTCAAGAATTTGCGGAAATTTACGGACTTGGCGTCGTACACGTCCGCCAGATACGATTGAAAACCGAGTGGGTCGGTGCGCCGCAATACGATCGTTAACGTAATGGGCGCCGAATCGTGCGCCGCAGTCGGGCTCGCATCCCTTACCGGCGCCGCCTGCAGCACAACGGGCGGGACATGACCTTCGAGTGTCATCCAGCCGGGCGGAGTCGGAGCAGCGGCTCGCGCGTTTCCGCCGGCCACGACCGACAACATCAAAGCCGCGGTCACAGCGAGTAGCGGCCCGCTATTTCGGCTGAAAATTTTCACGATCGTCTTCCCAATCAAGACGCGCTGCCGTTCCGCGATTTCGACCGCCGCGAGCGCGGAGAACTGCGTCCGTCCCCATCCCGACGAAACCCGAATATGCCATAAACCGCGGACGGTAGGGTACTGTCGTTGCCCGAGCGAAATAATGCGTTAGATCACGCGCCAGTTAGGCACCCTGACGTCGCCATCACGTCTTGCTGTCGGCCGCGTCGGGGCGGACCTCCGCATCATTCAGCGTCCCGCGGCGATTTTCGGCCGTCCTGGGCGCGCGATGCGACCCGTGGTCGCGGTTGCGATCTGGGCCTGTTCGATCAGAGCCTTGCAATCGACGTCTGAGGCGCCGCCGAAATCGATCAGCGGCAGCAACGCGAGCGGCGCCGCGACCGCGCCTAGCGCGACCGCCGCAGCTACCCGCGCCACGATCGGAACCACTGCGGGACCGACGATCGGGGTCTTGAACGTGCCGTTGATCACGATGGGACCGCGCAACGCAAGGAGACTCATCCGCTTCGACTTGGCCTTGAGCGCCAGATCGTATTGTTCGTTCCGGAAGTCGACGCTTCCCTCACCCGAGATCACCACCGCCGACGTATCCACCAAGAACGTGTCGGGTGTCATGATGCCGGCCTTGGCATGCAACGCCCCGACCGCGCACCGTATCTCGGCCGTTTCGTCGCCGCGCAGCAGAAGCTCGGCGGCGCGCGCCAGATCGAGGTTGGTCAGCACCAGTTGAAGCGTGCTCGCCTCGCCGCCGCGCATGATGACCGAGGCATCGGCGTCGAGCGAGGCCATCATCGCCGCCACCGATCTGCCCTCGGCCTTGAAGTGCGCGCGTCCGCCGAATCGGCCCGCCGTGCCGTTGGGCGAAGCGAGCTTCGGAAAGATGCGCTTGAGCTCCACGTTGCGCGCCTCGACGTCGCCCTGCGCCTTCGGGATGTCCCGACTGGCGTCGAGCACGATGTTGGCGACAACGTGGCCGTCGGCGATGCCGAAATCCAGCGGTTCCAGTCGCATCACGCCGTCCTTGAGATTGATTCGGGTGGTCAGGTTGTCGAGCGGCAGCGCGCTCCACTTGACGCTGGTGCCGCGAAACTTGATATCGGCGTCGTGCTCGCGCCACTTCGCAAGCTCGAACGGCTTGTCCGGCAACACGTGCGACGAGACCGCGCGCTTGCGCGTTTCAGCCTTTTGCTCGGCCGTCCGCGCGCCCTTGGCGCCGTCGCCCGGCGGCAGGCCGACGAATCCGCCGAGATCCTTGGAGTCGAAGCGCGCCGAAGTGATGTCGGCGGTCAACAAGGTTCGCGGCTTCGACACGTCGATGCGAACGTCGCCCTTGAGGTCGCTTTCGCCGACCGTTCCCTTGACGCCGCGCAAATCCCACAAGCCCTTGGTGTGCGACAGGTCGCCCGCCAGGTTGTAGGCGGCGGTCCAGGGCAGCGGCGCCGGAATCAGCGGGTAGAGCTTCGACAGGTCGGGCCCCTGCACGCGCAGGACGCCGTGTACGTCATCGGAATTGGACGGGATGATCGTGCCCTCAAAATTGGCCACGGAGCGTCCGGCCTTGATGGCCAGCTTGAGGCGATAGGGGTCGTTGGTGTCCTGCAGTTGAGCGAGTCCGAGGCTCTCGCCATCGATCTGCACCGCTTCTCCGTGCACGCTGCCGCGTCCGCTGAAGCGTAGCGACGACGTGCGATCGCCGGCAGCGTCGATCGTTTGCAGCTCGAGCGCGATGTCAGCGTGCTCCTTCGCGTCGCGAAAGCGGACCAGGCCGCGGTCGACCTCGACGTTGCCGATGCGCGACGGCGTGATATGTCCCAGATGCCAGTTATCGTCGCCGTCCGCGGTTCTCTGCAGTGACACGCCAATGTCGATCAGCCGCACCCGGCTGGGCTCGGCTCTCAACAGCGCCATCGGCGTGAACCAGAAGATCACGCGCTTGGCCGCCACCATCGGCTGCTCCTGCGACCACGCAGTATTGGCAATCGATACCCCGTCGATCTGCACGCGAGTGGACCATCCGAGGTCGACGTGGAGATCGCCGGCGATGGTCACCTGGCGATCGAATCGCGCACTCGCGTAGTGTGCGAGAGGGCCTCTGAGCACGTTCCACGGAAACAGCAGGACGAGCAAGACCAGAGCCCCTACAATGCCGGCGCCGATGGCACCGTAGCGCCAGGCTCGATGAGATGGAGCGACCTTGCGTTTGGCGGTGCGCGCTCGCATCGAGTCATTGTAGGCGCACGGCGCGCGATCGGATGTCAGCACATCGGCATCAGCGTGTGGGAGGTCGTCCTAAATTCGCCCTCGGCTACCGCTTCGATCTAACCGCGGTTGCCGCCGTAGGTCTGGACGAAGAGATCGTTGTTCCCCACGCGGTCGTACGAAAACTGTCTGAAGTCGTCGCGCACGCGGCCGTCGACCATCCAGTCGGCGAGCTCCCGCGCAATCGCCGGCGCTTCCTTGAAACCGTGGCCCGAGCCGCCGCAAAAGTCGGCGTAACCGTGCAGGCCGTCGCGCGGGCCTACGTACTGATACCAATCGACCGTCACGTCGTAGAGCGCAGCGTACGCGTTCACCAGACGCGCGCCCCCCAGTGGCGGGAAGCGCAGCACCATCCGCTCCTGCACGTCGGCGATGAATCCCTCGTCGGCGGTCGGCTTGAAGTTGTACGGATCGACATCGACATAGGTCTTGGGAAAACCGCGGCCGACGATAAAGCGGCGCTCCCCGAGCGGGCGCAGATAGATCGCGTCGATGGCGTTCGAGATCGAGTGCTCGGGGAGCGGCCGGCCGCTGCGGGCCTCCCACACCGTATCCTGCTCGCGCACCACGCGCATCTGCAATTCGAGCCCGGCGCTGCGCGCGAGCGGCTGCGCCCAGGGCCCGGCGGCGTTGACCACCCAGCCCGCCTGCACATCGCCGTCGTCGAGCACGACCCCCTCCACCCGATCGCCGGCGCGAAGCAGCGCGCGCGCTGCGGTTTTAGTGCGCAGCTCGCCGCCTTTTTCGCGAAATGCTGCGACGAAGGCGTCAGTGGCAATCTCCGGATCGGCGTAGCCGCCCTCGGGCTCGAACGCGGCACCGGCGACACCATCGGTATTGAGCCAGGGCATGCGGGCGGCCAGATCCTCCGCCGCAAGCATTGTCGTGTCGATGCCGAGTGCGCGCTGCATCTCGACGTTGCGCTGCGCGACCTCCAGTGCGTCCACCGGCACCAGAAACACATAACCCGCGCGCCGGTAGCCCGCATCGCGGCCAAGCAGCGCAAGAGCGTTCTGGAACATCCCGACGGCCGCATGCGCCAGGCGCGCCATCAACGGTGTCGAGTAATGCTGCCGGATGATCGCGGCACTGAGTCCGGTGCCTCCCGATGCCGGCTTGTCGCGCTCGAGCAGCAACACTTTGAGACCCTTGGCCTGCAGAAAGAAGGCGGTGCTCGCGCCGGCGATGCCGGCCCCGATCACCACCGCATCGAATCTTTCTGCCACGGTCAGCGCAGCGCCTGGATTTCATCGATCAAACCCGGGCGCCAATAGCCTTCCTTCTGCCACTGCTGGTTGCGCTCGGCGATCCGCGCAACAAACGGCGCGCGGTCCACGTTGTGGAACGTTGCACCGGCCTTCACCAGCTCGCCTTTCCACTGCTCCACCGAATTCGCCAGTTGTTCGTTGTACCAATTCCCCGCCTCGTCAACGGACTCGGTGATGGCGCGCCGCTGGGCCTCGGTAAGCGCCTGCCACTTCTTTTCGTTGATGCTCATCGGCAGCACTTGCCAGAATTCGTCCCATAGCATGATGTGATTGCCGACCTCGTTGAATTTCATCGATTGCACCAGATCGAAGGGCAGCGTCAATCCTTCGACCACGCCCTGTCGCATCGCGACATAGACGTCGCCCAGCGGCAGCACCACCGGAGTCCCCCCGAGCCCCGGCTTGCCGTAAAAGCGGGCGATGACCTCCGACTGCCATACGCGCACCCGAAAGTTGCCGAAATCCTCGAGGGTCAGCACCGGCTTCTTCGCGACCAGCACCCGGAATGGACCGCGACGCCAATTCACGCCGCGGTTGATCAGCCGCTGGTTGCCCTTGGCGACGATGTCATCCTGGATGCGCCCGAATGACGCCGAAGCCACCCATTTCTCGAAGTGCTCGCGACTCGCGAACGAGAATGGCGTTTCGGCGATGCGCATGTCGTCGGAGAAGTCTGACCAGAACGTCATGCCGTCCATGAACATGTCCTGCACGCCGAGCTGCACATTGCGCACCTGCTCCGGTCCGCCGCCCAATTGCGAGCTGTGGAAAGTCCGGATGTCGAGTCCGACGTTCTTCTTCTTCACGTTATCCGCGAAGCGATCCATCGCCTGCGCCTGCACGCTTCCCGGCGCGACAATGCTTCCCAGGCGCAACACCTGCTGCGCGCCCGCGCCACCGGCAACGACCGCAACCATCAGCGCCGCCGCCACGACAATGAAATTCCTGCGCTTGTTCATCGAACGTCCTCCTGTCAGTCACCGAACGACGCCTCGGCGCGAGGCTCGAATACGACGGGCCGCGTGCCGCTGCGAAACCAGATCCAGCAGCCGATCGCCTCGACGGCGCTGGAGTAAAAGATGATCGCCGCGGCTACCGCCAGCGCCGCGGGCTCGATACCGAGCGGAAGCCGCAACGACGGCGTAAGCACGTTGCGCTGCACGTCGATCAGCTTCAGCGTCTCCACGAACGTGACCGCCATCGTCGCGGCAATCGCGAGATAGATGGCGAGCAGCCAGAGGGCCTGAATTCCGATGCCCGCCTTGCGGAACAGATAGTCGAGCGCAATGTCCTCGTTGCGCGCATAGAGTGCGGCGCCGCCGAAGAGGTAGATATAGATGAACGCGATCGTGACGGCTTCGCCGACGCCCTGCAGCGGGTGGTCGAAGGCATAGCGGAGCACGATATCGGCGGTCAGCAGACACAGCGCCGCGGCGAACAGGAACACGCTGACCGCAAGGCAGGCCGCGGACATCCAGCGGGTTCCGTTCGCGAGCGTCCGGAACAGGCTGTCCGTCATCACTTCACCGGCAGCAGCAGGTTGGGAAGGAACAAACTGACCTGTGGCACGAAGGTGATCAGCAGCAGGCTGGCCACCAGCGGCAGGATGAACGGAATGCACCCCTTGAACACGTCCTCCACCGTAAGGCCGGTGATGTTGGCCAGTATGAACAGCCCCACGCCCATCGGCGGGGTGATGATTCCGATCAGCAGATTGAAGATCAGAATGCAGCCGAAATGGATCGGGTCGAGACCGAGCTTGGTGACCACCGGCAGCATCACCGGGATCAGGATCAGCATTGCCGGAATGCCTTCGATCAGGCAGCCGACAAACAGCAGGAATGCGTTGATCAGGAGCAACTGCAGCCACAGGTGGCCCGTGAGGCCCGACATCCAGTGCAGAAGTTCCACCGCCGACTGCTCGCGGGTGATGATGAACGACATCACCGACGCCGCGCAGATGATCATCATGATCATTGCGGTGGCAAGGGTCGACCGGACGAAAGCCTCCTTCAGATGCGCGAGCGTGAGACTGCGGTAATACAGCGCCGCAACGACCAGCGCGTATACGCAAGCGGCGACGCCGGCCTCGGTCGGCGTGATGACGCCGCCGATGATGCCGAACAGAATGATGAACGGCGTGAGAACCGCGGGCAGGCCGTCGAAGAACGCATGCCGGAATTCCGCACGCGTGGGCCGCGGCACTTCGGGGCAGACAAAGCGTCCGGTGCGCGCCATCCAGTACACCATCACCATCAGCGCCGCCGCCAGCAGCAGCCCGGGGCCTGCGCCGGCAAGCAGCATGCGACCGACGGAAACTTCGGCGGTGATCGCGTAGATCACGCCCACGACCGAAGGCGGAATCAGCGGTCCGATGATGCAGGACACGATGGTTATTCCCGCCGACAATTTGAGATCGTAGCCGGCTTTCCTCATGGCTGCGATTTCGACCCGGCCGAGTCCGGCGGCATCGGCGACGGCCGTCCCGGAGATCCCGGCAAAGATGATCGACGCGACGATATTTACCTGCGCCAGGCCGCCGCGCATCCAGCTCATCAGCATCGTGGTAAAGCGGAAGATGCGCGCGGTCATTCCGGTCGAATTCATCAACTCGGCCGCAAGGATGAAGAACGGTATGGCGAGGAATTCGAACTTGTTGCTGGCCGCGACGATGTATTGCGGAATCACCACCAGCGGCACGTCGACGACCGCTATCAGCACGACCAGCGAGACCATCAGCATCGACGCCGCCACGGGGACGCGCAGCATGAAGAACGCCGCGAACAGCCCGAGGACGACGAATGTGGTCATCCGTCGAAACCATAGTCGTCGCGCGCGCTCGCGGCCGAAATGTACCCGTTACGCAAATCATCGCGGATGGCCTCGCGGTCTCTCGCCTGGGGCGCGCCGAAACCTCCGCCACCGGGCGTGGACACGCTTACCCGGCCGCCCTTGGGTACGGTAAGGGTGATCTTCGACGGCAGGTCTTCCGCCGTGCCCAGGGGATCGAGCACGAATTTCGAGCATGCACCGGGCTTGCCGCCAGCGAGTCCCCAGGGCGCGAACTTCCGTCCGTCCGACAGTATGGTGAAGGTGCAGTCATCGTAGGGAAACTCGAAATCCCGACGCACCGACAGGCCGCCGCGGAATTTGCCTGCACCGCCGCTGTCCTGAACGAGGCCGTAGCTGGCGATGCGGATCGGATAGTTCATCTCGACTTCTTCGATCGGCGCATTCTCCGTGTTGTGCAGATTCGTCTGCACGGCAATCGGACCGTCCTTGGTCGGACGCGCGCCGCCGCCACCGGCAATCGTCTCCATGTAGCAGTAGTACTCGCCCCGACGGGGATCGTTGCCGCCGAAGCCGATGTTGGCGATCAGCGCCTTGCCCGAGGCAGGGACGCGCTCGGGCAACGCCGGGTGGATGGCCAGCCAGATCAGTTCGGTGAGCTTCTGGCCCGTCTCCCAACCGCCGACGACGGCGGCAGGTCGCATCGCCGTGCAGATCAAGCCATCCGGGCCCTTCACCTCGAGCCGGGAAAGAAATCCGGAATTCACCGGCAAGCCGGAGGACATGAGGCAACGCGCGACAAAGGCGAGACCGCAGGCCGACATCGCGCGAGTGCAGTTGATCGGCGACGGGCGCTGCGGCGACGACCCGGAGACGTCGAGCGTCATCCGGCCGTCGCCCAACGTCACCTTTGCCCGCAGCAGCACCGGTTCGTCGGTAAAACCGTCGTCATCGCGAAACGTTTCCGCCTCCCAGGTACCGCTGGGCAGGCGGCGAAGATCGCGTTCGGTCCATCGCGCAGTGTAGGCAATGAGCTCGTCGCAGAACGTCGCGAAGAGATCGGCCGGGTAGCGCCTGATGAGTTCCTCCATCCGCCGGATTCCGACGACGTTGGCCGAGAACTGCGCGCGCAGGTCGCCGTTGGTCTCGCGCGGGGCGCGGATGTTGGCGAGGATCAGTCCGAGCACGTTCGGATCGATCTGCCCGCCGGTGGCGACGCGCGTCGGCGGCAGGATCAGTCCTTCCTGAAAAATCTCGCGGTTGATGCCGAGGCTTGCCGGCGACGACCCGCCGACGTCCACGTGATGCGCCATATTGGCGAGGAAACCGACGCGCACCCCGCCGATCAGCACCGGCGCGATGCAGGCGATATCATTAAGGTGACTCGCGCCGCGATGCGGGTCGTTGACGAGCAGCGCATCTCCGGGCTGAAAGCGGTCGAGGCCATACTCGCGGATCGCCGCCGGCGCGATGGTCGCCATCGATACCAGATGCGCCGGCTGGGCAAACGACTGCGCCACGCACCGCAGCTCGTTGTCGAAGAAGGCGCACGAAAAATCGGCGCGGGTCTTGATGTTGGTCGAATAGGCGGCGCGGCGGATGGTCAGCGCCATCTCCTCGGTGACGTTCACCAGCGCGTTGCGCAGCACCTCGAACGTGACGGGGTCCATCGCCGGCCGCTCGAGCGGCGCGTCCGGGGCAGATTGTGCGTCGAACATGGACTCAGCGCTCCGTCAGGTCGATGATGAGGCTGCCGCCCGGATCGACGACGAGTGTGGCGTCGGCGGGCAGCACGGTGGTGGAATCCATCTGCTCGATGATCGCGGGGCCGACAATCCGGTCACCCGCATCGAGCCGGCTGCGCTCGAAAATCGGACATTCGACCGGCGCTTCGAACTTGACCGAGCGTATTCCCTTCAACGCCTGGCTGGGGTTGCCGTCGCCGGCGGCAAAATGCTTCAATCGGGGACGATCGACGCGGCCGAGTGCCGTCACGCGCAGATTCATCAGCATGGTTCCCTCACCGGGGCTCGCAAATCCGTACAGCGCACGGTGCGCCTCGTGGAATGCCGCTTCCAGCGTTGCGACCAGATTCGTCCAGTCGACGGGGATCGGCACGCGCAGCGGATAGCTCTGTCCGATGTAGCACATCTCGGCCTCGCGCAGGATCACGACGCGCTCCGCATCGACGCGCTCTTCCGTGAGCAGTTTGCGGCCGGCATCCGCCATCTCGTCGAGCACCGCACGGAGCTGGCCGAGATCGAGCCGCGCGCTGGGCGTGAACTGGGTGCGCACGAAATCGTGCTTGATATCCGTTGCGAGCAGGCCCAGCGCCGAATTGAGCCCCGGCGTCGGCGGTATCAGAATCGTCTTCACGCCCAGCGCCCGCGCGATCGCCGCCGCGTGCACCGGGCCGGCGCCGCCGGAAGGCACCAGCACGTACTCGCGCGGATCGATCCCGCGCTGGATCGAAACGAACTGCAGCGCAGCGACCATTCTCGCGTTGGCGATGTCGATAACCGCGCGCGCCGCGGCGTGCACGTCGAGCTTGAGCGGCGCGGCGACGTCGCGCGCAATGACCGCCCGCGCCCTGTCGCTGTCGAGCTTCAGGTCGCCGCCGAGAAAATAGTCGGGGTTGAGGCGGCCCAACACGAGATTCGCGTCGGTGATCGTCGCGCGGTCTCCGCCGCGGCCGTAGCATGCCGGGCCGGGATCGGCGCCGGCGCTTTCCGGACCCACCGTGAGCGCCCCGCCGGGGTCGAGCGCGGCGATGCTGCCGCCGCCCGCGCCGATTTCGACAAGGCTGATGACCGGCGTCTTGACGGGGTAGCCCTGACCGCGACCGGCGGTGGTCGTCGGCAGCGCCGCCGCGCCAACCTCGAACTCGTCGGCCAGCGCGGGGCGACCGTTTTCGATCAATGCCGCCTTCGCGGTCGTGCCGCCGATATCGAGGGACAGGAGTTTGTCGGCGAGTCGCCTCGATACCGCGCCGTCGGCGACGAACGCGGCACCGATCACGCCCGCTGCAGGTCCCGATTCGACGAGTTGCACCGGCAGCAGTTTCGCCGTGCTCGACGCGACGATGCCGCCGCTCGAGGTCATCAGATGCAGCCCGCAGGTGAGTCCGAGCTCGGCCAGCCGTGTTTCCAGCCGTCCGATGTAAGGGCCGACTCGCGGCAGCAGGACCGCGTTCACCACCGTCGTGCTGGTGCGCGGATACTCGCGATACTCGGGACACACATCGGACGAGAGGATCACCGGCATCTGCGGCAGCACGCGGCGGATCGCCGTCGCCGCACGGCGCTCGTGGGCGGGATCGCGGTACGCGTGAAGGAAGGCGATCGCGATCGCTTCGACGCCCGCCGCGGCAAGCTGCAGTGCCGCTGCGCCGACATCGTCCTCGTCGAGCGCCACGAGCACCTCACCGTCCGGACCGATCCGCTCGCGGACGCCGATGACCAGGTGGCGCGGCACCAGCGGCTTCGGCTTTTCATAATCGATCTCATACAGGACCGGACGGGTCTGGTAGGCGATCTCGAGCACGTCGCTGAAGCCGGCGCTGGTGATGAGGCCCGCCCGCGCGCCCTTGTCCTGGATGATCGCATTGGTCGCGATCGTGGTGCCATGAACCGCGAATCCGAGCGCCCCCGGCGCAATGGAAAATGCGCTCAGTGCCTTCGTCAGGCCGTTCATGAATCCTTGCGCGGCGTCGGCGGGCACCGTCGGCACCTTGGTCACGAAGACCTCGCCCGACCGTTCATCGACGAGCACGACGTCGGTGAAGGTCCCGCCGATGTCGACGCCAACGCGAAAGCCTGCACCGTGTGTGTTCATAGCGTCATTTTCCGCACACCCTTCACGTCACCCGTCGAGCAAGGCGCAGGCCTCGCGAATCCGCGCACACCCCTGCTCGATCTGCTCGAGCGATGTCGCAAATGAAAAACGGAGATACGGCGACACTCCGTATGATGCACCGTCGACCGCCGCAACGCCGGCGTGCTCGAGCAGGAAGCTCATCACGGCGGCATCGCTGTCGAGCTTGTGTCCCGAAGGATCGGTCTTTCCGATGAGGGCGTCCACCGATGCGAATACGTAGAAGGCGCCGCTCGGGTGGCCGCACCGGAATCCGGGAATGCCGTTCAGCAAGGCGACGATACGGTCGCGCCGCTCGGCAAACGTGGCGACGGCTTCGGCGATACATTCCTGTGGTCCATCGAGCGCCGCCGCCGCCGCGGCCTGACTGATGGCGCTCGCGCAGGTCGTGCTCTGCGAGAGCATGAGATCGATGGCCCCGATGAGCTTGCGCGGACCCGCGCCGTAGCCCACGCGCCAGCCGGTCATCGCATAGGCTTTCGAAACGCCGCTGACCGAGAGTGCCCGGGTCCTGAGCGCCGGTTCGAGCCGCACTGCAGAGTGATGCTGCGCGTCGTCGTAGAGAAAATGTTCGTAGATCTCGTCCGTCAGCAACCAGACGTCGGGATGCCGCAGCAGGACTTCGGTAAGTGCCCGCAGTTCGTCCTCGGTGTAGACCGCCCCGGAAGGATTGTTCGGTGTGTTCAGCACCAGCCACCGCGTGCGCGGCGAAATTGCCGCCTCCAGCACCTCGGCGGTCAGTTTCCAGCCGCCATGTTCCGCACACGGGACAACGATGGGCGTGCCGCCGTTTATCGCGACCATGTCGGTGTACGACACCCAGAACGGCGCCGGCACGATGACCTCGTCACCCGGATTGAGCGAAGTGGCGAATGCGTTGAAAATGATCTGCTTCGCGCCGCAGCCGACGACCACATCCTCGGGCGCGTACCCGATGCCGTTTTCGCGCTGCAGTTTGCGCGCGATCGCCTGCCGCAATGCCGGCGTGCCACCCGACGCCGTGTAGCGTGTCTGGCCGCCCCTCATCGCGGCGATGGCCGCATCCACGATGTGCGGCGGCGTCGGAAAATCCGGCTCGCCGAGCGTGAAATCGACGATCGTCATCCCGGCAGCGCGCAGCGCGTCCACGCGCGCCTTCGCGGCCATGCTGGGTGACGCCTTGACGCAGCGAAATCGCTCGGCAACGATGTCAGGCATCGCCGGATCCCCGCGCACGCGCCCGTCGCTTCAGTCGCACGATCCGTGCGCCTCGAGCGCGCCGATGATCCACGACTGCTCGACGCGACCGTTGGCTATTTCTTCCCGGATCGCCTGCTCGGCGGCGGCGGTGCGTCGCGCCGCAGCGATGAGTTGCTCCGCGGCACGCTCCGGAAAGACGACCAGTCCATCCTCGTCCCCGACGATCACGTCACCCGGCTGCACGACTTCGCCGCCGATCGCGACGGGCACGTTCAGACGGGCCGGGCCGTGCTTGTACGGTCCGCGGTGGCCGCGGGCACGCGCATGGCACGGGAAATCGGCGGCACCGAATGCGCCGGCGTCGCGGATCGCGCCGTCGATCACGAAACCGGCGCAACCGCGCATCGCCGCGTAGAGCATGATCAACTCGCCGACTACCGCGTTGGTGGTGTCGCCGCCGGCGTCGACCACAAGGACGTGCCCGGGCAAGAGCTGTGGCAGCGCCTTGTAGATCGCAAGGTTATCGCCGGGGGGCGTCTTTACCGTGAACGCCGTGCCCACCAGCCTGGCGCTGCGGTGGTAGCGCGTCAGTCCGCCGATGCCAGTCAGGCGCCCGAGGTTGTCGGACAGGTGCGATGTCACAATCTCCCGCAGCGCGGCCCGCAGCGCAGCCGGCGCCGGCTGCGCAGTGGCGCCGATCTCGATCTTCCCTGTTGCCATGCGGTGCTCCGTCGCGAAGGAGTGCGTGGGACCGTGCAGCCGGTGCAGACGACTTCGGCAATGATTCTGGGTGAGGCGTGATCTCTCCAAAAGCGATATGTTTTTCTTTAATATGATCGCTTTTATCGATATTATTGGACTGCACGCACCCAGACGTGCATGCCGTGGGTCGTCGACCGTGATTACGTTCAAGCAACTCGAAGCGCTGCACTGGATCACCCAGCTGGGCGGATTTGAAGCTGCCGCCGGCAAGCTCAACACGACCCAATCGGCCGTTTCCAAGCGCATACAGGAATTGGAGAGCACCTTCGGGACGCCGCTCTTCGATCGTTCGCGCCGTAGCGCACGGCTCACCGAAAAGGGCGAGGAGATGCTGGCGATGGCAAAGGCATTGCTCGATCAACGCGCCGATTTCCTCGAGCGGTTCAGCCGGCCGGAAGTCCTCCGACGCCGGGTCCGGCTCGGTGTTACCGAGTTGACCGCGCTGACGTGGTTGCCGATGCTCGTCCGCGCGATCCAGCAGCACTACCCGCATGTCACGCTCGAGCCGGACGTCGACCTGAGTGCAAACCTGAACGACAAACTCGCGGCCGATCGGATCGACCTCATTGTCGTTCCCGACGCCTTCTCCGATTCCCGCTTTGCCAAGGCGCCTATGAGTCGGGTAGAAAATGCCTGGATGTGCAAGCCAGGACTGGTGAGCAATCCGCGGAGGAAGCTGAGCCTGCTGGAGCTATCGAAGCATACGGTGCTGACGCAAGGCGAGCTCTCGGGCTCCGGCATCATCTTCGACCGCTGGCTTGTTGCCCAAGGCGTCACGGTTCGAACGACCGTGTCGACCAACAGCCTCGTGGCGCTGATCGGCCTCACGATCTCCGGCCTGGGCGTCAGCTACCTCCCGATACGATGCCTCGGCGACCTGATTGCGCAGGGACTCCTCAGCGTGCTGAGGACCGACCCGCCGCTGCCGCAGGTCGATTACGTCGCCATGTATCGCAAGGACCGCAGCGGGACGCTGCTCCCGTCGCTCGCCGCACTCGCTGAGGAGAACTGCGATTTTTCGGGGATGTTTCGGAGTCGATGACGGCTGCCCCCAGGAGACAGGCTAGCCACGCCGATCGGCTGTGGTCCGATGTGCCACCGGCGAAAGGATCGCGCCCATCCCTTCGCCTACGCTCGTTGGCGTGTCGCGGGTCAGGTTTCCCCAAGTTCGAATTCGCCATGGGCTCGCTTGCCGCTGAGTGCCGTCATCCGCGCCCTTTACAAGCGCGCCCAATTTTGGTTCACTAAGTAAGTCAACCGCACTAACTAACTATTCCGCATGAAGGTCGCCGAACGGTTCGATTCCAGTCTGGGCCGGATCCTTGAGCTCGTCTACGAGCGGCGTGATCTCGCGCGTCACGAGATCGCCGATGAAGTCGGCCTGACGCGGACCACGGTGTCGAAGGTCGTTTCCGAGCTCATCGCCAAGGGCCTTATCGCTGAAGGGAATCGTGGACAGGCGTCGCCGCGCGGCGGTCCGCGGCCCATTCCACTGACGCTCAATGACCATGCGGTGAATTTCATCGGCCTCGATATCCGGCGCGAAAAGATCACCGCAGCCATGATCAACCTTGGCGGTGCGATGCAGAACGTGCTCGTCCGCGAGATGGCACCGGATGCTGCGACGACCGATTTCGCAGCGGCGATCGAAAGTGCGGTGACCGAGCTCAAATTCCGTTCGGCCGCACCCGTGGTCGCCATCGGCGTTGGCTCCATCGGTCCCGTCGACGCGCACGCCGGGGTGATCCGCTCGACCTACTTCAAGCAGCTCGAGTGCTTGCCGATCGTAAGCGAACTCGAGCGCCGATACGACATTCCCACCGCACTGCGGGTCGGGTCCGTCATGGGCGCCTATGGCGAGGCATGCGTTGCGGCAGCGCAGGCTGCCGTCGCGCCAAAATCCGTCGCCTTCATCATGGTGGATTACGGCGGCATCGGGCTCGGACTGATTTCGGGTGGCGCCGCGTGGCTGACCGATCATGGTGGCGTTGGCGAATTGGGCCACGTGGTCGTCGATCTCAACGGCCGGCAATGCGCGTGCGGACGCAAAGGATGCCTCGTCGAGTACGCATCGGGGCGCGTGCTGGTGAAGCAATTGGGTTACCACGGGCGCAACGGCGAGTCGGAACATTCGTGGCTCGCCCAAGTCGCCATCGATGCGGAATCGGGAGACCTTCGCGTTCAGCAAGCGGTGCTGAAGGCGGGCGAATTCCTCGGCTGCGGCATTGCCGACATCGACCGCCTTCTGCGTCCCGAGCGCATCGTCATCGGCAGCTCGCACGAGCACCTCGCCGAATGGTACATGCGCGGCATCCGCACGCACCTCGAGGCTCTCCCCGACAGCGACAGCGGCCCCCGACTGCTCGATCGCCTGTTTCTTGCCGCAAACGGCAGCGCCGCGATTGCGTATGGCGCGGCCGCCATGCAGTTGAAGCATTGCCTTCGATCGCCGAGTCGAATGCTGGACCAGCTCGGCGAAATCGATAGCGCCCCGACGACACACCATGGGCAACGTCGGGACGACGACATCAGAAAGGTGTTGCAAGTCTGATGAGCCCGTCCGTGAGCGACATAACGAGGAGGAGTGAGATGGCGATTCTGCGAATGCTTGTCACTGCAAGCGTGACGAGCGCTGTTGCAATGCTTTCCACAGCGGCCAACGCCGCCCAGCCCGATGCCCGGCAGTTCGCCGGCACGCAGTTGAACGCGCTCTACGCCGAGATTTCGTTCATGCCGGGATTGAAAAAGCTGCTGCCGGAGTTCGAGAAGGAAACCGGCATCCACGTCAATCTGGAAACGATGGCGGAGGGTGCCGCGCTGCAGAAGGCCAAGCTCGAGCTCGCCACCGGCACAGGCACCTACGACGTCATCGGCGCGCAAAGCGGCGACCTGCCGCTGTACGCACAGAACAAATGGCTGGTTCCGCTCGATCCGTTTTTCAGCGACAGCGCGCTCGCGAATCCCAAGCAACTCGATCTAAATGACTTCATCGGCTCGACCAAGCGCGCGATGGCGTACGAGGGCAAGCAGTACTGCCTGCCGTTCTTTGCGGCGACCCAGCTGCTCTATTACCAGATCGACAAGTTCAGGAAGGCGGGCATCAACGAGGCGCCGAAGACGATCGATGAACTGATAAAAGTTGCCGCGGCGCTCAATTCCGCGAACCTGCCCGCAATCGGCATGCGCGGCAGCCCGGCATCGGCCGCGGGCAACGTCTGGCCGTTCAACCAGTTCTTCTACGGTGAGGGCGCGAAATACTTCGCCGACTTTCCCAAGAACCTGACGCCCGAAGTCAATTCGCCGCAGGCGGTCAAGGCGCTGCAAGCCTACATCACACTGAAGAACAAGTACGGTCCGAAGGGTGGTGCCAATTTCACGTTCGACGACGTGGTGACGGCAATGCAGCAGGGCAATGTCGTCATGGCCATCGACGGCGCGCCGCTTGCCGGCAGGATACTCGACCCCGCGCAGTCGAAGGTCGCGGGCAACCTCGGCTTTGCGGTCGTGCCCGGCGGCGCCGCAGGTCCGCATCCTTCGTTCGTCGCGCATGGCCTGTGCGTTGCAGCGGGATCGCGCGCACCGAAGGCGGCGTATCGGTTCGTGGAATGGGCGACCAGCGCGGAAACGATGCTGAAGGTTTCGCAGAACTCGACGTATCTCGCCACGCCGCGCAATTCGGTTTGGGAAAACGCGACGTTCAGCAAGAAATACAATTTCGACTACGGCGGCGGCAGTTTTCTGAATGCGTATCAGAAGAGCCTGCAGCTGGCTTCGCCGACCTACTATCCGCCATTGACGGTCTGGCCTGCCATCGGCGAACGCATGGGGCAGGCGATTCAGCAGGCGGAAATCGGCAGCAAATCGCCCAAGCAGGCGCTCGATGAGGCCAATGCCGATATCAAGAGCATCCTGGTCGACAACGGCCTGTTGAAGTAATCGACGGGTCTGGCGATGACGTCGGTACCGGCGTCATCGCCTCCCTGATTCGAAACAGACCAACGAGATCTCCATTGTCCGCGCTCGCGGCAAAATCGGTCAACCTGCCACGCCTGGCGAGAACGTCGCGCTGGGGCAGCGCCGGCTATCGGCGCTTCCTGGTGCCGGCGCTAGTGATCATCGCCGGCCTGACCGTGCTGCCGATACTGTTCACCATCGGGCTCAGCACGACCTCACTCGCATTCACGTCGCTCGTGCCGACACGTTTCGTCGGCATCGACAACTACGTGAAACTGTTCTCCGACCCGCGGTTCATCCAGAGCCTGTGGCAAAGCGCGGCCCTGATATTCATTCCGGTCGCGCTGCAGATGATCTTCGGCTTTCTGCTGGCGCTGGTGATGAACGAGCGCCTTCCCGGGCTTGGGTGGCTGCAAGTGATATTTGTCGTGCCGATGTTTTTCCCGCCCGTGGTCATGGGCCTGATGTGGAAAGTGCTGTTCACGCCGCAGCTCGGCGGCATCAACTATTACGTGCAGCTCCTCGGCATCCAGATGCCGGCCTGGCTGTCCGACCCCACGCTCGCGATGACGGCGATCATCGTCGCCGCGGTCTGGGGGTGGACGCCTTTTGCGGCGGTGATGTTCTACACCGCCATGCAGACTTTTCCCAAGGACTTGTACGAAGCGGCGCGCATCGACGGCGCCGGCTGGCTGCAGTGCGTCCGCTTCGTGACCTTGCCGCTGCTCAAGAGCACCGCGCTCGTCGTGCTCATTTTCCGCATCATGGAGGCACTGGCGATATTCCCGATCATCTTCGTGATGACTTCGGGTGGGCCTGCGGGCGCGACCGAGACCGTCAATTACTATTCGTACATCGCGGGCTTCACGTTTCTCAAGGTCGGCTACGCGTCGGCGATGATCCTGTCCTTCCTGGCAATACTGGTCATCGTCCTCGCGCCCGCGACGAATTTCCTGCTGCACTCGACCAGCCCAGACAGGCGCACGCGGTGAGACGTCGATCCGCGTATGTGACGAGTGCCCTGTACGCGTTCGGGCTGGCGTGGGGTTTTCTGGTCGTGGCCCCGTTCGTCTGGCTGGCGTCGCTTTCCATCAAGTCGTCGCTCGATGCCTTCGCCACCCCGCCGAAGCTGTTCTTTCATCCGACGTTCCAGGCGTACACCGATATCTTCGGCGACGCCAAGTTCCTCGGCGCGATCAAGAACAGCATCATCGTGTCGGTCGGCGCGGTAGTGCTTTCGGTGGTGATCGCAGTGCCAGCCGCCTATGCGTTGCGCAACCTGGCCGGTACGTTCAGGCGCAATTCGTTGCTGGCGATTCTGCTGATACGCATGGTTCCGGGCATGGTCTACCTGCTGCCGTATTTCGTCGCGTACAAGTCGATGGGCCTGCTCGATACGCGGATCGGCCTGATCATCGTGCATCTGATTTTCAATGTGCCGCTGATCATCTGGACGCTGACGCCCATCTGGGCGTCGATTCCCGATGAGCTGTCCGAGGCCGCCAGGATCGACGGCGCGTCGCCCCTCAAGACGCTGATCTTCGTGCACCTGCCGTTGATGAAAGCGGGCATCGTCGCGTCGGCGATCCTGGCGTTCATCTTTTCTTGGAACGAATTTCTCTTCGCGTTGATCCTATCGCGCCGGGAAGCGACGACGCTGCCGATCGCCATCGTGAATTTCCTCGCCTTCGAAGGTACCGAGTGGGGAAAGATCGCGGCCGCGTCGGTGTTCATCGTGATCCCTGCTGTGGCATTCGGCTTCCTCGTCAGGCGCTACATGATTGCAGGCCTCGCGGCGGGCGCGGTCAAGGGATAAGGCAATCGGGTCATCGAACCATCAGGTCATAAGGCCACAAGGCCTTCAAGGAAGGACATATGCGTCAACCCAACATACTGTGGATCTGCACCGATCAACAACGCTGGGACACCCTGTCGTGTCGCGGCTTCAAGGGCGCGGTGACACCCAACATCGATGCGCTCGCCGCGGCGGGCGTGCTGTTCGATCGCGCTTACTGCCAGAGTACGGTGTGCACACCGAGCCGGACCTCGTTCCTCACGGGCACCTATCCGATCGCCAACCAGGTGCAGCGTAACGGCAACGACTTTTTCCCTGACCACCACAAGCTGCTGCCACGCATGTTCGAGGAGGCCGGCTATCACACGGGCCTGATCGGCAAGCTGCATCTGTCACGCAGCAACGGCGTCACCGAAAAGCGGCCGACGCAGGATGGCTACAAGGAGTTCTACTGGAGCCATCATCCCGATCCTGACTGGAAGGAGGGGCACGACTATCACCGCTGGCTCGAGGACAAAGGTGTGGATGCGCACGCGCTGTACGACAAGAGCCGCTCGATCGGTGCAGGCGTCTCCGCCGATGTCCATCAGACGACGTGGGCGGGCGAGCGGGCGCGCTCATTCGTCGAGCGCAGCAAGGACAAGCCGTGGTTCCTGTCGATCAATGTCTTCGACCCGCATCCTCCTTTCGATCCGCCCGCCGAGTATCTGGCGCGGTTCGACGCCAAGGACATGCCGGCGCCATTGTTTGCGCCTGGCGACCTTGCGCACCAGCGAAGCCTGGAGTCGGTCGATCACCAGAGCAGGGAACCCGTCGATCCACGCCTTGGCGACCCCGATTCCGAGCTGTTCAGCGAGGCGCCTCTCGAAGTGACGACCGCGGGCGACCACGACACGCCCCCGCAGACCTACAACGCAAAATTCATCCGTGCCTGTTACCAGGCGATGATCGCGCAGATCGACGACATGGTGGGCACGCTGGTCGAAACGTTGCGGCAAACGGACCAGCTCGAGGACACGCTGGTGATCTTCACCAGCGACCACGGCGAGATGCTCGGCGATCACGGCCTGCTGTTCAAGGGTTGCCGCTTCTACGAGGGGCTGGTCCACGTTCCCTTGATCGTCTCCTGGCCACGGCGCTTCACGCGCGGTGCCGTCTCGCCGGCGCTGGTCGAACTCGTCGACCTCGCGCCGACGCTGCTCGAGGCGGCGAACATCCCGGTACCCGCGCATATGCAGGGCAAGTCGCTGCTGCCGATGCTGACCGGCAGCGCACAGCTCGGCGAGCACAAGCCCTACGTGCTGTCCGAGTATTTCGATGCCCTTCTCTACGCTGGGTCGCGCGGCTCGCGAGCCAGCATGTATTTCGACGGTCGTTACAAATTGAGCGTCTACCACGACGCCAATCTCGGTGAGCTGTTCGACCTTGTCGCAGACCCACACGAATTCGACGATCACTGGAACGACCCGGCCTACGGCGAGCTCAAGTGCCAGCTGCTGAACCGGCACTTCAATGCGATGATGAAGGTGTCGGGGATCGGGCCGTCGCGGTCCTCGTCTTACTAGATGAAACTCGAGAACAAGGTCGCCGTCGTTACCGGAGGCGCGCAAGGGATTGGCGCGGCGATCGCGCGCGCGTACGTGGCCGAGGGCGCAAAGGTCGTCATCGCCGATGTCGCCGTGAAAGCAGCCGAAACGCTGGCACTCGACATCGGTGGCCACGCGCTGGCCGTATGCCTGGATGTTCGCGACAGCGCGTCGATCGCCGCGATGATCGACGCGGTGGTCAAACGCTTTGGTGGCGTGGATGTCCTCGTCAACAATGCGGCGGTGTTCGACATGGCACCGCTGCTGGAGATCACCGAGCAGAGCTTCGATCGGCAATTCGCGGTCAACGTCAAGGGGATGCTGTTCACGCTGCAGGCCGTCGCCCGGCAGATGGTCGCGCAAAAGCGCGGCGGCAAGATCATCAACATGGCTTCCCAGGCCGGTCGCCGCGGCGAGCCGCTGGTGGCGGTTTACTGTGCCTCGAAGTCCGCCGTCATCAGCCTTACCCAATCCGCCGGATTGGCGCTGATCGAGCACGGCATCAACGTGAATGGCATCGCGCCCGGCGTCGTCGATACGCCGATGTGGGATCAGGTCGACGCGCTCTTCGCCCGCTACGAGCAACTGCAGCCAGGCGAAAAGAAGCGCCAGGTCGGCCTCGCCGTGCCCGCGGGACGCATGGGTATCCCCGACGACTACCGCGGCATCGCCACGTTTCTCGCCTCGGCGGATTCCGATTATGTCGTCGCGCAGACGTTCAATGTCGACGGCGGCAACTGGATGAGTTGAGCGTGGCCAGCCTGTTTTTCGATGAGCGGCGATAGGGCGGGCGGATCCGACGTGATCATCACCGCGGGTGAACTGCTGGTCGAATTCGTTTCGCTGGAGCGGGGCTGCGGCCTGCAGCGACTGGCGACGTATAACGGACCGTACCCGAGTGGGGCGCCGGCGATTTTCATCGATCAGGCGGCGCGCATGGGCGCCCGAACCGCCATTTATGGCGGTGTCGGCCAAGACGGCTTCGGCTCGATACTGGTCGATCGCCTCGTGCGTGATGGCGTCGATGTGCGGCACGTGGCCCGGGTCGAGGGCCGGTCGACGGGTACCGCGTTCGTCTCGTATTTCGAGGACGGCAGCCGGGTGTTCGTGTTTCACCTCGATGGCACGGCGGTCGATGCTTTTGATGTCGATGGCTGTGTCGCCACCGACGAGCCACTCACGCTTCACGTTTCCGGCAGCTCCCTGGGCAACGCCAGGCTGCGCCGCAACATCGCTGCGCTTGCCCAACGCGTGTTGGCGACGGGAGGGCGGATCAGTGTCGATCCGAACATTCGTCCCGAGCTCATGCGCAATGAAGATGCGTGGGCCGCGCTGCAAGACCTCACGAACAAAGCGCATGTGCTGATGCCCAGCGAGGCCGACCTCGAAATCCTCGCGCCCGGAAGCGATCGCCGCACGGCGATCGCGGCGTTCCACGACGCGGGGGCCGAGATCGTCGCCATCAAGATGGGTGCGGACGGCTGCCTCGTGTCGGATGGGTCCAGCGTCGAGCATCTGCCTGGACATCGTGTCGAGGAAGTCGATCCGACGGGCGCTGGCGATTGCTTCTGCGGCGCGTTTGTCGCGCTGCTCGAGCGCGGCCAGTCGCCGCATGAAGCCGGCCGCGTGGCCAATGCCGCCGGCGCGCTTTCCGTGACCCGGCGTGGTCCGATGGAAGGCAACCCGACGCCAGGCGAGATCGAATCGTTCTTGCGAGATCGTCGGGAGGCAGGATGACACCGACCATACGCGACATCGCCACGCAGAACCGCAACGGCACACGCATTGGACGTCCCAGCTTCTGTACCGCAAACGAGAAGGTGCTCGACAGGATCTATCGCTACGCAGGACGCAACGCCGTGCCGCTGGTCGTCGAGGCGACGTGCAACCAGGTGAACCAGGAGGGTGGGTACACCGGCATGAAGCCCGCCGACTTCGTGGCGATGTCGCAACGGCTTGCGCAGCGCCACGGTGTCGACGCCGGCGACGTACTGCTCGGCGGCGATCATCTCGGGCCGAATCCGTGGCGGCACCTGCCGCCCGCCGAGGCGATGGCGAACGCGCGCGACCTGGTGCGCCAATATGTGGAAGCAGGCTTCACCAAGATCCATGTCGACGCCAGCATGGCCTGCCACGGCGAACCGGCTCCCGGCTTCGACGTTGTCGCGGCACGTGCGGCCGATCTCGTCCGCATCGCCGAGTGTTACGCGCCGGCGCCGGAACGTCTTGTCTATGTGATCGGCACCGAAGTACCGGCGCCGGGGGGCGAAACCGGTGGCCTCGAGTCGATCGAGGTGACGACGCCGCAGAGCCTCGAGCGGACGGTAACCACGCATCGTAGTGCGTTTGCCGCCGTGGCATCCGATGCGGCGTGGGCGCGCGTGGTCTCGGTCGTGACGCAGCCTGGCGTCGACTTTTCGCCGTCGAGCATTCTCGCGTTCGATCCGGGAAAGGCGGCGGCCCTCACCGACGCGATCCTCGCCCATGACGGGCTTACCTTTGAAGCGCATTCCACCGATTACCAGACCCGCGAAGCGCTGGGTGGGCTCGTCGATGCGCATTTCCTTTTCCTCAAAGTCGGCCCGGAACTGACCTTCGCGTATCGAGAGGCCATTCTGGCGCTGGCGCACATCGAGCAGCGGCTCGATTCCGGCCCGCCTTCGCAGATAGAGCGCGTCATCCTCGAGGCTATGGACAAGGACTCCCGGCATTGGTCGACCTACTATGCAGGAACCGATCGCGAGATCGAACGGCTCAAGCTCTTCGCCTACAGCGATCGCATTCGTTATTACTGGGGCACGGAGGCGGTGCGAGCTGCTCTCGCAAAATTGCGCGCGAACATCACGTCCGGCCGTGCGTCGAAAGGTCTCGTTAAACAGTACGCAGGCTGGATGGGCGACGAGCCCGTTGGCGAAGAATGCTATGACGCAATCATCGACGAGCGCCTGCGTTGCACACTGGACAAGTATTATCGGGCGTGCAATTCCCGGCTATGACACCAATCTCGCTCTCCCGCGCGACCTTGCCGCTGCTGCGCGCTCCCATCGCCGTCCCGTCGTACGCCCCGGCGAATGTGCGTCCCGGCATCGTGCATCTCGGCCTTGGCGGATTCCATCGCGCGCACATGGCGAGTTATACGCACGACCTGATGCAGCGCGATGCGGATGCGTTGTCGTGGGGCATCGTCGGCGCCGGCCTGATGCCAGGCGATCGGAAGATGATGCAAAGCCTCGCACCGCAGGACTGCCTCTACACGCTGGTCGAGCGTGACCGCAGCGGCGAGGCGGTGACCGTCATAGGGTCGCTCGCCGGCGTCGTCGATGCCAGCGCGTCCAGCGAAGCGTTGCTGCACGCAATCGATGATCGCGATATCCGCGTCGTCAGCCTCACCGTCACCGAGAACGGCTATTGCCTGAACCCTGCGACCAAGCGCCTCGATCCCCAGCACTCACTGATCCGCGCCGACATCGAGCACCCGCAGCGTCCTCGCAGCGCCATCGGCGTCATCGTCGAGGCGCTGCGTCGGCGACGCGCGAGCGGCGCACCACTGCCCACGCTGCTGAGCTGCGACAACATCCAGCACAACGGTGACGTGTTGCGCGACGCCACGTTGTCGCTGGCGGTGATGCAGGATCCCGCACTCGCGGACTGGATCCGCGAAAACGCGCGCTTTCCGAGCACCATGGTGGACCGCATCACCCCGGTCACGGCAGAGGCCGATGTGAGTGCGCTCGCAAGCGGATACGGTATCGCCGACCGTTGGCCGGTATTCTGCGAGACGTTCAGGCAATGGGTCATCGAGGATCGTTTTTCGCAAGGCCGGCCCGCATGGGAAGCGGTGGGCGCGCAGTTCGTGGACGACGTCGCGCCCTACGAGTTCATGAAGCTGAGGCTGCTCAATGGCAGCCATCTCGCCGTGGCGGGCCTCGGCCAGCTCGCCGGCTACGAGACGATCGACCAGTCGATGGCGGACCGCCGCATCGCAGCGGTGATGACGACGCTGATGGATCGCGAGACCGGGCCGACGCTGAAGCCGGTGCAGGGAATCGACCTGGCGCAGTACAAGCGCACGCTGGTGCAGCGCTTCGCCAATGCCGCGATCCGCGACACCGTGCAGCGTGTCAACACGGATGCGCCGATCAACGTGATCATCGATCCGATTCGCGACCGTCTGGCCGCGGGTGCGAACGTCGACTTCCTCGCGCTGGCGTTGGCGGCGTGGATGCGACGCATGCTTGGCACCGACTGTCGCGGCAGGCCGATTCGCGTCGTGCATCCGCTTGCCGACGTCCTCAAGGCGAAGGCTGAGGAAGGCGGTGCCGATCCTGCGCCGTTGTTATCGATCATGTCGCTGTTCGGCGAACTCGGTGCCGATCGCAGGCTGGTCGAGCCGCTCGGCGGGTGGCTGGGGCTGCTCCATCGCGAAGGCATCGAGGCCACGCTGGACGCGGCCTTGCAGCGCGCGCAGTAGCGCGCATCGCGATCAGGGAGACGTGCATGTACCTCGGGATCGACCTCGGCACCTCGGGCCTCAAGGCCGTGCTGGTGGACGAGGACGAGCGCATCGTCGGCAGCGAATCGGTGCCGCTGACGGTCGCCAACCCCCGCCCAGGCTGGAGCGAGCAGCACCCGCATGATTGGTGGGAAGCGCTGCTGACTGCCGTCGACGAGCTAATGCGCCAACACCGCGAGGCACTTGCGGCTGTGCGCAGCATCGGCCTTTGTGGGCAAATGCACGGAGCGGTGCTGCTCGACGCGGCCGACCGCGTGCTTCGCCCGTGCATCCTGTGGAACGACACGCGGTCTGCGCCCGAATGCATCGCGCTGATGGAGGCGGAACCGTCGCTTCGCGACATTACCGGCAATGTGGCGATGCCGGGATTCACCGCGCCCAAGCTGCTGTGGGTGAAGGCGCATGAGCCGCAGGTGTTCGCTGCGACGCACCGTGTGCTGCTGCCGAAGGCGTGGTTGCGTTTCGGCCTCACCGGCGAGGCGATCGAGGAAATGTCCGACGCGTCGGGCACGCTGTGGCTCGACGTCGGCCAGCGTCGCTGGTCGTCGAGGATGCTCGCCGCGACCGGGCTGGACGACGACGTCATGCCTTCGCTCGTCGAGGGCAATGCTGTTGCGGGCCGACTGCGCGCCGAACTCGCCGCGCGATGGGGCATGAACGTGGCGCCGATCCTTGCCGGTGGCGCCGGCGATAACGCCGCCGGCGCGATCGGCGTGGGCGCCGTGCAGGCGGGCTCCGCGTTCGTTTCGCTTGGCACGTCCGGCGTGATCTGGGCGACCACCGATCGCTTCCGTCCGTTTACCGAAAAAGCCGTTCATGCGTTCTGCCACGCGCTGCCGGGCCTGTGGCATCAGATGGGCGTGACGCTGTCGGCGGCGGCGGCGCTCGGCTGGTGGGCGCGCGTGACCGGTCGCGCGGAAGGCGAGCTGATCGCGGAAGCTGGCGACGCCACATTGCACGTCGCCGATCCGATCTTCCTGCCGTACCTGTCGGGGGAGCGCACGCCGCACAACGACGGTTATCTGCGCGGCACATTCGTCGGACTGTCGGCGACGACCGATCGTGCCGCCATGACGAGAGCGATCATGGAGGGCGTGGCCTTCTCGCTGCGCGATTGTCTCGATGCACTGCGCGCATCTGGGACGCTGATCCCGGAGGCGGATGTCATTGGCGGGGGCTCGCGCTCGGCAGTCTGGACAGCCATGCTTGCCAGCGCGCTCGACATTCCGCTGCACCGAGTCGAGGGCGGTGAAGCGGGCGCGGCCTTCGGCGCCGCACGGCTCGCGCGCCTTGCGCTGACGCGCGAGGAGCCGGCAGCCGTTTGTCGACCACCACGGCGCATTGCAACAGCGCATCCATCTGCATCGGACCAGCCACGCTTCGAGGAACGTCTCGCGCACTATCGGGCCTGTCGCCCGCTATCGGCCGCGCGGGTTTGAAGTTGAATCTCCGCCAACTCGAGGTTTTTCACGCAATCATGCAGGCGGGCTTTCGAAGTCGATGACGGCTGCCCTCCCGTCAGACAGGCTAGCAAGGGGCATCAGACCAGAGTTGCGACCAATGCCCGCGCAACGCCGATTTCCTCCAGCCTCGACGCGACGCTGAATAGCCAGTCCTCGCGCCGCGAGGGAGCGAACAACTGCACGCCGATCGGCAGTCGTCCGGCGCGCGCTATCGGCACCACCAGTGCCGGGCAATCCGTTCCGGCCAGCGGCTGCGTGAACCAGCCGTGTCATGTTGCGCGAACGACCGCTTGCGCAATCATCGGGAATCACCTTTGCACCGGCCCCGCTCGCGCTGGTCACCGTGGCAATGCCGGCACGTTCGAGGGCAATCGCTATTGCATGCTGCATTCACAAGGGGACCGGGTTCGCCTACATCTCCACAATAGTCTTAAACCCCCCAAAGATCAGCCGCTTCCCATCAAACGGAGGGAGTACAGTCAGCCGCCCACAGCCCGAAGGGCGTACAGCTTCCCACTGATCGCTACTCGGTCATTCGTGCGTACAATAACCGTCGCATAATAATGAAAACGAAAACGCGATTGACTGCCATGTCCCGTCTGTTGCTTCCGCCTCCGCGCGGCTCATCCGCTAGCCTTCTGTTCTTGCTGTTTGCATCCGCGGCTGCCAAGGCACCCAATGCCTCGGCGGTCGCCACCGCCGCAAGCACCTCTCCAATAGCCCCGCCCGCCGTCATCGTACCGGGCCCCGCAGCAAGCGACACCCCACCGGCAAGTGCATCGATCTGCTTCACCTGTCACGGTCCGGACGGCAATCCGATTACCAAGGACTCTGCGATCCTGAAGGGACAGCAACGCGACTATCGGGTGGCAGCACTCGGTGCCTATCGCGCATCCCAACGCATCACGACCCCCAACGCACTGGTGATATCCGCGATGGCGAAGAACCAGACCGACGCGGAAATCGCCGAGTTCGCTGACTGGCTTGCACTGGTGCGCCGATGAAGTCCGCGTTGCGCGGCTTGCGGTTCCGACCAGCGGCGTCGACGCTCGCTCGCCGCCTGCGCAATACGCGCCGCCGACCATATGCCGGCCAATCGCCGCGCATGATGCGTTTCCGACTTTTATGCGCAGCTACTGATGCCTAATTCCAGACAGAAGAAACCGATCCAGCCGCATATCCACGCTTTCCGATATACGGTCGCGTCCTGGATTCTTACCGGCATCGCGCTGGCCCTGATCCTCTTCCTGCATCTGCTGCCCGCCTTGCTCGCCGGGATGCTGGTCCACGAATTGGTTCATCTGATCGAACCTGCCATACGCAAACGTTTCCGGACCCAGCGCGGAGCACTCATTGCCGTGGCATTGATTTCGGGTTTCGTGGTCGTTGTGGTGGCCATGGCGATCATCAGCGTCATTGCGTTCTTCAAAAGTGACGCGGGCAGCGTTTCGGCATTGCTGGCCAAGATGGCGGAGATCATCGAAACCTCGCGCGCCACCATGCCGGAATGGCTGTCCGGCCAGATTCCGGCAGATACAGAAGACTTGAAGGAGTCGGTGGTGGAGTGGCTTCGCGCCAACTCGGCGACGGTGCAGGTCGCCGGCGCGCAAGCAGGGCGGGGACTGTTATATGTCGTCGCCGGCATGGTTCTCGGTGCAATGATTGCGCTGCACCAGGAGCTGCCGCCTGAGCCGCACCGCTCGCTGGCACGCGCGCTGATCGAGCGCGCCTGGAGACTGGGCAGCGCGTTTCGCCGGGTGGTGTTCGCGCAACTGCGAATCTCGTTGCTGAACACACTGTTTACGGGGATCTATCTCTGGCTGATCTTGCCTTTTTTCGGCGTGAATCTACCGCTCAAGAAGACCATGATCGCGGTTACGTTCATTACCGGCCTGGTGCCCGTGATCGGAAATCTCGTTTCCAACTCGGTCATCGTGATCGTCAGCCTGTCGTATTCGATGCAGGCCGCGATCGCATCCCTGGTGTTCCTCGTCGTGATCCACAAGCTGGAATACTTTCTGAATGCGCGCATCATCGGCAGGCGCATTGAGTCGCGCACGTGGGAGTTGCTGGCGGCGATGCTCGTCATGGAGGCGGCGTTCGGCATTGCCGGCGTGATCGCTGCCCCGATTTACTATGCTTACCTCAAGGACGAGCTTAGCGAGCGCGGCGTCGTTTGACCGAAACCAGCGGCTGCGGCCGAGAGATCGAATGTCGCCACTCGGGGCCGGATGGGATGCCCCGGGGAGTAAGTGTGCAGCGCCGGAAGATGCCTGGGCGGTTACCCGGCGGCAGCGACTTAAGCCGGATGCGGTGCGTCGGGTCGCAGCAACCCGGCGGAGACCAGATCGCGCCAGAGTTGCGCCGGCACCGGCGCATTCAGCGAGGCGACATTACCGGCGACTTCGTCGGGCGTTACAGCCCCGACCACCACCGAAGCAACGGCCGGATGTCCAAACGGGAAGCGCAGCGCGGCCACTGCCAGGGGCACCTTGTGGCGCGCACAAACCGCCTCGATCGCCCGGACTCGCTTGAGGATCGGTTCCGGTGCATCACGGTAGTCGAACTTGGCGCCGGGAATCGCGCCGGTCGCCAGGATGCCGGAATTGAACACGCCGCCGATCAGTATGCCGATGCCCTTTTCCTGCGCGAGCGGCAGGAACTCGTTGAGAGAGCGCT
Source organism: Edaphobacterium sp. (SeqCode) (assembly GCA_039934835.1). Taxonomy (GTDB): domain Bacteria; phylum Pseudomonadota; class Gammaproteobacteria; order Burkholderiales; family Casimicrobiaceae; genus PALSA-1003. The sequence continues at coordinate 20,617 of JBDTLK010000003.1, read as the reverse complement.
GCTCGAGTAGGGTGTAGCGACCGGCGAGGAGCATGCAATCGAAGTCTCCCGCGCGCGCGAAACGCGCGCACATTTCGGCTTCGTTGACTCCGACGCCGATCGCCTTCACTTCCCCTTCATCGCGCAGCCGCGCCAAGGCGCGGAATGCGCCGTTCATCGCTTCGGCAAAGCGGGCGTCGACGCCTTCTTTACCGTGAGTGTGGGCGTCGACGTCGTGAATGAGCAGGATGTCGATGCGATCGAGCCCCAGCCGCAACAGTGATTGCTCGTACGCCCGCAAGGTGCCGTCGTACGAATAGTCGATGACGGCCTCGTGCGCCAGGCCACCGACGTAGCCGGACCCGGTGCCTGGCGGCTTCCGCGGGTTCATCCATCGGCCGACTTTGGTCGACAGCACGAAGGCGTCGCGTTTCTGCTCGCGCAACACGGCGCCAAGCCGCTGCTCCGCAAGGCCGTGGCCATACAGCGGCGCGACGTCGAACAGCGTGACACCTGCGGCAAGCGCGGCAGCAATGGTTGCCCGCGCCTGCGCCTCGTCGATTCGCGCGTACAGATCACCCAATGGAGCGCACCCGAACCCAAGCGTCGAGACGGCAACCCGAGTCTTGCCCAGCTGTCGCGACGGAAGCGTACTCGCAATCATGCCCGGAAGCGTAGCAGATCAGTGCGCCAGCGAAAGTGACCTGCCGACACCCGCGCAGTTGATCGGAGTCATGGACTTGCGTAATGTTCGACCTGCGGCGAAGCGGAGTCGGTCGCCCGAGGGAGAGAAGAAGGTCCCGGTCGGCGCGATGGTGAGCACCGTGCTCGGCTTGCGCGCGCTCATGCTCGCCTTCACCTTTGCCAAGGTCAGCGTGCCGCTCGTGGACCTCGATCGACCGGTCGTCTACGTCAATGACGTATAATTCGCAATGATCAGCTTCATCGAGACTCGGTTGTTCACTCGACTGGTGCAGCAATATCTCTCCGATGAAGAGTACTCGCTGCTCCAGCAAGCACTGATTGCTGAGCCTGAAGCTGGTTCGGTTACACCACCGGAGCCTGCGATCGATGCGCTGGGGAATGGCCGGTCGCGGCAAGCGTGGTGGCCTTCGAGTGATTTACTACCTTCGCTCGAGGCAAGGCCAAATCTAGCTGCTTACGTTGTATCCTAAGCATGTCGCCGAGAATATTTCCGCGCGCGTTCTCAAGCAGGTCAAGGACGAGATTGATGGCTAAAGCAGCGGCAAAGCGCAACGTCGGCATGGAAAGTTTGGAGCGCCTGCGAGAGTTGAAGCGCGGGGAGGGTGGACGCGTCGTAAACATCCCATCCGTCAACGCCATTCGCGAGCGAACCGGGCTGTCGCAAGCGAAATTCGCGGCGCTGCTTGGAGTGTCCGTGCGCACGTTGCAAGAATGGGAGCAGGGCCGTCGCGCGCCATCCGGCGCCGCGCGAACACTACTTATGGTTGCGGCGAAGAATCCCCAGGCGCTTCTGGAAGTGGCGTAGACCGAGCGGAACCTGGCTTGCGCTATTCCATCTTCTCGCTCGCGCGCAACGCGTTGCGCCACCATTCGAACTGGCCGCTCGCCTGGCGCAGCCCGGCACCGAAAAAGCACTACGACGCGGTGATCATCGGTGGCGGTGGGCATGGACTCGCCACCGCCTACTACCTCGCCAGGAATCACGCGATGACCAACATCGCGGTGATCGAGAAAGGCTGGCTGGGCGGCGGCAACACCGGCCGCAACACCACCATCGTGCGCTCCAACTACCACCTCGAGCCCAACGCCCACTTCTACGAATTCTCGCTCAAGCTGTGGGAGCGGCTTGCGCAGGAACTCAACTTCAACGTCATGTACAGCGCGCGCGGGGTGCTCAACCTCGTGCATTCTCCGGCCGACATGGACGCGGCGATGCGTCGTGGCAACGCGATGCGCTTGAACGGCATCGACGCCAGGTTCCTCGGCCGCGACGAGATCGAGCGTTGGATTCCCCGGCTCGACTGCGCGGCTAACGCGCGCTTCCCGATCCTCGGCGGTCTGTTGCAGCCGCGAGGGGGCACAGTACGGCACGACGCCGTCGCGTGGGGCTACGCGCGAGCCGCCGATGCGCTCGGCGTCGACATCATCCAGCAATGCGCGGTCACCGGTATTCGCATCGAGGGCGGCGCGGTCACCGGCGTCGACACCGCCAAGGGATTCATCGCCACGCCGAGAGTCGGCATCGCGGTGGCCGGGCATTCCGGCCACGTCGCCGCGATGGCGGGCCTCAAGCTGCCGATCGAGTCGCACGTGTTGCAGGCGATGGTTTCCGAGCCGGTCAAGCCGGTGCTCGATACCGTGGTGACCTCCGGCGCGGTGCACTTCTACATCAGCCAGTCGGACAAGGGCGAGCTGGTGATGGGCGGCGATCTCGATTTCTACAATTCCTACGCGCAGCGCGGCAACCTGCCGATCATCGAGCACGTCACCGCGGCATGCCTGGCGCTGTTCCCCAGTTTCGGCCGCCTCAGGTTGATGCGCACCTGGGGCGGGATCATGGACATGACCATGGACGGCAGTCCCATTATCGCCAAGTTGCCGGTGGATGGTCTCTACATGACCGGCGGCTGGTGCTACGGGGGCTTCAAGGCGACGCCCGCGTCGGGCTGGATGCATGCGCATACGATCGCCAACGACGCGGCGCATCCGCTCAACGCCGCGTTCACGCTGGAGCGCTTCGAGCAGGGTGCGATGATCGACGAAAAGGGCGCGGGTCCGTACCCGTGGGCGCATTGATGGAACTGCAATGCTGCTGATTCCCTGTCCCTGGTGCGGCGCGCGCAACCAGATCGAATTCACCTACGGCGGCGACGCCACGGTCAAGCGACCGGCCGATAACGCTGCGGTCGCGTCATGGTTCGCATATGTGTACGTGCGCGACAATCCCATGGGCCCGCACGACGAACTCTGGCTTCACAGCGGTGGCTGTCGCAGCTGGTTCAAGGTGCGTCGCGATACGCGCACCCACGACATTCTCGCCAGCGCGCGGATAGACGAGCCGCTCGCCGAGGCCGCCAAATGACGCAGTCGCGTCGCCTGGCCGAAGGCGGTTTCGTCGATCGCACGCAACCGCTGCGCTTCGAGTTCGATGGCATCGCGTACCAAGGGTACGCCGGCGATACGCTGGCGTCGGCGCTGCTCGCCAACGGTGTTCATCTAATCGGCCGCAGTTTCAAGTACCACCGGCCGCGCGGCATCTACACCGCCGGCGCGGAAGAGCCGAATGCACTCATCCAGCTCGGGCGCGGCGCGCGCCCGGAGCCGAACGTGCGCGCCACGACCCTCGAACTCTACGACGGGCTCATCGCTGCCAGCCAGAACCGCTGGCCGTCGCTTCGCTTCGATGTCGGCGCCATCAACAGCGTGCTCTCGCCGCTGTTCCCGGCAGGTTTCTATTACAAGACTTTCATGTGGCCGCCGACGCCGCGCTGGTGGCTGCACTACGAGCGTGTGATTCGACGCGCGGCCGGCATGGGCCGAGCCGCTGTTGATCCCGATCCCGATTGCTACGAACACCAGTACGCGCATTGCGACGTGCTGGTGGTTGGCGGCGGCGCCGCCGGACTCGCCGCCGCGCGCGCCGCCGCGGATGCTGGCGCGAGGGTGATCGTGTGCGACGAAGGCGCACGGTGGGGCGGCGAGATGCCGGACCTCGCGGCCACGATCGACCACCGGCCCGCGAGCGAGTGGTTAGCCGCCGGCGCAGCGCATCTCGCGCTAAGGCCGAACGTACAGATGCTCCTGCGCACCACCGCATTCGGCTACTACGACGGCAACCTGGTCGGCGCCCTCGAGCGGGTGACCGATCACCTGGCAATGCCGTCGCCTCATGTTCCACGGCAGCGCTTGTGGAAGATCCGAGCGCAGGCAGTGGTGCTCGCCACGGGCGCGATCGAGCGCGCGATCGCGTATTCGAACAACGACTTGCCGGGCACGATGCTCGCGGGTGCCGCACGCGCCTACGTCAGGCGCTATGGCGTGCGGCCGGGCCGGCGCGCCGTTGTATTCACGAACAATGACAGCGGGTACGCAGCCGCGCTCGATCTGCACCACGCCGGTGTGGCCGTCGGTGCGATTATCGATGCACGTTCCGCAGCCGCGCTCGAAGGCCCATTGCATCAGCAGGCGCGCGCCGCCGCGCTGCCGATCATGGCCGACTCGGCCATCGTTGCCGCGCGCGGTCGCAATCACGTCGCGTGCGTCGACGTTGTGCCAATTGCCGGTGGACGGATGAGGCGGTTCGCATGCGATCTCGTCTGCGTGTCCGGTGGATTCAATCCTGCCGTGCACCTTTTCTCGCAGGCTCGCGGCAAGCTGCGATACGACGACGCACTGGCGACCTTCGTTCCCGACGCGTCTCCTTTGCCGGTGTTTCCCGCGGGCGCAGCCAATGGCCGGTTCGCGCTGGCTGCGGCACTGCGCGAAGGCCATGACGCAGGCGTCGCGGCAGCGGGCCATGCAGGCCGCTCCGCGACCGCCGGCGCGGCGCCACGCTCCGACGCGGAGGAAGTGACAGCGGTGCGGCCGATGTGGGCGGTTCCCGCACGCCGCAAGTCCGCGAAGCGCTTCGTCGACCTGCAAAACGACGTGACGGTCAACGATATCGCACTCTCCGCGCGCGAAGGCTACCAGGCTGTCGAGCACCTGAAGCGTTACACGACGCTGGGCATGGGCACCGATCAGGGCAAGACCAGCAACGTGCTTGGCCTCGCGCTGATGGCGGAACAGCTTGGCACACCGGTGACGGCGGTCGGCACGACCACGTTTCGCCCGCCCTACACGCCGGTGACCATCGGCGTGTTCCCCGGACATGAGAGCGGCAGCCACGTCGAGCCCACCCGCTATTCGGCGATGCACGCGTGGCACGCGGTGCACGGTGCCCGCTTCGTCAACACGGGCCTGTGGAAACGTCCGCATTCGTATCCGCGCGCCGGCGAAAGCGAAGACGACGCCGCCAATCGCGAAGCGCTCAACGTGCGCACCCATGTCGGCGTCGTCGACGTGTCGACGCTGGGCAAGATCGAGCTGCAGGGCGGCGACGTCGCCGAATTCCTGAACCGGATCTATATCAACAAGTGGGACACCCTGGCGGTGGGTCGCTGCCGCTATGGCGTGATGCTGCGCGACGACGGCATCGTGATGGACGATGGAACGACTTCGCGCCTGGCGCCGGCGCATTACCTGATGACCACCACCACGGTGAACGCGGTCAAAGTGATGCAGCAGATCGAATATCTGCTGCAGGCGGATTGGCCAGAGCTCGACGTGTACGCGGTGTCGGTCACCGAACAGTGGTCGGCGGCGGCGATTTCCGGACCGAAGGCGCGCGACGTCGTCGCCGCCATCGTCGACATCGACGTGTCGAATGCCGCGTTTGCTTTTCTCGCAGTCGGGTCATGTCACATTCGCACGGCGCAGGGTTCGATACCGGCGCGGCTGTTCCGGATGAGCTATTCAGGCGAACTCGCCTACGAGATTCACGTTCCCGCCGACCGCGGCCAGTCGATGTGGGACGCGGTCATCGCTGCGGGGGAAGCATTCGGCCTGATGCCGTACGGCACCGAGGCGATGAGCACGCTGCGCATCGAAAAAGGCCATGTCGTGATCGGGCCGGAGGCCGATGGGCGCACCACCGCGGACGATCTCGGGATGGGCAAGCTCGTGAACACCGCGAAATGGTGCATCGGCATGCCGCTGCGCGATCGGACGGCGTTGATCGATGCCGATCGCTGGCAGCTCGTGGGGCTAACGGCGCTGGACGGCGCCGTGATGCCGCGCGCGGCGAAGATCGTCGCCGATCCGGACCAAGCGGCGCCCAACCCGATGCTCGGACACGTGACCTCGTGGTGCTTCAGTCCCAATCTTGGCGCGTGGATCGCGTTGGCTCTGGTCGCCCGCGGCCGCGAGCGACACGGCGAAACGCTGTGGGCTGTCTCTCCGCTCGCCGACGCCAGGGTCCGTGTGCACGTCGGCTCGCCGTGCTTTATCGATCCGCAAGGGGAGCGGCTGCGTGTCTGAATCCGGCAGCGACGGCATCGGTTCGACGACAGCGGGTCACTACGGCGCGCAAGGGACGGGCGTCGCGCTCTCCACGGTGGCGATTGCGGCAGCGTGGAACATCCAGGGGGACGCGGCGCGCCCGTCGTTCGTCACGGATATCGAGCAACAGTTCGGGATTGCGTTGCCGCTTGTCCCCAACACCGCTGTGAGCAGTGACGCACTGATCGCGATGTGGCTGGGGCCGCGTTCGTGGCTACTGGTCGAGAGTTCCCCACCGGCGCGCGCGCTGGCGCAGCGCGACTTCGATTCGCGACGGGACGCCGTCAATGCTCTAGGTGGCGCGCTGTTCGACGTGTCGGCGAGTCGTGTCGGGTACCAGATTCGTGGGACGCAAGCCGAGACCATACTGGCGAAGAGCTGTCCTCTCGATTTCGGTGTCGAAGCGTTTGCGGTCGGCGCCTGCGCGCAGAGCGTCTTCGGCCACGTCAACGCGCTTTTTTATCGGGAAGACTACAGCGCGTCGTTCGTGATGCTAGTGGCGCGAAGTTTCGCCGCCGACGTCTGGCGGACGCTGTGCCAATCGTCGGCGCAGTACGGCTACACGGTCGAAGCCCCGCTAGACAGCTAACTCTCCCCTCGCCAGCCGGCGGCCACCGCCAAGGCGGGCGTCGGTAGACGACTCGCCCCGCACTGCTCTAGCTCCATGGAAACGGACTCTTGCTGACCGGATGCAGGCGGCCTTCGGCGTAACGCGAAAAACGAAACGGATCGAGCAGCTTGCGCGGCGTGCCGAGCAGTTCGTCGGCGACCAGGTCGCCCACGCCGATCATCTTGTAACCGTGGTTGGAATCGGCGATCACGTAGACGTTTTCGCGGAAGCGGTCGATCACGGGAAAACTGTCCGGCGTGAAGCAGCCGATGCCTCCGGATGGTTCCTTGCGATACACGCCATGCTGGCCTTCGAAGCGCTTCTGGCAATGCGCGAGCGCCGAAGTCCACATGTCGGCGAAGTTGTCGGTGACGACGAACTCGGGCGATTCCGGCCCGTAGGGGTCCACGCGCACCTCATCGGCGTCTCGTTGCACGGTCGCCGGCATCGCGCCGCCTTGCACGCCGCCGAAATGGAAATCGGGTTTGTAGTAGATGCCCCAGAGCTGATCGGTAATCAACGCGCCATCGCGATCCGAATGCAGCGGCGCATCGGTGTCGACGTGCAGCACCGGTGGCATCGCGCCGGCATTGGTTTTCTGGAAATTCGGATCGACACCGAGCGTGCCCTCCTGCAGCGCCATGTAGTGCCACATGGGGACGCCGTCGTTCAACCGTCCGTCGCGGCCTTTGATGCCGATCGTCTTCGGCAGCTCGAGCATGTTCCAGATGGTGTTGACCCATGGGCCTACGCCCACGACCACCTCGTCGCAGGTGATCGTACCCGCGTCGGTTGCGACCGCGGTGATCGCGCCCGTGTTGCTGCCCGCGCGCAGCGCCGTCACCGTGACCCCCGCGACGATTTCGACGCCGAGCGCTTCCGCCTTCGCCGAGAGTCCGCGCAACGACGCCATGTTGTTGGCGTACCCACCGCGTTTCTCGTGCAGTACCGACGTGATGTTCTTCGCCTGCCAGTCGTGAAACAGGCCCTCCATGTAGCGTTGCGATTCGGACCGGCCTTCGATGAATACCGATTCGTAGCCGATCGCCTTTTGCTGTTCGTAGATCGTGCCCACCTGCGCGCGCATCGACTCGGGACTGATCTGCATGTAACCGACCGGGTGATAGCTGTACGCTTCCGGGTCGGATTCCCACACCGACACGCAATGTGCCATCAACTCCCGCATGGCAGGCTGGAAGTAGTTGTTGCGTACCACGCCGCAGGCGATGCCCGAGGCCCCGGCGCCGATTCCGCTCTTGTCCAGAACCACGATGCGGCTGCCGCCGGCGCCCACCGTCGCGCCTCTGGCCTTGAGTTTTTGCGCGAGATGCATCGCCGTCGACAGGCCGTGGATGCCGGCGCCGATGATGACGTAGCGTGCGTGAGTGGGTAAGGCTGGCATGAAAGGTCCTTGGATTATGCGCCGGTGAATTTTGGTGTTCGTTTTTCGAAATAGGCACGCAGAGCTTCTTCGTGATCGCGCGTGTGATGGCAGGCCCCCTGCAGTGCGGCCGCCAGCTCCAGCAATGAATCGAGACGCGTCACCTGGCCCTCGCGCAGCAGCCGCTTGGCCATGCGCAGCTGGCGGGGTGGATTGGACGCGATCCTGCCGGCCAATTCGCGCGCTGCCGTCATCAGCTCGTCGGCGGGAACGACGCGCGATACGAGTCCGCAGGCCAGCGCGAGCTGCGCGTCCATCGCGTCGCCGGTGAAAGTCATTTCGCATGCGCGCGACAGGCCGACCGCGCGCGGCAGCAGCCAGCCGCCGCCATCGCCGGATATCAGCCCGACTTTCACGAAGTTCTCGGCGAAGACCGCCGCGTCGGCCGCTACGCGCATGTCGCACGCGCAGGCGAGGTCGCAACCCGCGCCGTAGGCGGGGCCGTTCACGGCGGCGATCGTGGGCACTTCGAGATTGTAGAGCGCGAGCATCGTGCGCTGGATGCCTTGCCGGTACTTGTCCGCGACGTCCGCCGCGTTGCCGCCGAAGCCGCCTTCGCGGTCGCGCATGTGCTTCAAGTTGCCTCCCGCCGAGAACGCTTTGCCGGCGCCGGTAATGATGACGCAGCCGATGCCGGTGTCAGCGGCAACCCGTGAGCAAGCGTCGTTCAACGCGGCCAGGATGTCGGGATCGGTGGTCGGGTTGCGCGCTTCCGGCTTGTTGAGGGTGAGCGTGACGATGGCGCCCTCGCGTTCGAACAATACGGCGTCGGTCATTGAAGATCTCCGCTCATGCCGCGGCCTCGGCATATTGGGCGAGCAGCTCGCGCTTGACGACCTTGCCGCTCGGATTGATCGGGAGTTCGTCGACGAACACGATTCGCCGCGGTCGCTTGAACGGCGCCAGATCGCCGCTGTTGCGGCAGAAGGCGTCAACGCCCTCGACCGTGAGCGCAGCATCGCTCCTTACCACGAACGCGGCGACCACGGCGCCCCACTTGGGCTCGGGCAAGCCGACAACCGCGGCCTCGCGGACGCCCGGACACCGGTATAGAACCTCTTCCACCTCGCGCGGATAGATGTTCTCGCCACCGGAGATGATCATGTCGTCGGCACGGCCGTGAAAGTGATAGAACCCTTCGGCATCCTGCCGCATCAGGTCGCCGGTATACACCCAGCCGCGTTTGAGCTTGTTGGCCGTCTCGCTCGGGTTGTTCCAGTAGCCTTGCATCGCCTGCGGCCCGCGCACGATGAGCTGGCCGATCTCGCCCTGGGCGACAGTCTGTTCCGGCGTGATGTCGCGCACGGGGTCGTTGTCGATGATGCGGCATTGGCTGATGAGCGTCGGCTTGCCGCAGGAGCCGAGGTGCTTGAGCGCGTCCTGGGGCCGCAGCAGCAACGTCAGGCTGGCCTCGGTCATGCCATAGCCGTTGAAGATGTTGGGACAGAACTCCCGGATCACGTTTTCCATGGTCGTGGCGGCGATGGCTGCGCCGCCGGTGGTGATCATGCGCAGCGAGGACACGTCGAACTCCTTGAAGCGCGGATGAAACAGCATTTCCTGGATCTGGGTCGGCACCGCGAACATCGTCGTTACGCGGTGCGCGTCGATCGTCTGGAGCGTCTTCTCGGCTTCGTAGCGGCCCTCGACGACGTTGGTGCCGCCCACCATCAGGTGCGGAATGAAGAACGCCTGCATGCCGCCGACGTGATACAGCGGCGCGATGTGCAGGGCGACGTCGGTGGGCTGCAATCCGTACTCCATCACGCAGTTCATCGCGATCGCGATGTCGTTGTCGTGACTGTGCATCACGCCCTTCGGGCGGCCGGTCGTGCCCGACGTGTAGACGAGCGCCGAGAGTTGTTTGCCGGAGGGCACCGGGCGCGGCGGATGGATGTCGACGGCCTGCTCGACGAGCGTGTCGAAGTGGTGATGCCCGGGCGGCACGTTGGCGGCATCGTAGGCGCAGGAGATGTAGTCGTGCACACTCTTCATCCGCGCCGCGACCTTGAGCACATTGTCGGTGACCGAGCGACCGTAGACGAGTATGCGCGCACCGGAATCGGCAAGCGTGTACGCGACCTCGCCCGCGGCGAGGCGAAAGTTGAGCGGCACTGCAACCGCCCCCAGCATCTGCGTCGCAAAATAGGTGGTGACCGAATTCTCCGAGGTCGTCACGTAAAACGCGACGCGGTCGCTCGGACGCACGCCAAGTTCGGCGAGCGCCTGCGCGAACCGGCACACGCGGGTGTACCAGCCGGCGTAGGTCCAGCGCTGCTCCTCGAAGATCAGCGCGGTGTGATGCGGGTAGCGCTCGACCGATTGCAGGAAAATGGTGGCGATGTCCATGGAGGCGGGTGCTATAGATTGGGCCGCAACGCCGGCAGATCGGCCACTGCGATCAGATACTTCGCGATTTCCGAGGTGCCGCCGACGATCGGCAACGCCCGTGCGTCGCGGTAGATCTGCTCGGCGCGGCTGAATTCCTTGGTCAGGCCGTCGCCGCCCAGGATCTGCACCGTCCGATCGGCGCAATAGGTGGCGGTCTCGGTCGCCACCAGCTTTGCCATCGCCGCCGGCTTCATCAGCTCCTTGCCGCTGATGCCCGCGTCGTAGAGCTTGGCGGCGCGGTAGGTGAGCAGCTCCGACGCGTCGAGGCGCCAACTCATGTCGGCGATCTGGCTCCAGATGAGTTGCTTGCATCCGAGTTTCTCGCCGAATGCTTCGCGGGTTTGCGCGTGGGCCTGGGCGATGTCGAACGCGCTGCGTGCCACACCCAGGCCCGAGCCGCCGAGGATGATGCGTTCGAAGTTGAACATGCCGAGCATGACGCGGCCGCCTTCTGTCACTTTCCCCAGCAGGTGATCGGCAGGCACGCGGCACTGCATGAATTCCACCTCGCCGACGACGCAGCCGCGACGGCCCATGAATGTGTACCGGCGCGGGAACGTGAGGCCGGGTGTTCCGCTTGGCACGACCAGCGCACCGAGGCCCTTGCCCGGAGCCGCGGCCTGGTCGGTGACGCCGTAGACGATATAGACGTCGGCCACGCCGGCGTTCGAGATGTAGCGCTTGCGCCCGTTGATCACATATTCTCCGCGTACCGGGTCGAATTCGATCCTGGTCTGCATCCTGGAGGTGTCGGAGCCAGCGTCGGGCTCGGTGACGCAGATCGCGCCGACCATCCGGCCTTCGACTATGCCGGGCAGGTAGCGCTCGCGAATGGCGGGGGTTGCATGGTGCTGCAAGGGATACGCGCAACTGAGCGCCGTCGCGATGGTCGTCTCGAAGGCGTAGTTGATGTACGCCGCTTCCTCGGACAGGATGGTGGCATGGGTGAGTCCGGGCTTCGCCAACGGGCCTTGGTACAGATCCTTGAACATCAGCTTCAGGTATCCGGCTTCGCCGAGTGCCCGGACCACTGCGGTGATCGCATTCCAGTCATCGCCTTCCTCGATAGCGGCGGCGCGCGGAAGGAGTTCGCGGCGCAGGACCTCGCGCACCTCGGCGCGAAACCGGCGGTCATGCTCATCCAGGAGAAAATCGCGCATCGACGAGTCCTGCTTGATCGGGTGGTGGATGGGGACTTGCGCTGCCAGTCGCAGTGTCGCGAGATTGCTAGGATGGGCCTGGACTGCGGCCAGCGCTGAGCAGCTCCTCGACGAGCGCACCCAGCGCCGCGCGGTCGCTCGGCAGCGACTCGACCAGCGTCTCGATGCGCGCGGCGCGCTCGCGGCCCATTACGGGCACGGCGAGGTCGTGATACTTGCTGCGTAATTCATCATCGTCGAGCGGATTTTCGGGATTGCCGCGCGCCCGCGCAGGCTCTGACACCAGCGTGCGTCCGTCGCGCAGCGTAACGCGCACGCGGGCCCAGCGCTCGGCAGGAAATCGGCGCGAGAATTCGTCGTCCACCTTCAAGGTCATCGCGTCGAGCAGACGGTTGATACGCGGATCGGCGAGCGCCGCGCCCTCGACTTCGGCAGCCCCAAGCCTCGCGTAAACCAAGGCTGCCGCGACGGGGTAGGGGAGGCTGTACTGTGCCTCGTCGGTGGTGCGCGGGTAGCGGCATTGCGATCCCAGGTCGATGGCCTCGCGAAAACTCTCGATGTCGACGGCGACGACGTCGGCATCGGCAAATGCGTGTTCGCGCGCGAGCGCCAGCGCGGCCTCGGTCGCCGGCTGTGCCCACCGGCACACGGGATAGGCTTTGAAGTACTGCTCGCGTATCCGCCAGCGGCCGCCGAGGTCGCTCCAATACGTGCGCACATCGTCGCGCTCGACGGTGAGTGCCGGCGCGCCGGTGAATCCTTCGTTCGCCAGCAGCGCCGCGCTCACGCCCACCTGCGCGCCCCAGCCCGAGCCGTCCTTGAGCATCGTCGGATCGGCGCAGACACGCAGGATCTGGCCGCGCGGGCCGAGGTACTCGGCGATGCCGAGCGCGTGGCGCATCCGCGCGTCGTCGAAGCCGAGCCAGCGTCCGCCCAGCGCCGCGCAGGCGAGCGCGTTCCACGCCCCCGAGCAATGATAGTCGGCGACGCTCGCGTGCAGCGCGATGCCGGCGCGAGTCGCGAGCTCGTAACCGATGACGATGCAGGTCAGGAATTCGCGCCCGTCGATGCCCGCGCGCTTGGCGATGCCGCCATCGAGATACGCGAGCAGCGCCGGCAGCAGCGCGACCCCCGCGTGGCCCTTGGTCAGGACATGGCCATCGTGGGCATCGAAGGCATCGATCGTGGTGGCGCCGGCAAACGCGGCGCCGGCGAGCCCGGCGCGACGGCCATCGAACAGAATTCGCGCATCGCGATCCCGGCCGGCGAGCTGGGCCGAGGCGTAGGCATTGACGATGGCCGCGCCGGGCGTAAGCGACCCGGCGGCCGCCACCCCGATCAAGTCGAGCAGGCAGCGCTGCGCCTGTGCGACGACATCGGCCGGCAGGTCGACAAAACTGACATCGCGCGCGAATGCCGGGACGCTATCGAACGAGAGCGCAGAAGAGTGACGGCTCGCAATGGTGTCGAGAAGGGCAACGGGCGTCACATGCTCTCCCGCGGCGCGTCACCGCGCGCCAGCACACGCTCGACCTCGCGCTGCAAATGCGGCAGATCGGCATCGCGCACGGTCGGCAGCAGATAACGGGCGCGGCGAACGGCATCGAAGTCGAGTTCGGCGCGCACCAGGGCTTCGCCTCGACCCGTCGCGCAGGCAAGCACGTGCCCGAACGGATCGACAATACGCGAGCCGCCCCAGAACGTGAGATCGTGTTCGCTACCCACACGGTTTGCCATGAGTATCGGCAAACCGTAGGTCATCGCGTAGAAACGCAGGTTAGTATCCCAGCCTTGCATGTTGTCGAACTCGGCTCCCACGGCTTCGATCGCCGAGCTGACGGGTACCAGCAGCAAGGTCGTGCCTTGCATCGCCGCCAGGTGAACCAGCGGCGGATTCCAGCTGTCGGCGCAAATCATGACACTCGCCCGCCAGACGGCATCGAGCGCGAAAGTATCGACCCGCTGTCCTGCGGCGTAGTGCTTGCCGTCTTCCAGCTTGCCGTAGGTGGCGAGGTTGATTTTCCGGTGCACGAAAATGACCTTACCGTCGCGGACGGCGACCGCGGCGTTGCAGAACCGTGCGCCCGGACTCTCTTCGATGATGCCGAATACCGTGCACATCGCGCCGGACGCCCGCGCAATGTCGGCGACGCAGCGGTGGTTGCAATCGATTGCGAGCCGCAGCGCTTCGGCGCCGGCGCTGTGACCGGTGAGCGACAATTCGGGGAAGAGCAGCACCTCGACCCCAGCGGTGCGCGCCGCGTCGATGGTGTCGAGATGCTTGCGCAAGTTCGCCTCGACGTCACCGAGGATCGACTCGATCTGTGCCACCGCGACATTCAGGGTTCCAGGGCTCGACATGCGCTTGCCACATTGCAACGGCGCATTGCGAGGAGCCGCCCTGAGCAGCGTCCCCTCGCCGGTGCGTGCGGTATCAGATCAGCCCTTGCTGCTTGAGAAAACCCTGGGCAACTTCCTCGACCGTTTTCTTGTCGACGTCCACGCTCGCGTTGAGGCGTGCCATGGTCGCGTCGTCGAGCTTGGCCGACAGCGAATTGAGGATGTCGGCAAGCTTCGGATTGGCGTCGAGCGCCTTCTTGGTGATTACGGGCGTCATCGCGTAGGCAGGAAAATAGCCCTTGTCATCCTTCAGCACCACGAAGTTGAATGCCGGGATGCGCCCATCGGTGGCGAACACCAGGCCCACGTCGACCTGTTTGTCCTTGAGCGCCTGGTAGACGAGGCCGGTGTCCATGCGCTTTACGTTTTCGCGCGCGAATTCGAATCCGTACAGCTGCTCGAGTGGCTTCAAACCATCCGGCCGTGCATAGAACTCGGCATTGCTTCCGAACGTGAGCTTGGCGCCGTCCTTCACCTTCTTGGCGAGGTCGCTGATGGTGACGATACCCAGCTTCTTGGCCTCGTCGGCATTCATCGCCAGCGAATAGGTGTTGTTGGCGTTCGACGGATTGAGCCAGACCAGGCCCTTCGCGGCGTCGAGTTCCTTGACCTTCTTGTAGTTATCCGCGGCCGACAGCTTGTCGGTGAATTTGTTGTAGGTGATGAGCGACGTCCCCGTGTATTCCCAGTAAACGTCGATCTGGCCGTTTTCCTGCGCTTGACGCAGCACCGCGCTGCCCATCCCGGCCTTGACCTCCGGGTTGAAGCCCTTGGCCTTGAGCAACTGGGCGGTCATCGCGGCCATGATCTGTTGCTCGGTAAAGGCCTTGCCACCGACGACGATGTTCTGCGCGATCACTCCGGCGGAAGCGGCGCCCAGCGCCAGTCCAACCACCAACGACGACAACGTCCGAAGCAGTTTCATGGTTCTCTCCTAAGTACATGCATGCGTGGATAACGTTGAACGCCCCGTCATCGCAGCGGGTTGACACCTCGTGGAACGACAAAAAAAGCAATCGCGCCGACGGCGAAATCGACGAGCACCGCCAGCAGCGCTGTTGGGATCGCACCGGCGAGCATCATTCCAGGTTCGTTCAGGTCGATGCCGGTGAAGATCAGCTCGCCCAGCCCTCCGCCGCCGATCAGAAAAGCCAGCGGCGCCGTTCCCACGTTGATGGCCAGCGCCGTGCGAATGCCGGCGAAGGTCACGAACAGCGCGTTCGGCAATTCCACACCGGACAGGATCTGCATCGGTCGCATGCCCATGCCGGTGGCCGCTTCGACGAAATAGACGGGGACACCAAGCATGCCCGCATACGTATTGCGCACGATCGGCAGCAGCGACGCGACCCACAGCGCGAAGATGGCGGGCACCGTGCCGATGCCGAGCAGGGTCATCGCGAGCGCAAGCACGGCGAGCGTGGGGATCGTGCTGCCGATGTTGAGCGCTTGCATCATCGACTCGGCCATCCGGCGCATGTTCGGCCGACTCAGCCAGAGCCCCAACGGCACGCCAGCGAGGATCGCGAGCCCGCCGGAAATCGCGACCAGCTTGATGTGCTGCTGCGAGAGATAAATGATGTCTGACCGGTACTTGGCGATCTGGTCGAAAAGACCACTGCGCTGCGCGAGCACCCCCAACCCGAAGGTCACCATGAGCGCCGTGGCGAGCAACGCACGACCGAGCCACACTGCACGCATCGATCCTAGTCCGTCCGCTTCGACGCATCGCGATACGTATCACCGAGCAGTCGCGTGATGCCCCGTTGGGTGACGACTCCGGCATACATGCCTTCGCTGTCGACGCACGTGAGCCAGGGTATGTCGTACATGAACATCATCGACACGGCGGTGCGCAGGTCCTCGTCGAGGCTGACTGTCGCGGGCAGGCGGACGCTGTGTTCCGAAACGGTACCCGAGCGCCCCTCCACCTTGTCGATGCCGACATAGCTGTGTGGCCGACCGACCGCATCGACCATCACGATGTATTCGCGCCGGTGCTCGTTCATGAGCGCGGCAGCCCGTTCGATGCGCTCCTCGGCGACCACGCGAGGGGCCTCCGACTCGAATGCCGCTTGGACGGTGACCAGCCGCAGGCGTTTCAAGGTCCGGTCGGAACCGACAAAATTGGCGATGAAATCATTGGCCGGGTGCGCCAGGATGTTGTCTGGGCTATCGAATTGCTCGAGCTTGCCGGCGCGGAAGATCGCGATCTTGTCGGCCATCTTCACCGCTTCGTCGATGTCGTGGCTGACGAACATCACCGTCTTCTGCAGGCGCCGGTGGATCTTCAGGAACTCGTCCTGGATGACTTCGCGGTTGATGGGATCGATGGCGCCGAACGGCTCATCCATCAGCAGCACCGGCGGATCGGCGGCGAGCGCCCGGGCGACTCCGACGCGCTGCTGCTGTCCGCCCGACAGCTCTTTCGGAAAGCGCTTGAGAAAAAGCGCGGGCTCGAGATTGATGATGGACAGCAGTTCGGCGGCGCGCTGGCGGGCTTTCGCCATGTCCCAGCCGAGCAGTTTGGGCACGACACAGATGTTTTCCTCTACCGTCATGTTGGGGAACAGACCGATCTGCTGGATGACGTAGCCGATGGTGCGCCGCAGTTCGACCGGGTCGTACGAGTCGGTGTCCTTGCCGTTGATATAGATCTTGCCCGACGTGGGCTCGATGAGCCGGTTGACCATCTTCAGCGCGGTTGTCTTGCCGCACCCTGAAGGACCGAGCAGCACGCAGATCTCGCCCGCGGCCACTTCGAAGCTGACGTGGTCGGCCGCGAGGGTGGTGCCGGCCGCCGTCTCGAAGGCCTTGGTCAGATTGTCGAGCTTGATCATCGTCGGTCTCGACTCAGACAGGTCGCGGGATTCTTGCCGGCGAGAGGCGCAAGCCCTTCGGCGTGAGACGGTACTGCACCCAGAGCAGAAAATAGTCCGCGAAGATCGCCAGCAGGCTCACGGCAAGCGCGCCGGTGATCAATTGGCGCGGATCGGTCTGGGTGATGCCGCGGCTGATGAACACGCCCAGGCCGCCCGCCCCGATGTAGGTTGCGATGGCGGTGATGCCGATGTTGATCACGACGGCGATGCGCACGCCGGCCATGATGACGGGCACCGCGATGGGCAGCTCGACCTGGGAGAGCCGCTGCAGCGGCCCCATTCCCATCCCGCGCGCCGCTTCGCGCAACGCCGGATCGACATTGGTGATCGCGGTATAGGTATTGCGGATGATCGGCAGTTGCGAATAGAGCAGCACCGCGATCACTGCCGGAAGATAGCCGATGCCCTGTCCAATTTGCGCGAGGATGGGAATCATCAGCCCGAACAGGGCAATCGACGGTATGGTCATGATCATGGCGGCGATGTACAACACGATATCGGCCGCGCGCTTGTTCTGGGTGATCGCGATGCCGATGGGCACCCCGGTCAGGATGGCGAGACCCACGGCAACGCCGACGATCGAAACGTGTTGCAGCGTGCGTTGCCCAATGGCAGGCAGGTTGCTCATGATGAACGCCAGTGTTTCCATCGCCCTCTTTCGCGTTCGCGGCGCGCCCCGTACGACGCGGGTTCAAGCATAGTCGGCTTCACACGACACAAATGTTCCAGATGCGACATCGACTTGTCCTTTGCGGACAATGCGGGATTGTCGTGCTGGCGTCCATGCTGCACTGCGGCGCCCGGCGGGCGATGTCGCGCACGAGCCAGATCGCGTCGCATAGCGACTGCCCGCATGGGGCCGGAGATGAGATATTCGAATGTCCCATCCGCGACAAGGTTACTCGCCATGACCGCTTCCTCACCCCGACGCGTCCCTCTCCTCACCCAACTCGCCCAAGGCCCGGTGATCTGCGCCGAGGGCTATGTATTCGAGCTCGAGCGGCGCGGCTATCTGCAGGCGGGTGCGTTCGTCCCCGAAGTCGTGCTCGAGCATCCGGAAGCGGTCACGCAGTTGCATCGCGACTTCGTCCACGCGGGCTCCGATGTCGTCCAGGCGCTCACCTACTATGCGCACCGCGAAAAGCTGCGCGTCATCGGCCGCGAGAATGACCTGGAGCCGATCAATCGCCGGGCCTTGCAAATCGCCAAAACGGTTGCGGACGAAAGCGGCGCGCTGCTCGCCGGCGGCATCTGCAACACCAACGTCTACGATCCGGCGGACAAGGCGTCGCACGCCGCCGTGCGCACCATGTTCGAGGAACAGGTGCGGTGGGCAAACGACGCCGGAGTCGACTTCGTCATCGGCGAAACCTTTTCCTATGCGCAGGAAGCGCTGATCGCGCTCGACGTGATCAAGAAGGCGGGGCACGTAGCGGTGATCACGCTGGCCATGCACCAGGCCGACGTGACGCGCGAGGACTGGACGGTCGTCGACGCCTGCAAGCGCCTGGCCGCCGCCGGGGCGGATGTCGTCGGCCTGAACTGCATCCGCGGGCCGGCGACGATGCTGCCGCTGCTGCGACAGATCCGCGCCGCGATCGCGATTCCAATGGCGGCGTTGCCGGTACCGTATCGGACCACCGAAAGCGAACCGTCGTTTCAGTCATTGCGCGACTCGCACTGGGGCGAGCCGGGCACGCGGCCGTTTCCGGTGGCGCTCGACCCGTTCACGTGCAATCGGTTCGAGATTGCCGAATTCGGGCGACAGGCGACGCAGATGGGGATCAACTATCTCGGTGTGTGCTGCGGCGCGGGCCCGCATCACATCCGCGCGCTGGCGGAAGCGGTCGGCAAGCATCCGCCCGGTAGCAAGTATTCGCCCGACATGTCGAAGCACGCGTTCCTGGGCTCGCACGAGCGCATCAAGAAAGTGCAGAAGGATTACGCCGACAAGCTTTGAGCAGCGCCGCCGAACTCGGTCACGACCGCCGTTGCGGAATGCTCGGGTCGATGGGGTAATAGTCGCCGGCACTGTCGACGTGGATCTGCAGCGCGGTCGCCAGTCCTGCCGGGTTATCGAGCGCACCGGCGGCGATCGAAACGTAGTCCTTTGCCGCGGGTTCCCAGAACAGACTGCTGCCGCATGCGGCGCAGAACCCGCGCCGCGCGATGGGCGATGATGCATACCAGCGCAATCCGCGCGCCTGCGTGATCCTCAAGGCGTCCTTGGCGGTCGCGGTGTAGGCGCCGACGTGACCGTGCGCCTTGCGACACATCGTGCAGTGACACATGATGACGTGGCGCAATTCGCCGCTCACCTCGAAGCGCACCGCGCCGCACAGGCAGCCGCCGGAGGCGCTCACGCGAACACCGTCAGCGCGCGCCTCTGTCATGGACGTGGCCGACTGCGGTCGGCGCCCGCGCGCTGCGGCACGGAGGCAGCAGGTCTCGCGACCAGCACTGCTGCCCGTTCGTGGCTTGGCTTGTGACCGAATGCCGCGCGATAGCAGCGGCTGAAATGCGATGCCGACGTGAAGCCCGCCGCCACCGCCACATCGAGAATCGGCTTGGTCGTCTGCAACAGCATGGCGCGCGCCCGATCCAGCCGCATCTTCAGATAGTGCCGGCTCGGGCTCGCGCGCAGGTATTTCGCGAACAGGCGCTCGAGCTGCCGCGCCGACAGTCCGACGTCCGCGGCGATGTCCTGCACCGGCCGCGGGTCCTCGTTGGCGGCCTCCATCATGCCGATCGCGGCAATGAGTTTCTCGTTGGCCACGCCGAGCCGGCTTTGCACGGCCATGCGCTGCGGGTCGTGGGTGCCGCGAATATAGGGATGGAGGAACTGCTCGGAGACATCGTTGGCAAGCGCGCGGCCGTCGCGCTGGGTAATGACTTGCAGCATCAGGTCCATCGCGGCCGTGCCTCCGGCACAGGTGCAGCGGTTGTCATCGATCACGAAAATGTCGGTCGTGGTCTTGACGCGCGGGAAACGCTCCGCAAACGCGCCGAGACTCTCCCAATGCAGGGCGCAGCGGCGGCCATCGAGCAGTCCGGCCTCAGCCAGCACGAACGCTCCGAGACTGATTCCGCCGATCGCGACGCCTGTGCGCGCCAGGCTGCGCAGCCATTTGCCCGCCGCGGCATCGGCGCCAGTGTCGCCGGGAGTGCCGGAGCAGACGAGCACCAGATCGAGGTGCGCGTCAGCACCGATCGCGGCATGCACCGCGATGTCGATGCCGTTGCTGGCCCGCACCGGGGCGCCATCGCGAGAAAACAACTGCCAGGCGAAGAGCTGTTCGCCGCTCAAGCGGTTCGCCGCGCGCAACGGTTCGACCGCCGATGCGAACGCCATCATCGGAAATTCCGGGACCAGGTAGAAGCCGACTGCGTACGGCGGCGACTTGACGCGGCGCGCTGGCGGCGTGGTCGCGGCAGGGCGCGACGGCTTGAGGGTCGACGGCATTCGGCGATGGTACCGCAAGGGATAGGTCGCGCTGTCGCTCGCGCGCCAGATCGCTTATTCTAGTTGCCTGGGGGAGGGAGCCATCAGACCTCTCGTCTTGGCGCACTCAAGGAGAAGTCAATGAAGATCGGCAAGATACGGTTGGGACTGATCGCGATCGCCGCATTGGCGCTGGGCCTGGCGGGTCCCGCGGCGGCGCAATCCGAC
>JBDTLK010000002.1:0-60633 GCA_039934835.1 Edaphobacterium sp. (SeqCode) | reverse complement strand
CCCGGCGTGATGCCGATCATCAGTTTTTCGAAGCTGGCGCGCTTTTCCGACGCGTGCGGCGCGGAGATTCCGCGCTGGATCCGGCGCAAGATGGAAAGTTTTGGCGATGACACGGAATCGGTGCGCGACTTCGGCCTCGACGTCGTGACCCGCCTGTGCGCCGACCTGCTGGCGCATGGCGCGCCCGGCCTGCATTTCTACACCCTGAACCAGGCCAGCCTCACCACCACCATCTGGCAGCGGCTGGACCTCTGAGCGCCGCGCCGGCCGCGGTCACTTGTTCACTTGGGGCCGGGGCGGAACGATAGCAACTCGCGAATCGTGTTCTCGACGCGAATGGTGTCGCTGTCGGGACCGGAAAGTTCGATGAATGACGCGTCGCGCAGCTCGCGTACGGGGCCCTTCGCCCTGCCATCGAACCACACCGAGTCGCGACGTTCGGTGCGCGTTCGAAAAAACTGCGCGTCGTCGAGCTGGATGATCCGGTAGAGGTAGATCGCGTCGAAGGTGCCGGCGGGAACCGTGGTCGAGCGCAGACCCTGCACCGTCCCGAAGGTCAGGATCTGCGCCGGGAGGCCGGTTTCGGGGCTGATGGTATTTACCACTTGCCGCCAGGTCTTGCCCTGTTCGAGCGGAAAATCGTACATCTGGATCGGCGTCGGGAATTGCCGCGAGAAATCCTGCTTGATCGCGCCGACGACGAGCCAGCCATTGGCGTTGACCTGCTCGGTCTCCTCGCTGCGTCCGTACGGGCCGTCGTATACCAGGCGCAGCGACGCAATGCCGTTGGCGATCGATACGACCTCGGTATCGAGCATCGTCACCGCGCCTCGCCGCAGATTGTCGGTGATCCGGTACTGCCAATGGTCGCCGACTACCAGCGTGGGTGCGTTGTTCGGCGTCGAGGCGGGAATCGGCGCGGCCAATTGGCAACCGGCGAGCAAGAGGGGCGTTGCTGCGGCAAACAGGACGGCAAGAATGCGCCATAGCTCGCCGGCACGGGTCATTGGGAACTCCTGGGCATCGACAGCCATGAAGCCTGCTTGGTGACTCGCGCGAAGGGGACAGTGTGGACGGTCATTGCGACTTCCTCTGAAGCCGTGTGGTTGAGATGAGGACACTGCGCAGGCAGCAGCGCGACGCTTGGCCGGACACTGCGAGCACAAGCACGCCGGATGTCGCAAGGCTATGTTACTGCATCGACGCGCGACCGACCAAGGGCGGTTGATCGAGGCTGGCTCAGACATTGAGTCGATCACCGGGACGATGCTCATCGGGATGCTGACAGCCCGGCAAGGTGAACGATGCGCGGAACCACCATCAACTGCCATCCGTGATCGCGCCGAGGCTCGCCGTCGACACCAGTTTCATGTACTTGGCGAGAACGCCCTTGGTGTAGCGCGGTTGCGGCGCTTTCCATGCGGCGCGGCGGCGCGTCAATTCGGCGTCGTCGACGTTGAGCTGGATCAGGCGCCGGTGCGCGTCGATGGTGATGCTGTCACCCTCGTGCACCAGCGCGATCGTTCCGCCGACGTAGGCTTCGGGCGCGACGTGGCCGACGACCATGCCCCAGGTGCCGCCGGAAAAGCGCCCATCGGTGATCAGACCTACGCTCTCGCCCAATCCCTGGCCGATCAGTGCCGAAGTCGGCGCAAGCATTTCCTGCATGCCGGGCCCGCCCTTGGGGCCTTCGTAGCGGATGACGATCACGTCGCCTGCCTTGATCCTGCTGGCCATGATTGCTTCGAGTGTCGCCGGTTCGGAGTCAAACACCCGCGCGGGCCCGGTGATCGACGGATTCTTAAGGCCGGTGATCTTGGCGACGCAACCTTCGGGCGCGAGGTTGCCGCGCAGGATCGCGAGGTGGCCTTGCGCGTACATCGGCTTGTCCCACGGCCGAATGACGTCCTGGTCGCGTCGCGGGGTCGGGGCAATGTCCTCCAGTTCGTCACCGATGGTCCGGCCCGTGATGGTCATGCAGTCGCCATGCAGGAGGCCGTGCTCGAGCAGCATCTTGAGCACCTGTGGCACGCCGCCGGCGAGATTGAAGTCGACCGCGACGTAACGACCCGACGGCTTGAGGTCGCACAGCACCGGCACCCGCTGGCGGATCTGCTCGAAGTCGTCGATCGCCAGTGGCACGCCCGCAGCGGAAGCGATCGCCAGATAGTGCAGAACAGCATTGGTCGAGCCACCGGTCGCCATGACCAGCGCGATGGCGTTTTCGATCGACTTGCGGGTGATGATGTCGCGTGGCTTGAGGTCGCGGGCGATGGCGCCGATCAACACCTTTGCCGAGGCCTCCGCGCTGTCGGCTTTTTCCGGATCGGGCGAGGCGAGCTGCGAGCTGCCGAGCAGGCTCAAGCCCAGCGCTTCGAACGACGACGACATGGTGTTGGCGGTGTACTGACCACCGCAGGCGCCGACCGACGGGCAGGCGTTGCGTTCGACGCCGTCCAGATCCTCCTGCGACATCTTGCCGGCCGCGAACGCGCCAACCGCTTCGAAGGAGCTGACGATGGTGAGTTTCTGGCCTTTCCACAGTCCCGGCTTGATAGTGCCCGCGTAGACGAAGATCGCGGGCACGTTCATGCGCGCCATCGCCATCATCGCGCCCGGCATGTTCTTGTCGCAGCCGCCGACGCACACGACGCCGTCCATGCACTGGCCCATGACCGCGACTTCGATCGCATCGGCGATCACTTCACGCGATACCAGCGAATACTTCATGCCTTCGGTGCCCATGCCGATGCCATCGGTCACGGTGGGAAAGCCGAACACTTGCGGTTTCGCGCCACCCGCCTCCAGCGCGACCATGGCCCGATCGACCAGCGGCTGGATGCCCGCATTGCAGGGGTTCATCGTCGAATGCCCGTTGGCCACGCCGACGATGGGCTTGTCGAAGTCGCCGTCCTTGAAGCCGACGGCGCGCAGCATGGCGCGGTTCGGCGAGCGGGCTACGCCGGCGGTGATGATGCGGCTGTGACGATTGTCGGCCATGATTTTCCCGAAGACTTGGATTGGAAAGCGAGCTTTCGATGATACGGCGGGCGGCGCTGCGAAGCGAGCCTCGGACTACGCGCTTCGTGCCGGCATGCTGATCCCGCGCGCAAACAGGATTCCGCAGAACACCAGCAGCATGCCGACGAGATGATGCCAGCCGGGACGCTCGCCGAGGAAGCCAACCGCGAGCAGCGCGCCGAACAGCGGCACCAGATGGATGAAGAGGCTGGCGCGGACTGGCCCGATGCGGTCGTTGGCGTGGTTGTAGAACAGCGTCGCGTTGAGAGTCGGAAACAACGCGAAGTAGACAATCGCCGCGATGGCGGGTGCCGCGACCGCGGCTGGAGGCGACACGATACGGTCGACCACGAATACTGGCAGGGCGATCACGAGGCCGATGACACCGGTTACGAAAACATAAATGAGTGGACGCAGCTCGGGCGGTCGGTAGCGCAGCAGGACCGCGTAGAAGCCCCACAGGAGCAGCGCCACCAGCATTATCAGGTCGCCAGGGTTCGGCGTCGTCGCCAGCAGCGACCCGGGCTGTCCGCGGGCAACGATGTACGCGACGCCGGCCAGCGAATCGCGAACCCAGCCATCGCACGCGCCGACGGTGTTTCGCGCAGCAGCACCCAGGAGCCGAACATCACGCAGATTGGGATCATCGAATTGAGGATGGTGGTGTTGGTCGCGGTGGTGTACGTGAGCGCCCAGTAGGTCAGCGAGTTGTAGAGCGAGGTGCTCATCAGGCCGAGCAGCAGGAGGATGCGCCAGGAACGGAGTAGCACCGCGCGCTGGCGAAGGGCTTCGCGCCAGCAGAAGGGGGCGAGCAGAGCGATGACGATCACCCACCGCCAATAGGCGAGCGCGATTGGCGACATCGCGCCGGCAACGGCGCGGCCGATGATCATGTTGCCGGCCCAGAACAGCGCCGTCCATGCCAGCAGGGTGGCGGCGGAGTAGCGGTCCAGGTCGAATACCGAGCGGGGCATGTGCAGTGGCAGGGTGTTCGGGGGCTTCCTTATACCGGGCTTGTTCTGATACTGTCCAATACACATTAATCGACGCAGTAATGCGATAAAAGTATCGATGATCGACGCCAGGCGCCTGCGCTACTTCGTGGCCGTAGCCGAGACGCTGCATTTCGGCCGTGCGGCGCTGCACCTGCGCATTTCCCAGCCGCCGCTATCGCGCCAGATCCAGCAACTGGAGCACGAAATCGGTGTCGCGCTGTTTCGACGCAGCAAGCGGCGCGTCGAACTCACCGATGCCGGCGCCTACCTGCTGGGCGAGGCGCGACGCATGCTTGCCGACGGCGCGCTGGTCGCCGAACGCACGCGCCGTGCCGCGACCGGCGCCGTCGGACACCTTGCTCTCGGATTCATCAGCGCGGTCGACTACAGCATCCTGCCCGGGTTGCTGCGCGCCTATCGCGAGGCCTATCCCGGAGTCACGCTTGACCTGCGCGAACTGACCTCGGACGTGCAGCAGGGCGAACTGCGCGACCTGCGCATCGATGCCGGAATGCTGCTCGAGCCGGTCGACGACGCGACACTGGCGACCTTGCCGATGCTGCGCGAGCCGCTGGTCGCCGTGTTGCACGCGACCGATCCTCTGGCCCGGCGTGGCCGGGCGATTACGCTGCGCGCGCTTGCGGCGCGGCCGTTCATCATGTTCCCACGCCACAACGCCACCGGGCTGCACGACACGATCTTCGACTTTTGCCGCGCCGCCGGTTTCACGCCACGCGTGGCGCAGGAGGCCGTGCAGCTGCAGACAATCGTGAGCCTCGTATCGGCCGGACTCGGCGTGGCGCTGGTACCGGCGTCGTTGACCGACATGCGCCGCGCCGGCGTGGTCTACCGCAAGTTGCGCGAAGCCTCGCCACTGCTGACGGTGCGGCTCGCCTGGCGCCGCGACAATCGCAGCGCCTGCCTGGCCAATTTTGTCGCGGTCGCGCGTGGCCGCGCGCGAGCGGCCGGGACTGGCCGCTGCGCCGGGATGTCATAATCGCCCATGTTTGTCCATCCGCAATTCGATCCGGTCGCGATTCAGCTGGGCCCGCTCGCGGTGCGCTGGTACGGCCTGATGTACCTGCTGGGCTTCGTCATGTTCGTCGTGCTCGGCAAGTATCGCGCGCGCCAGAACCTGCTCACCGGTTGGCATCCGCGCGACGTCGACGACATGCTGTTCTACGGCGTCTTCGGCGTCATCCTCGGCGGCCGGCTGGGATACGTGCTGTTCTACAAGTTCAGCTATTACCTCGCGCATCCGGTCGAAGTGCTGGCGCTGTGGCAGGGCGGCATGAGCTTTCACGGCGGATTTCTCGGCGTGCTGATCGCGCTGGCGCTGTTCGCGCGCGTGCGGCACAAGCGCTGGCTCGATGTCACCGATTTCGTCGCGCCGCTGATTCCGCTCGGGCTGGCCGCGGGTCGGCTCGGCAATTTCATCAACGGCGAATTGTGGGGCCGCCCCACCGACGTGCCGTGGGCCGTGGTCTTTCCGCAGGTCGACGCATTGCCGCGCCATCCGTCGCAACTCTACGAATTCGGACTGGAAGGCTTGCTGCTTTTCGCGCTGCTGTGGTTTTACGCGCGGCGCCGGCGGCCGATGGGCGCGGTGTCGGGATTGTTCCTGATCGGCTACGGCAGCGTTCGCGTCATCGTCGAATACGCGCGCGAGCCGGACAGTTTCCTTGGTTTACTGTCGCTGGGATTCACGATGGGCCAGTGGCTGTCGCTGCCGATGATCGTGGCGGGGATCGTGATGATGCTATGGGCCTACTGGCGCGCGCGCAAGGCGCAGCCGACGATCTACGGCCACTGAGTCGCAGAAGGTTGCCTAATCGATGCGCCGGTAGTCCCCGTCCAACGAATCGCGGCGCGAGTAGGTGCGGCTCATTCCGGCGGCCTGCGATGCAAACGACGTGCCGAGATTGACCGGCAGCATCAGCAGCGCCAGCGCCATCAGGTCGGACGCTATCCCGGGGACAATGAAAAGCACGGCGGCGAGCACCTTGCGGCCACTGTCGAGCAGTCCGCGCTGCAAAGGCTGGTCGCCGCGCAAGGCAGCGAGCGCGCGGTTGCGAAAGGCGGCGCGTTCATGACGCAATAACAAGGTGCCCGCGATCGCCGACGCGAGCAACCACGCGATGGTCGGAATTCCGGTCCAGCGGGCGAAGCGCACCGTCGCCAGTACGTCGAGTATCGGGAATATCAGTACAATCGACAGCACGACAAAACGCATGGAGGCTCCTTGCCGCTTGGCGCAGCGCAGTCGCCGTTGCTGGTCCTGACGACCTTTCCCGAACGGGGCGCAGCCGAGGCGCTTGCGCGCGAATTGCTCGCCGCCAGGCTTGCCGCGTGCATCCAGATCGGCGCAACGGTGCATTCACTCTATCACTGGCGCGATGAAATCGAAACTGCCGAAGAGACGCCTGTTTCGATCAAGACCCGTGCCGACCTCTATCCCCGCCTGGAAGCCGCGATCCGGGCACGTCATCCCTACGAACTTCCCGAGATCGTTGCTGTCCCGATCACTCATGGTTTATCCGCGTACCTCGACTGGATCGCCGCCGAAACCGCCACGGCGGGCTAGCGCCTGGGCGGTCGGCCTGTTGTCGGCCGTGGTACTGGCAACGGCGTTGCCGGGGCTGGCGCAGGTCAATAGCCCCCTGCCGCCCGACAAGGCCTTCCGCTTCAGCGCCCGGGTCCTGAATCCGGAAACCATCGAAGCCCGGTTCGTGATCGCCGACGGCTACTATCTCTACCGGGACCGCATCAACTTTTCGCTCGAGCCCGCGACGGCCCGACTGACGGCGCCAACGCTACCGGAAGGCAAGGTCAAGGAAGACCAGTTTTTCGGCAAGGTGCAAACGTTCCGCGGCGGACTGATCGTCAATCTGTCGATCAAGGGCGCCAAGATCGGCGAGAAGGTCGTGCTGCGGGTAGACTCGCAGGGCTGCGCCGATGTCGGCATCTGCTACCCTCCGCACATGCAGCGCGTGTCGCTGATTTTGCCAGCCGCCAACGCCGCGCCGACTCGACCCGATGAACCGCCCAAAAAGTCATGGTTTAACTGAGAGTGTGAGTAAACACTCTCTAATTAGGCGTTAGCTGGCAACGTGCACAACACTCTGCGTGGACTGGCCATCGCTGCTGTGGGCGTTGCCGCCCTGGCCGCGGGCGTCTATTTCGCTCTGCTGCGCACGCCAAGCATGGTGGGCGAGGATGGCGCGACGCTGCTTGCAATCAGTCTCCCGAATGCCGCGGGCGTCGAGCAGTCTCTCGGTCAATGGCCGGGCAAGGTGCTCGTCGTCAACTTTTGGGCGACTTGGTGCGCGCCGTGCCGCGAAGAGATGCCGGAGTTCGTGCGCGCGCAGAACGAGTATGGCGCGCGAGGCCTGCAATTCGTAGGTATAGCCGTCGACCAGGCCGACAAGGTCGAGCAGTTTTCCAAGGAGTTTGGACTCAATTATCCTTCGCTCATTGGCGGCTACGGAGCCGTGGAACTGTCCAAAACATTGGGCAATAAACTGGCGGCGTTGCCATTCACCATTGTTGTCGATCGCCAAGGCAGGATTGCACACACCCAGTTGGGGCCTCTAAAGCCCGATAAGCTGCGCGCAATTGTCGATAAACTGCTGTGAAATTCTTCTAAAAAGACCTAACTGACGGCAACTCGACCTGCTATCGCTTCGTCGGAAAGACGCGAGCGAGATCGTGAAACAATAGCGCTATGCGGTCGCGGTTGTCACCGCGGCTCTAAGGGGTCGGGGGCTGGTGGCGGGTCAAATAGCGCCGTCCATGCTGGACAATCTCCGGTGATCTGCGGCAAACTCACATTATGTTCGCTGATCCGCATGTAACGAGGCGCTGATGGCGACCAAAACATCGCCGCGCAAGCGCGCGCCAACCGCTGTGCTCAAGCGCCAGCCGGGCGGCAGTAGAATCCTCGTCCTGCACGGCCCAAACCTGAATCTGCTGGGAACGCGCGAGCCGAAGATCTATGGCTATGACACGTTGTCCGACGTCAACGCCAGGTTGGTCGCGCAAGCGCGCGCCGCAGGCGTAACGCTGGCCGCCTACCAGAGCAACTACGAGGGTGCGCTGATCGAGCGCATTCACCAAGCCCGCCTCGATGGTGTCGCCTACATCATGATCAACCCAGCGGGCCTGACCCACACCAGCGTTCCCCTGCGCGATGCGCTCTCGGGCACCGCGATTCCCTTTGTCGAAGTCCACCTGTCGAACATTCACTCCCGAGAGCCGTTCCGGGCGCATTCGTATTTTTCCGACAAGGCCATCGGCACCGTTGCGGGACTCGGCGCGCATGGCTACGAGCTCGCGTTGCAATACATTCTCCGACGCCTCGATCAAGGCAGCTGAAGCCGGCTGTTACGCCAAACATGGACCTGCGCAAGCTGAAATCGCTGATCGAGCTATTCGAGAGCTCGGGTATCGGCGAACTCGAGATCGCCGAAGGCGAAGAACGTGTGCGCATCACGCGCGCCGTAGCGCCGGGAGCGCAACCGACAGTAGTCCACGCTATGCCGGGCACGCCCGCGCTGGCGTCACCTACCGCGGCGCCGCCCCCGGAGCCGGCACCGATCGCGCCGCCGGCGCCCGAAGGTCACGTGGTCAAGTCGCCGATGGTGGGCACCTTCTATCGCGCCGGCGCACCCGGATCGAAGGCCTTCGTCGAGATTGGCGACACGGTGCAGGTCGGTGATCCGCTGTGCATCATCGAGGCGATGAAGCTGATGAACGAGATCGAGGCCGATCAAGCTGGAGTGGTCAAGGCAGTCCTCGCCGAGAACGGGCAGGCCGTCGAGTATGGTCAGCCCCTGGTGGTGATTGGCTAACCCAGTCGTCCGCGTCGTCGTTGCGCGCGCCGCGCCGCGGTTCGCAGCTTAGGACCCTCCCGTGGCAACCAAGACCGCCGGCCAGTTATTCGACAAGGTGCTCATCGCCAACCGCGGCGAGATCGCGTTGCGCATCCAGCGGGCGTGCCGCGAAATGGGCATCAAGACCGTCGTCGTGCATTCGGAAGCCGATTCTGAAGCGAAGTACGTGCGCCTTGCCGACGAGTCGGTGTGCATCGGGCCACCGCCGTCGGCGCAAAGCTATCTGAACATTCCGGCGATCATCAGTGCCGCCGAGGTTACCGATGCGCAGGCGATCCATCCGGGCTACGGCTTCCTGTCGGAGAACGCGGATTTCGCCGAGAAGGTGGAGAAAAGCGGCTTCGTATTCATCGGCCCGCGGCCCGACACGATCCGGCTGATGGGCGACAAGGTCAGCGCCAAGGCCGCGATGACGAAGGCCGGCGTGCCCTGCGTTCCGGGCTCCGAGGGCGCGCTGCCCGACGACCCGAAGGAAATCGTCAAAATAGCGCGCGCGATCAAGTATCCGGTGATCATCAAGGCCGCCGCTGGTGGCGGTGGGCGCGGCATGCGCGTCGTACACACCGAGGCAGCGCTGCTGTCCGCGGTGAGCCTCACCCGCGCGGAGGCCGGCGCCGCGTTCGGCAATCCGATGGTGTACATGGAGAAATATCTCGAGCAACCCCGCCACATCGAGATCCAGGTGCTCTCCGACGAATACAAGAACACCGTGTATCTGTTCGAGCGCGATTGCTCAATGCAACGCCGTCACCAGAAGATCATCGAGGAAGCACCGGCTCCCGGCATCCCCTTGCGTGCCCTCACGCGCAT
Source organism: Edaphobacterium sp. (SeqCode) (assembly GCA_039934835.1). Lineage (GTDB taxonomy): Bacteria > Pseudomonadota > Gammaproteobacteria > Burkholderiales > Casimicrobiaceae > PALSA-1003. Next base: position 50,915 of record JBDTLK010000002.1, on the reverse strand, counting down.
CGGGGAGCGCGCCGCCGAGGCGTGTCGCAAGATCGCCTACCGTGGCGCGGGCACTTTCGAGTTCCTCTATCAGGACAACGAGTTCTTTTTCATCGAGATGAACACGCGCATCCAGGTCGAGCACCCGGTGACCGAGCTCATCACCGGCATCGACCTCGTGCAGCAGCAAATCCGCGTCGCGGCGGGCCAGAAGCTCGCGTTCCGGCAGCGAGACATCGTCCGCCGCGGCCACGCCATTGAATGCCGCATCAATGCGGAGGATCCCGAGACCTTCACGCCCAGTCCGGGGCGCATCACCTCGTATCACGCGCCGGGCGGCCCCGGCATCCGCGTCGACTCGCACGTCTATCACAATTATTTCGTGCCGCCGAACTACGACTCGATGATCGGCAAGGTCATCGCCTATGGCGACACGCGCGAACAGGCCATCGCGCGGATGCGCGTCGCGCTTTCGGAAATGGTTGTCGAGGGCATCAAGACCAATATTCCGCTGCACCAGGACCTGCTGCTCGACGCGTCGTTCCTGCGCGGCGGCACGTCGATCCACTATCTGGAGCAGCGCATGGCCAAGCGCAAGCAGTCGGCCTGACCCGGCGCGATGCCGTACATCGCTCTGCGTTTTGACGTAACCGCCGGCGTCGCGGACCATTGGGCCGACGCCTTGCTGGAAACCGGCGCGCTGTCGGTCGATGCCGCCGATGCGCACGCGGACACGCCTGATGAAACCGCAGTCTACGGCGAACCGGATGTGCCGAGCGCGGTGTGGCCGGTGACGCGCCTCACCGCGCTTTTCGGTGCCGACGCCGATGTCGCGGGCGCCATGACCCGCGCCAGCGTCATGCTTGCGCGTACGCCGCCGCAGTACGTTCTCGAGGCGGTGCCGGACAGCGACTGGGTGCGCGCGACGCAGAAGCAATTCGGTTCGCTGAAGATCGCCGAACGCCTGTGGATCGTACCCACGTGGAGCGAGCCTGAAGACGCCGGCGCGATCAACCTGCGCATCGACCCAGGACTTGCATTCGGCACCGGCAGTCACGCCACGACCCGCCTGTGCCTGCGCTGGCTGGAGGCGCACCTGCCGCGCGACGCAACGGTGCTCGACTACGGTTGCGGTTCCGGGATCCTGGCGATCGCCGCAGCCAAACTCGGCGCGAGTAGCGTGCGCGGCGTCGATGTCGACGCGCAGGCGATCGCCGCCAGCGCCGCCAATGCGCGGGCCAATGGCGTCGACGCGCGCTTCGACTTGCCCGACGCGTTGCCGCCGATGACCTTCGACGTCGTCGTCGCCAACATTCTCGCCAATCCCCTCGAACTGCTCGCGCCGCTGCTCGGCGCGCGCGTATGCACCGGTGGCCACATCGTGCTGTCGGGCATTCTGGAGGCACAGGCAACGCGGGCCGCGGCAGCGTATGCGCGATGGTTTAAAATTGCGCCATGGGGCAGCGAAGACGGATGGGTGGCGTTGGTGGGCAACCGCACACATGAGCGTCGCTGACGAGAAATACACGCGCTGTCCCGGCTGCAAGACGATCTTTCGGGTCACCGCGGAACAGCTTTCCCTGCGCGCGGGCCAGGTGCGCTGCGGCCATTGCCAGACGGTGTTCGACGGGGTGGGCGCCATGGTCTCGCTGGCGCCCCAGCCCGATCCGGAGCCGGACTACTACGATCCGGCGAAAGGGCCGCCGACCGTCACCCTGCGCAACTCGCAGGCTCTGCGTCCGGCCGAAGACGAACCCCAAGCGCCCACTGCGGGCACCGCCGCCGACGCCGCCGACGCCGCCGACGACGTCGACGACAAGGCCGAACGCGAGGCGGAGCAGGCCGAAGCCAACGCCGATCCCGATCTGTCGTACGCGTCGCGCTTTTCGTGGCAGGAAAGGAAGCAACGCAAGCGCATCCCGGGTTGGCTGTATGGCGTGGCGATTCCAGTGCTGGTGGTGGTCCTCGCCGGGCAGGCGCTGCTGCATTTTCGCGACGCCATCGCCGCACACTGGCCGCCAACCCAACCGGCACTGATCAGGATGTGCGCTGTGGCGGGATGCGAAGTGCGGCCCATGGCGGATATTTCGGCGTTATCGATCGAGGCGTCGGACCTGCAGGCCGATCCGGCGCACAAGGGTCTGCTGATATTGTCGACCACCATCCGCAATCGCGCGCCGTTCGCGCTGGCGTATCCGTACGTCGAACTGACCTTGTCCGACGCGCAGGATCAGGTGGTCGTGCGCCGCGCGTTCGGGCCACAGGAATACCTCAGCGGCGCCGCGGACCCGCGCGCGGGCATCGCCGGCAACACTGAAATGGCGGTCAAGTTGTTCGTCGACGCCAGCGCGACGTCGCAGGCGGGGTATCAGGTCTACCTGTTCTATCCCTGAATCCAGGGCAGCCGCGCCTTGCGCCAGCCGCCCAGCGATCCGCGCTGGCCCGCACCGTCCTTGTCACCCTCGAACCCTTCGAGCACGTTCATCGCGCGGGTATAGCCCGCGGCGCGCGCCGCGCGCGCCGCGTGGTCCGAGCGCACGCCGCTGCGGCACAGGAAGAGCACGGGAGCCTCGGGCTGCGGTACCGCGCCATGCAGCTGCGCAAGGAAACCCGGATTGCGCGCGCCGTCGGGATACAGGTTCCATTCCACCAGCACGCTGTCGGGAACGCGCCCTACGTATTCCCATTCCGGACGGGTGCGAACGTCGATCAGCTTGGCGCCGGGGACTTGGACGAGAAGTGCGTGCGCTTCGTTCGGGGTCAGCGCACCAAAATATGGCAGGTCACGTGTCGCGGCCCGTTGTTGCGCCGCCGCTAGCAGGACATCGACCGACGGAAGCGGATTTGCAGGCTTGGTCATGGGCGAAATCGCAGCTTAACAGCGGAGTGGATCTTTGGGCAACGCGCTGGCCATCGGGCGCGCTGGCGCTGCACGGCGCCTGCCATAACCTGCCGCGGTGCACGTCGCTATTCAAATAGCAAGGCCAGCACCACGGCCGGGCAGATTCGTCACTAAACGCACTTATATGGTGCAAACATAGCGTGGAAATCAACCGCTGCAGGAGCTCATTTGGCATCCTGCCCGGTGCCAGCGACGGCCGCTTATGGCATAGTTTCTGCTAAATCGTAGCGCACCGCACATTCCCGCAACTGCATTCCAATTCCCTTCGCACCATTATCGCCCCCAGGAGAACCGCATGGCTGCTGCTTCACCCGCCGATGTACTGAAGACGATCAAGGACAAGGACGTCAAGTTCGTCGACCTTCGTTTTACCGACACGCGTGGTATGGAACAGCACGTCCAGGTGCCGTCGAAGATGTTCAATCAGGACAAGTTCGACAACGGCCACGCCTTCGACGGCTCGTCGATCGCCGGCTGGAAGGGTATCGAGGCCTCCGACATGTTGTTGATGCCCGACGCGGATTCGTCGCGCATCGATCCGTTCACCGATGAGACCACCCTCAACATCACCTGCGACGTGGTCGAGCCGTCAGACGGCAAGGGCTACGACCGCGATCCACGCTCGCTCGCCAAGCGCGCCGAAGCCTATCTGAAGTCGACGGGACTCGGCGACACCGCGTACTTCGGCCCCGAGCCCGAGTTCTTCATTTTCGATTCGATCACCTGGCACGCGGACATGTCGGGTTGCGGAGTGAAGATCGAGTCCGAAGAAGCTGCGTGGTCGAGCAACAAGGAATACGAAGGCGGCAACATGGGCTATCGCCCGGCCGTGAAGGGCGGATATTTTCCGGTACCGCCGCTGGATCAGCTGCAGGACATCCGCAACGCGATGTCGCTGGCGCTCGAAGAACAGGGCGTCGTGGTCGAGGTGTTCCACCACGAGGTTGCCACCGCGGGCCAGTGTGAAATCGGCACGCTGTTCAATACCCTGGTCAAGCGCGCCGACTGGAACCAGATCCTCAAGTACACAGTGCGCATGGTGGCGCAGTCGTACGGCAAGACCGCGACCTTCATGCCCAAGCCCATCGTCGGCGACAATGGTTCAGGCATGCACGTCCATCAGTCAATCTGGAAGGGCGGCCAGAATCTCTTTGCCGGCAACGGTTATGCCGGTCTTTCCGAATTCGCGCTGTTCTACATCGGCGGCGTGATCAAGCACGCAAAGGCACTCAATGCGATCACCAATCCCGGGACGAACTCCTACAAGCGGCTGGTTCCTGGCTTCGAAGCGCCGATCAACCTCGCGTACTCCGCCAAGAATCGTTCTGCCTCGTGTCGCATCCCGCACGTCAGCAACCCGAAGGGGCGTCGCGTCGAGGTCCGCTTTCCGGATCCGACCGCCAATCCGTATCTCTGCTTTGCTGCATTGATGATGGCCGGGCTTGACGGGGTGCAGAACAAGATCCACCCCGGCGATCCGATAGACAAGAACCTGTACGACCTGCCGCCAGAAATCGCCGCCAAGATCCCGCACCCCTGCGCGTCGCTCGACGAGGCGCTGGAGGCGATGGACAAGGATCGCGAATTCCTCACCCGCGGCGGTGTGTTCTCGAACGACATGCTCGACGGTTACATCGCCTTGAAGATGGAGGAAGTCACCCGCTTCCGCATGACGACGCACCCGATCGAGTTCGACATGTACTACGGGCTCTAACGGGGTTCCGGGGCGGGACGGTTGCGGCCGTCCCGCCCCGGAACTAGCCGGCGGGCAATTTCGCGCCGGAGGCCTGCGTGCACGGCCGGTACGAAGATGCGACGCAGGAGTGTCGGCCGCATGCGTCGAATCGCGTGCCGTCGATACCCGCTTCGCGGGGCAGCTCGCCGGGTAGCGATCGACGCTATTTGGTACACTCCGTCGCTATGTTGACCGCGCGCCGCCTCGCCGCCACCAACCGGTGCATCCTCGCCGTGTGCTGGTGCGCGCTGCTGGTGGCCGCGCCGGTCGCCGCCGAGATCTGTAAATACATCGACGGCGACGGCAACATGCACTACACCAATGTGCCGCCCGAAAAGGGTTGGAAAAAACTGTCCTGCGGCGTGGGCGATGAAGGTGGTCGCAGTAGTGACCGCACGACGCGGTCGCCGACACCGGCCGGCTTTCCCCGAGTCGACGCCGACACCCAGAAAGGTCGCGACGACATGCGCCGCAAGGTGCTGGCCGACGAACTGGCGACCGAAGAGAAGCTTCTGATCGAGTCGCGCGCAGCGTATGGAGACGGCGCGCCCACTCCGTTGCCCGACGAAATGAGCAGCGCGCAGAAGTACGCGGACCGCCTGGGCAAGCTCCGGCAAGCGGTGAGCCTGCACGAAAAGAACGTCGAGGCGCTGCGCAAGGAAATTGCCGCGCTGCGCTAGGACCGTTTGCCGCGCGCCGCCCCTCGGGCGCGGATATTGCTACTATCATCGCAGCACCGGACCGGTGATTTGCGATGCATGTTCAGCCCCTTGTATTCCCCGTCGATGAAACCCCCGCAATGTATGCCGGGCTGGAGCTGCTCACGACTGCGACACTGCTCCTGACCAGCGGCATGCGCGTGCTCTACGCCAATCCGGCGGCGGAGAATCTGTTCGAGCTTTCGCGGCGGCAGTTCGAGGGTAATCCGGTCCGGCAGATCTTTGGCGATGCTCCGGCATTGTTCGCGGCCATCGGCAAGGCGCACGACAGCGGCGCGTCGTATACCGAGCAGGAGCTCGAGCTTGCCGCGATGGGCAAGCCCCGGCTGCACCTGTCGTGCACGGTGTCGGTCATCGACACGATCGACGCCGCGCTGCTGCTCGAATTTCGCCACATCGACCAGCAGCTCAAGATCGCGCGCGAGGAACGCATCCTCGAGCAACAGCAGGCCAATCGCGACCTGATTCGCGGGCTTGCCCACGAGATCAAGAATCCGCTGGGCGGCATTCGCGGCGCGGCGCAGCTGCTCGAGCGCGAGCTGGACCGCCCGCCGCTGATCGAATACACACAGGTCATCATCGGCGAGGCGGACAGGCTTCGGGCGCTGGTCGATCGCATGCTCACGCCGCATCGAATGCCGAAGTTCCGGCGCACCAATATTCACGAAGTCCTGGCCCGCGTCGGTAGCGTCGTCCAGGCCGAGTTTCCACGCATCGCGTTCTCGTCCGATTTCGACATCAGCCTACCGGAGTTCGAGGCCGATCCGGAGCAGCTCACGCAGGCGATTTTCAACGTCGTGCGCAATGCGGCGCAAGCGCTCGACGGCACGACGACGCGACCGGCGATCACGCTGACCACGCGCATCGCGCGCGGCGTGACGCTGGCCAAGCGGCGCCATCGCCTGGCGCTCTCCCTGTCCGTCGAAGACAACGGGCCCGGTGTGCCGCCGGAGCTTCGCGACAAGATTTTCTTCCCGCTGGTCACCGGTCGCGAAGGTGGCAGCGGGCTGGGCCTGACGATTGCGCAGACATTCATCGCGCAGCACAACGGCGCCATCGACTGTGAAAGCAGGCCGGGCAGGACGATGTTCACCATCATCCTGCCGCTGGAGTTCAATCGCAGCAACGCCTAGATTGTGAGTGATGACATGCATGCATATGACGACCGGGAATTGTCCGGCAGCGTGGCGATGAAGGCGGTCTGGATCGTCGACGATGATCGGTCGATTCGCTGGGTCCTCGAGAAGGCGCTGTCGCGCGAGGGCATTCCCTTCAAGACCTTTGCCTCGGTGGCCGAGGTGGTGCAGGCGCTGCAGCACAGCCAGCCGCGGGTGCTCGTGTCGGACATTCGCATGCCCGGTGAATCGGGTCTCGCGCTGCTCACCAAGATCAAGGAACGCTATCCGCGCGTGCCGGTGATCATCATGACCGCTTATTCGGACCTGGACAGCGCGGTTGCGGCGTTTCAGGGTGGCGCCTTCGAGTACCTGCCCAAGCCCTTCGACATCGATCACGCGATCGCGCTGATCCGCCGTGCCAGCTCCGACGTCCCGGTAACAGGCGCCACATCGCCGGCGGCGGCCGACACTCCCGAGATGCTCGGCCAGGCGCCGGCCATGCAGGAGGTATTCCGCGCCATCGGCCGGCTGTCGCAATCGCAGGTGACGGTGCTCATCACCGGCGAATCCGGCACCGGCAAGGAACTGGTGTCGCGCGCACTGCATCGGCACAGTCCCCGCTCCTCGGGGCCGTTCGTGGCGATCAACACCGCCGCGATCCCGAAGGACTTGCTCGAATCCGAACTCTTCGGCCACGAACGCGGCGCATTTACCGGCGCGCAGAGTGCGCGGCGCGGACGTTTCGAGCAAGCCGAGGGCGGCACGCTGTTCCTGGACGAAATCGGCGACATGCCGGCCGACATGCAGGTGCGGCTGCTGCGCGTGCTCGCCGACGGGGAATACTACAGAGTCGGCGGCCACGCGCCGCTCAAGGCCAACGTCCGCATCATCGCGGCGACGCACCAGAATCTCGAAGAGCGCGTGCGCCAAGGCCTGTTTCGCGAAGACCTGATGCACCGCCTCAACGTCGTCCGGTTGCGTCTGCCGCCGCTGCGCGAACGGGCCGAGGACATCGCGCCATTGGCGCGACAGTTTCTGCAGAAGAGCGCACGCGAACTCGCGGTCGAGCCCAAGCAACTCGCCGAACCCGCGCTGAAGCTGCTGTCCGCGTTCGCATTCCCGGGCAACGTGCGCCAGCTCGAGAATATCTGCCACTGGCTCACCGTGATGGCGCCTGGCCAGAAGATCGACGTCGGCGACCTGCCGCCCGAAGCGCGCACCGTGCCGGGGGCGGGTCTTCCCGACGAGGAGAGCAACTGGCACCTGGCGCTCGACCGCGAACTCGCTCAGGCGCTGGCGCGCGGCGAGCGCGCGGTGGGGGGTCGGCTGGAAAAGGAATTCGAGCGCACGCTCATTCTGCGCGCTCTTGCGCATACCGGCGGCCATCGCATGGAAGCCGCACAGTGGCTGGGCTGGGGCCGCAACACGCTCACCCGCAAGATCCAGGAACTCAAGCTCGACGGCGACAAGCGTTGAGCGGGCGGCTTGCCTATCGGGCGGGCGGTCGCATCGGATACGCGGCAACACCGGTGAGCGTGCGCTCGACCAGCTCCTCGATGACGAGGTCCGGATGGAGTCGATCGACCAGTTCGGCGTCGAGCTGCGGCGAAGTCACGAACGTCGAGCGCGAGAAATTCTCGGCCAGCATGGGCAGCAGCGGAATGCCCATCGAGTCGCGATAGATGAGCGCGGTGTAGTGCGGGGCATTCGGACAGCGGTAGACATAGCTTTCGACGCCCGCGCTACTGGCGGTCGGCTCAAGGCGCGCGCAACGTGAATCGGGCGTCGCGAGGATCTTTCCCAGCGGTGCGATGTCATCCTCGCGGAACTGCCGCGGCAAGCCCAGCATCTGTGCCAGGTCGCCGCTGTAATAGTCGACGCCGGCGGCATACGGCGGCCGCGTTACCGCGGCGATCGTCAAGCCGGGGAGCAGCTTCGCGACCTCCGGCATGAACGCGCCATAAGCGACGGTCGCGCCGAGGTAGTTCCAGTGCGAATCGGTCTGGTAATAGAGGCGTTCCGAACCCTTGGCCGCGCGCAACGGTGCGCGCAGGTCGACGAAGTGCAGCTGCGTATCTGCGGCGAGCGCAGTGACAATGCGATCGAGAGGTGTTCGCGCTGCGCGCGGCATCGCCCAGTCGGGCAAGTATTCCGGATAGACCGAATACTTTTCGGGCACGACCACGACCAGGAGCGGAATGCCGCGACTGGCGAGAAAGGCCTGCCGCTGCAGCAGCTCGCTGCGCAACGCGGCGATGGCCGCGCCGTCGATCGCTTCGCTGCCGCGATACCAGCGGTCGAAAGCCTTCGCGTCCTCGCCGAGGAAATACAGCCAACCCTCTTTGCCGATGAGCACCTTGGGCACCGGCGAGACGCCAAACACGATCGCGCGGGCCCAATGATCCAGGCGCACGAGCGGGCCGCGCATGCCGAAGCGGTCGTCGAAAAACGCTTCGAATCGCGCTGGATACGTGCGCAGAGCCGACCAGCTTTGCGGCATAGGCGGCAGCGCTTCGGTCTTGCGGTTCTCGAACTGGGTCGGCGCTTCGCGCGGCGCGCGGAATGTTCCCGCCAGGCCGACGCCGATGGCAGCGACGAACAGCGTCACCATTGCCGTGGCGAACCAGACGGGGCGCCGGCGGTCCGGCAGATAACCGTTGTCAAGGTCGACCATTGTCAGAAGCGAAAATAGATGAACGGATTGTAGGTGCCCGAGGCCAGGTACGCGAAGGACGCGAGCAGCACGAGCGCGAGCCACGCGTACTCGCCAAGCGCTGCCGCCTGGGCAACGCCGCGCTGTGTAACGGACAGGTGTTGCGTCGCCCCGGCGAGCGCGCGGCCAATGGGCATCGACCCGATCACCGCCGCCACCAGCGTCGTCGCGACCAGCGGATCGAGATACATTGCCAGCGGATGCAGCGATGCCGACGCCGGGCCGTTGCCGACGAGCGCGGCATAGTACGCGCCGGCGTGTCCGAGCGTGTCGCAGCGAAACAGCACCCAGCCGCCGGTCACCGCAAGCAGCGCGTAAACGTGGCGCAGCGGCCGCCACGCGCGCTCCAGCGCGCCGCCGAGCCCAGCATGCTCGAGCACCAGGAAAACGCCGTGCCATGCGCCCCAGACGATGAAGGTCCAGTTGGCGCCGTGCCATAGCCCGCACAACAGGAACACGACGATCAGGTTGGCGTACGCGCGCAGCGTGCCGCGCCGGTTGCCGCCCAGCGGAATGTAGAGATAGTCGCGAAAGAAATTCGACAGCGAAATGTGCCAGCGCCGCCAGAACTCGCGGACCGATTGCGAGATGTACGGATAGTTGAAGTTCTCCAGGATACGAAATCCGAAGATGCGCATCAGGCCGATCGCCATGTCCGAATAGCCGGAGAAGTCGAAATAGATCTGCAGCGTGTAGCAGACGACCCCAAGCCACGCCGCGGGCGTGTTGAGCGCATGCGGCGCGATGCCGAAGATCCGGTCGGCGACAGCGCCGAGCGTGTTGGCGATCAGGACTTTCTTGCCCAGTCCGATGATGAAGCGGCGCACGCCTTCGCCGACGTCCGCGCAGTGTCGCTGGCGTTGCGTGATCTGCGCGGCGATGTCCCTGTAGCGGATGATCGGCCCGGCGATCAGTTGCGGAAACAGCATGATGTAGAGCGCGTAATTGCCGACGCTGCGTTGTGCGCTGGCGTTGCGCCGGTAGATGTCGACCAGATACGAGATCGAGTGAAAGGTGAAGAAGGAAATTCCCAACGGCAGCGGAATCGCCGCCAGCGCGAGCGTTCCCCACTCCAGCCCTTCCAGCACGACGTTCAGGTTCGCCGCGAAGAAATTCGTGTACTTGAAGATCGCGAGCAGCGCGAGGTTGCCACCGACCGCGAGGGCGAGCGCGCGCCGCCGCGCGGATAGGTCGACGGTGTCGCCGATTTTCGCGCCCATGACCCAGTTGAATGCAACTGAGCCCAGCACCAGGACGACCATCGCGCCTTCGCCCCAGCTATAGAACACGAGGCTCGCGACCAGCAGCGCGGCATTTCCGAAGCGCCGCGGCAGGGCGAAGTACGCCGCCAGCACCAAGGGGAGAAACAGGAACAGAAAGATGGGCGAGGCAAAAACCATTCGGGATGCTTCCGGTCGCGGCGACAAGCGCCGCGCAGTCTACCAGCCCGCGCGCGGGGCGTTACTAGGATGTCAGTTCGGCCAGCACCGGTGCATGATCGGAAGGCTTTTCACCCTTGCGCTGCGCCTGTCCACATAGCACTTGCTGCACGCGCGGGCGAGGGCAGGACTTGATCGATGCGCAGCCCGTTGTTCTGGGGGAACGCGAGCATGCGGTAGTCCCACCACCTGAATGTCGTTTGGGGGGTGCTCGAACAGGCGAAACGCGTCCTTCAGCCCCAGCCCGAGCCAGTCGGCAAACGCCGCGCGCTCGGCGTTTGTGCACGGCACCTGACACGCCGACGCATGTGGTGGGTTCGCTGGCCGCTGAAAACCGTCCTGTAACAGGCCGCTGTCCGGTCCATGGTCGGACAGCCGGTGTCCTCGGTCTTGGTTTCCTGCAGTCCGAGTGCGTCGGGCTGGTGCACGGTCAGCGGCTACATGCTACCCGCTCGTGCGCGACGGCGGAAATAGGCGCGGGCCGGAACCGGTTCGTGAGGCGCTACTGCTGCGGGTATCCGCCCTTGGGAGGCACGGCCGGCTGCGTCGTCTGCGCGGTCGCGGTGGGCACGGCGGGCGGCGTGGTCACTGGACGCGCGATTGGCCCGGTGCGCGGCGCCGGCGTCGCGGGATAGCCGGCATCGGTAAGCATCCCCTGCCACTTGGCATCGTTAAAGCCGACCGAGTATTGCTCGCCGACCTGGAGCGCAGGCGCATCGAGTCCGCCTGCGAGCTTCTTGAGGCGGTCGGCTCCATCGCTCACGCTCACGTCGACCACCGAGTGCGGGACCCCGCGCTTGTTCAGCAGGGCTTGCGCCGTGTCGCAGACGACGCCGCAGGCGAAGCTGTACAGCGTCACCGGATAACGTTCCTGCGCCTGTTGCGTGGCATAGGAGAGCTGACTGGTTTCGATGCTGTTGGCGCCGATGCGCTTGGACTGCGCTTCCTTGGCCGACGGCGGCGGCGGTTTGTCCGAATACACGACCTTGCCGTCGACGTCGACGTAGCGGTAGACCTGCTGGATCTGGGCGAAAGCCATGCCGCTGGCAATGCCCAGCGCCAGTGCCAGCGGCAGCGCCCTGCCTGGTCGAAAGTTTGCGCGCATCGAAAAAGCCCTCCTGCCTCGGCCGTCGTTATGACGGAGACATACCATTATGCCTCAACAGCGCGTCGATTTGGGGAGGCCTCCCGCGGAAGGCCACAAAGGAGTCGAGTGCCGGGCGGCTGCCACCCCGGGCAAGGACTTCGTCCCGAAACCGGGCTCCGGTGACGGGCGAGAGCACCCCGGACTCCTCGAACAGGCTGTAGGCGTCCGCGGACAGCACTTCCGCCCACTTGTAGCTGTAGTACCCGGCCGCGTAGCCGCCGGCAAAGATGTGGCTGAAGGCATGCGTCAGGCTGCGGTCGTCGGCCGCGCGGGGAATCACGGCGACCTCGCGGCGCACCGTTTCGGCCAACGCCTGCGGGGTGGTCGCTGCAGACTCGAAATCGTGGTGCAGGTGCATGTCGAAGAGCGCGAACTCGATCTGGCGCACCGTCTGCATGCCGCTCTGGAAATTCTTGGCGGCGAGCATCTTGTCGTAGAGCGGGCGCGGCAGTTGCGTGCCGGCGTCCGGGCCGTCGCCGGCGCGCGCGCTCATGTGCGCGAGCACGTCCCACTCCCAGCAGAAGTTCTCCATGAACTGGCTCGGCAGCTCGACCGCATCCCATTCGACGCCATCGAGGCCCGACACGCCGGCCACGTCGATGCGCGTGAGCAGCAGGTGCAGCCCATGGCCGAATTCGTGGAACAGCGTCGTCACCTCGTCGTGCGTGAACAACGCCGCCTTGCTGTCGACCGGCGCCGCGAAATTGCATGTCAGATAGGCGACCGGATGCTGCACGCGCGCGCCATGACGGCGACGACCGATCGCCTCGTCCATCCACGCGCCGCCGCGCTTGCCGGCGCGCGCGTACAGGTCGAGGTAGAACTGCCCGCTGACGTTGCCCTCGCGATCGACAACATCGAAGAAGCGCACCGTGGGATGCCAGGTCGGCGCGTTTGATTCGCGAATGCTGACTGCGAACAGGGTTTCGACAACGCGGAACATACCGGCGAGCACGCGATCCTCGGGGAAATACTGTTTCACTTCCTGGTCGGAAAAACTGTAGCGCGCCTCGCGCAACCTTTCCGACGCGAAGGCCAGGTCCCACGGCGACAGTTCGGGCAGACCAAGTTGGTCGCGCGCGAAACTTTTCAACGCGGCCATGTCGCGCTCGGCATAAGGCTTGGCGCGCACGGCAAGATCGCGCAGGAAAGCCAGGACTTCGGCCGGTGAACGCGCCATTTTCGCAACCAGCGACACTTCGGCGAAACTCGCGTAGCCGAGCAGCGCCGCCGATTCGCGGCGCAGCGCGAGGATGCGGGTGATCAGCGCGCTGTTATCCCATTCCGGCTTGCCGAACTCGCTGGCGCGCGTGGTATTGGCGCGGTAGAGCGTTTCGCGCAGGTCGCGATCCTCCGCATATTGCATCACCGGCAGATAGCAGGGCATGCGCAGCGACAATTTCCAGCCCGGCTTGCCATCGTCGGCAGCGGCTTGCCGCGCCGCGGCGACTACATCGGCGGGCACACCGGCGAGCCTGGCGACGTCGTCGATGAAGAAGGCCCAGCCATTGGTGGCGTCGAGCACGTTGTCTTCGTAGCGCGACGACGATTGCGCGAGTTCCTCATCAACCTGCTTCAGGCGCGCTTTCTTGTCGGGGGGCAATTCAGCGCCCGACAGACGGAAGTCGCGCAGCGCATTGTCGATCAGCTTGCGCCGCTCCGCCGCCAGCCTGGCGAAGTCCGGCGCGCCAGCCAGCGCACGGTAACGTGCGAACAGCCGCTCGTCCTGTCCGAAATCGCTGAAGAAATCGGTCACTTTGGGCAAGTTCTGGTTGTGGGCTTCGCGCAGCGCCGGCGTGTTGACGACGGCGTTGAGGTGTCCGACCTGTCCCCAGGCGCGGCCCAGGCGATCCAGCGCATCGGCGAGCGGCACGACGAAGTTGTCCCAGGTCGACGCGTCGGCGTTGGTCGCTACGTGCTCGATGGTGGCGCGCGCTTCGGCGATGAGCGCGTCGACGGCGGGGGTGACGTGCTCCGGCGTGATGTCGGCAAAGCGCGGCAAGCCGGAAAAATCGAGCAGCGGATTGGCGATCAGGGGTTCGGTGGTGGCGTTCATGGTCGGTGTGCCGTAGGTTGATCTTGTCGTAGACGAGCGTTCAGTTGCGCCAAATCGTCGGGAGTTCCGACGTTGGCCCAGCGCCCGGTGAATAGTTCGCCGCTGGCGAAGCCGCGGCCGATCCAATCCGTGTAGTAGGGAAGTATTTTGAGCTTTTCGCCGCGCGGCAGTTCCCTGAACAGCGCGGTCCGGTACAAGGAGATGTTGCCGAAGGTTAGTCGCGGCCCGTTGCCGAGCGCAAGGGCGCCGGCATCGAGGACGAAATCGCCGCCGGGATGATACGCCGGATTGGGCACCATCACCATGTGCAGGTGCGGCGCTGCGGCGGTGGCTTGCATCGCCTGCAGCCGGGCGCGCAGCTGGCCATAATCGTAGTCGGCGTACACGTCGGCACTGACAACGAGCACGACCTCGCCGGCCAGAAGCGGCAGCGCGGTGGCGATGCCGCCGGCCACTTCCAGCGGCATCGTCTCGCGCGAGTAGCGCAGTCGAGCACCGTGGCGCGCACCATCGCCGAGTTGCGTCTCGATGGCGGACGCGAGGTGCGCGACGTTGATCACGATGTCGGTGAATCCGGCCGCGACCAGGCGCTCGATTTGCCAGACGATCAGCGCCTTGCCGCCGACTTCAAGCAGCGGCTTGGGACGCGCGTCGGAGAGAGGGCGCATGCGTTCACCGCGGCCTGCGGCGAGAATCAGCACCGCAATTGTAGGATCTCCCGGAAGCGGCGCGCCGCGCCGCTTCCCCCCGCCAGGGCGCGCGCCTTGCGACGGCCCTGCGGCGCTCATCAAAACGTATAGCCGACCGTCGCGCGACGGCCTTCGAGTTCGTCGAGCAGCTTGAGCAGCGGACCGAGTGCGTTGTAGCGCGCGCAGGCGCCGCGCAGGTACGCCATCACGCGCGGCATTTCCTGCAAGAACGCGGCCTTGCCGTCGCGATGCCACAGGCGCGCGAAGATGCCGAGCACCTTCAGCTGGCGCTGCACGCCCATCCATTCGAAGTCGCGCCAGAAGGCACCGAAGTCGTCACCTACCGGGACACGCGCCGCGCGCGCGCGCTCCCAGTAGCGCACCGCCCAGTCGATCTGCCGCTCCTCGTCCCACGCGACGTACGCGTCGCGCAGCAGCGACGCCAGGTCATAGGTCACCGGGCCGTACACCGCATCCTGAAAATCGAGCACGCCGGGATTGGGCTCGCTGATCATGAGGTTGCGCGAATGATAGTCGCGATGAACGTAGACGCACGGCTGGGCGAGATTGTTGTCGAGGATGCGTTCGAACGCGTTGAGCAGCACCTTGCGCTGCTTCTCGTCGAGTACGACACCGAGATGCTTGGCGATGTACCAATCCGGGAAAAGGTTGAGTTCACGCAGCAGCAGCGCCCGGTCATAGCGCGGCAGAACGCCGTCGCGACTGGCGCGTTGCCAGCGGATCAGTGCGTCAGTCGCGTCGCGATAGAGCGCGGACGCGTTCGCGTCGGACAGCTCCGCGAGATACGTGCGCGTGCCAAGGTCGGAGAGCAGCAGAAAGCCCTGCGACAGTTCTTCGCCTAACACCGCGGGCGCGTGCACTCCCGCGGCGGCGAGCAGCTTTGCCACTTCGATAAAGGGCCGGCAATCTTCCTGTGGCGGCGGCGCGTCCATCGCGATCAGCGAGTGCGCGCCGCCGGGCACGCGCGACATGTAGACCTTTTGCGCGAACGTGACGCGAAAGTAGCGGCGAAAGCTCGCGTCGGAGGAGGCGGGCGCGATCGACGCCATCGGTGCCGGCAACGCGCGCTCCAGCCACGCGCGCAGCGCGTCGAAGCGGTCATCGGAACTCATGCGGTGGAGTCGGGCGCGGAGGCAGGTAGAATGCAGCATCTTAGCATTCGCACCTGCGCCACTCCTGCATGTTCAGTCGCCGCGTCGCCGCCGGTTTTGCCCTGATTCCGCTCGCCGTCGCGATGGGCAGCGCCGCGCAATCCGCGCCTGATGCTGCCAGCGACAAGCCGCCACGCATGAAGGTCTCGCCGTACCTGGAACCGCCGCCGCCCAAGCCGCTCAAGTCGACGGGGCCGCAAGCCGTCGGTGACGAGCGCGACGCGATCTTCCTGCGCGCCGATCGCCTCGAGGGCGAGAGTCAGAAGTGGGTTCAGGCGGAAGGCAAGGTCGAGTTGCGCTCGCGTCGCGAAACGCTGCTCGCGGACTGGCTGCGCTACGACATTGTGGCCGATGAATTCTGGGCCAAGGGCGACGTCACCATTCGCCGTGGCATCGACTGGGTCTCCGGCCCCGAACTCCGCTACAAACGCACCGACGAGACCGGGTCTTTTACCTCGCCCGAGTTTCACGTCGGCGAGAACTCTTCGCGCGGTGACGCGAGCATGCTGACCTTCGACGGCCCCAACCATTATCTGGTCAAGGACGTGCGCTACACGACCTGCGTCGCCGACAACAACGACTGGTACATGACCGCCGCTGATGTCGATCTCGACCGGTCGCGGCTGGTGGGTACTGCGCAGGACGCCAAGATCTTCTTCAAGGGCGTGCCGATTCTCTACTCGCCGGTGCTGTCCTTCCCGCTATCCAACGAGCGCAAGAGCGGCTTCTTGACACCCATCTACGGCTCGAGCAACCAGCGCGGCTTCGAAGTCACGATTCCGTACTACCTGAATCTGGCGCCCAATTACGACGCGACCATACTAACCCGGCCGATGACGCGCCGTGGAGTTCAGATCGATGGACAGTTTCGCTACCTGTTCGAGCGGGCCTCGGGCGAGGCCGATGTCGAGTTCCTGCCGCACGATCGCATCACTGACACCAATCGCTATGCGTTGGCATGGAAGCACAACCAGGATTTCGGCGGCGGGCTAGCCGGCTTCGTCAACGTGCAGAAGGTCTCGGACGACACCTACTTCGCCGACCTGTCCGATCGCCTCACGCTGACCTCGCAGACCAACCTGCCGCGCGACTATGGGCTGACCTACAACCGCGGGCCGCTGACGCTGCTCGCGCGCATGCAGAGCTTCCAGACGCTGCAGGATCCTAACAACCCGATCACGCCGCCGTATTTTCGCCAGCCGCAGATCGCCATGACGGTCAAGCCCGTGGAATGGCAGGGGCTGGATTTCGAGGCCGCCGGCGAGTTCGTGCGCTTTCATCAGCCGGCGCTCGCGCCCAATGGCAATCGCAGCGTTTTTTATCCGACGGTCGCCTGGTCGCGGCAGAGCAGCTGGTGGTTCTTTACCGCGCAAACCGGTTTGCACATGACCAACTATGCGCTCGACAGCCCGGCCGCGCCGCCGACCAATTTCAATCGTGTGCTGCCGATTTCGACCGTGGATAGCGGGCTGATTTTCGAGCGCGAGACCAAGTGGTTTGACCACTCGTTCACCCAGACGCTGGAACCGCGCCTCTACTACGTGCAGATTCCCTACCACAACCAGAGCAGCTATCCCAATTTCGACACCGCCACCGACGATTTCAACTTCTCGCACCTGTTCACCCCTAACCGCTATCTCGGCAGCGATCGTATCGGTGACGCGAATCAGCTGACGGTGGCGCTCGGAACGCGGTTTCTCGATCCGGAAACGGGCGCGGAAAAGATGCGCTTCGCGATTGGCCAGCAGTACTATTTCAAGAGCCAGCAGGTGGTCCTCAACGAGCCGCCACGCACCTCCAACACCTCGGATCTGCTGCTGTCCGGCGAGACGCGGCTGTCTGAAGTTTGGACCGCGGCCGGCGCGTTGCAATACCAGTTCGACCCGAAGCTGACTCAGCGCCTCGACTTGGGGGCGCGCTATCAGCCGGCGGCCGGCCAGGTAATCAACGTCGCATATCGATTCATTCGCCAGTACCTCAACTCCAGCGGCCAGGTGTCGCAATTGAAGCAGATCGACGTTTCCGGGCAGGTGCCGCTCGGGGCGCATTGGTCGGCGATCGGGCGCTGGAACTACTCGCTGGTCGATGCCAAGACGCTGGAGGGGGTCGTGGGCTTCGAGTACAATGGCGACTGCTGGGTATTTCGCATCGCCGCACAGCGGCTGCAGACCAACACGCAGCAGTACAGCACGTCGGTATTCGTCCAGCTCGAACTCAACGGCTTGGCGCGTCTGGGCACTAACCCGGGCGACGTGCTCCGGCGCAGCGTACCCGGATACTCGACCGCGAACGATCCCTCGATGCGGCCGATCGGTGACAAGCCGGCCAACTTTTTCCCGGAGTTCTAGCGGTCATGGCAGTGCGTATTCTCAATCTGGCGGTGGTCGCGCTGGCGTCGTTGACGATGGCCATCGCAACTGCGGTGGCGCAGCCCGCGCCTTCGGCACGGACCTCGCCAGCGCGCTCACTTAGCGTCGATCGGGTCGCCGCGATCGTCAACGACGAGGCGATTACGCTGCACGACCTCGACGACGCCAAGCGTGTCGTGATGCAGCAGATGAAACAACAGAACGTCCAGCCGCCGCCGGCGGACATTCTCGAGAAGCAGGTGCTCGAGCGCCTGATCACCGAGCGCGCGCTGCTGCAGTTCGCCAAGGAAACGGGCCTGCGCATCGACGATACGCAAATCGAGAAGACGATCCAACGCATCGCGCAGGAGAACAAGCTCTCGCTCGAGGAGATGCGCAAGGCGCTGGCCGCCGAGAAGATCCCCTACGCCAAGTATCGCGACGACATCCGCAGTGAACTGGTCATGCAGCGCCTGCGCGAGCGCGAAGTCGACAGTCGGATCACCGTAAGCGACTCCGAGGTCGATCTGTATATGGCGACGCTGAAGGCGCAGAACACCGGCGATTCAGAGTACGAGCTCGCGCACATCCTGGTGCTGGTGCCCGAGCAGGCGAGTTCCGACCAGATCGAGGCGAAGCGACGACGGGCCGAGGAGGCGCTCAAGGCGGCGAAGGCCGGCGGCGATTTCGCGCAGGTCGCGGCGGGCTTTTCCGACGCCAACGATGCGCTGCGCGGCGGCAACCTAGGGTGGCGCGCGGGTGCGCGGTTACCGACCGTGTTCGCCGAACAGGTGCGCACTATGAAGCCTGGCGATATTTCTCCGGTCTTGCGTAGCGCGAGCGGCTTCCATATCGTCAAGATGATCAACAAGCGCGGCCGCAACGAGGGTACCGTCGTCGACCAGACGCACGCACGTCACGTCCTCATCCGCGTCAGCGAACTCGTGTCTGAGGCGGATGCCAAAATCAAGATCGACAGGGTCAAGGATCGCCTCGATTCCGGCACCAAGTTCGAGGACGTCGCCAGGCTCAACTCCGAAGACGGCTCGGCGTCCAAAGGCGGCGACCTGGGCTGGCTCAACCCCGGCGACACCGTTCCGGAATTCCAGGAAGCGATGGACAAGCTCGCCATCAACCAGATTTCGGCGCCGGTGCGGTCTCCCTTCGGCTGGCACGTAATCCAGGTGCTCGAGCGGCGCAAGCAGGACATCACTGCCGACCGCCAGCGCGCTGAAGCGCAGCTTGCGATTCGCCAGCGCAAGGCGGAGGAAGCCTTCCAGGCGTGGGTGCGCGAGGTCAGAGACCGCGCCTACGTGGAAATTCGCCTCGACGATCGCTGACCATCGACCTGCGCGGATCACCATGCACGAGCGCGATATCCTGCAGGACCAGATCGATTACTACCGTGCCCGCGCCGGCGAGTACGACGAGTGGTGGTTCCGCAGTGGCCGCTACGATCACGGCGCAGAGTTCAACGCACGCTGGCACGGCGAGACCGGCGCGGTCGAAGCCGCACTCGATGCGTGGCTCGAAGGGCGACGTCCCGGCAATGTGCTCGAGCTGGCGTGCGGCACCGGACTGTTCACGCGGCGGATCGCGCCACGGGTGGCTCGCCTGACCTGCATCGATTCCTCGCCCGAGGTGCTGGAGATCAATCGCGCGCGTGTTGCCGCCAGCAACGTTGAATACATCGAAGCCGACCTGTTCGCGTGGCAGCCAGCCGAACGCTACGACGCGATCTTCTTCAGCTTCTGGCTCTCGCACGTGCCCGACGCCCGCTTCGCGGCGTTCTGGAAAACGATTGGCGCAGCGCTGGCACCGAACGGCGCGGTATACGTGATCGACTCGGCGTACGACCCGACGTCAACGGCCAGGAATCATGTGTTGCCCGGGCGTGCCGAGGGCGTGGCGATGCGCAAACTCAACGATGGGCGCGAATACCGGATCGTGAAGCTTTATTGGCAGCCGCGATTGCTCGCGCAGAGACTCGCGGAGCTCGGCTGGTCCGCGTTGATCGAGCAGACCGCCAGCTACTTCATCTACGGCGAGGCGCGGCGCAACGTTGACGACTGAGTGGCCGCGGTGCCTGCCTGAGGGTCCAGCAGGGATTCAGTCCTTGCCGTCGTACACGTAGCCCGACTGTGGCACGCGGCCGGCATCCCTCTTCGCTTCGTCGGCGAGTGCGCGCGGTGTCTTGTCCCACCAGATCGCGCGGCCTTCGCGCTGCTTTTCGACGAGCTCGGGCTTCTGCGCCAGAAGTTCGCGGATGAACTTGGTGTGTTCCGAGACGTAATGGCGGCTGGGCAGCATCATGGTGGAATCCGGAGCGCGCGGTGCAGGATGGCAGCGCCGAGTCTAGCATTAACGCCGGGCTGTCGCCGGCCGGCCGCGCGCCGATCCGGCGATCACGCGGTATTCGAGCAGCCTGCACTCCAGGGCACCGTTGTACAGCACCGTGCGGCGGCTGGCTTTGAGCCCGATGAGCTTCGGCAGGCGTGGGTCGGCGCTCAGCAAATAGGCGGTCCAGCCCGGAAAATGCCGCTTGAGCGCGTCGCCCAGCAGTGGATAGAACCCGGCCAGCGCATCCTCGTCCGCGAGACGCACACCGTAGGGCGGATTGGTCACGATGGTTCCGGCGGCAGCGGGCGCGCCACGCGTCAGCGCGTCGGCGCGCTCGACGACAACAGCGGACGCCAGACCTGCGGCCTCGAGGTTGGCGGTGCAGTGACCGAGCGCGAGCGGGTCGTTGTCGCTGGCGTGGATGGCGACGGCGACCGGCGCGCACGCGCGACGCTGCGCCGCCTGCTTGATGCGCTGCCAGGTTGGGCCGTCGTACCAGCCGAGCTTCTGGAAGCCGAAGGTGCGCCTGAGGCCGGGCGCGATATCCAGCGCCATCAGCGCCGCTTCGAGGACGATTGTGCCGCCGCCGCACATTGGATCGAGCAGCGGCATCCCTGGTTGCCACTGCGCGAGTCGCAGCAGACCCGCGGCGAGATTTTCGCGCAGCGGCGCGTCGGCGGATTCGCGCCGCAGTCCGCGCTTGAACAACGGCTCGCCGGAAGTGTCGAGATAGAACGTCGCCTCGGTGGCGGTCAGGTACGCGTGCACGCGCACATCGGGCTGCTCCTTGCTGATGCTGGGGCGAACACCGCCGGCTGCCCGATGGCGGTCGCACACTGCATCCTTCACGCGCAGCGTGGCGAACTCGAGGCTGCGCAGCGGCGACCGGGTTGCGGTGACATCGACGCGCAGCGTACGGTCGGCGCGAAACCAGCGCGGCCAATCCAGCGCGTGCGCCAGGGCGTAGATATCGTGCTCGCTGCGATAACTTCCCTGGCCGACACGCCACAGCACCCGGCTCGCCAAGCGGCTTTCGAGATTGACGTGGTACGCAAGATCGAAGGTTCCGGCGAAGGCGACGCCGCCGTCGGTGCCGACGACATCTGCGGCTTGCAGTTCGACCAGTTCGTCGGCGAGCGCCGCTTCGAGCCCACGCGGGCAGGGCGCGAAGTAGCGTTCCACGTCAGAAAGGCTTGACCACGACGAGCACAACGACGCCGAGGAGGATGGGCGCCGCGGGAATTTCGTTGATCCAGCGGTAGAACACGTCGCCGTGACGATTGCGGTCGTGCTTGAAGTCGTGCATCAGCTTACCCAGCCAGATATGATGCGCGACCAGGATCGCGACCAGCGTCAGCTTGGCGTGCAGCCATCCGCCGGTAATGCCATAGCCCAGCCACAGCCACGCTCCGAACACGATGGTGAGGATCGCGCTCGGAGTCATGATGCCGAAGTAGAGCTTGCGCTCCATCACCTTGAAGCGCTCGATGCCGATGGTATCGGTCGCCAGGCAGTGGTAGACAAACAGGCGCGGCAGGTAGAACAGCCCGGCGAACCACGCCACCATGAAAAATATGTGCAGCGACTTGATCCAGAGCATGACGATCAGCGCAGCAGGCGTCGCCGCGTGAGCACCAGCGCGACGTAGTAGGCGGCAACTGCATACGCCAGCAGCACGGCGATATGCAGCGGCACATTGTCCGGGATGCGGCCGTCGAGCAGTGGTCGCGCGATGTCGATCGCGTGAGCCAGCGGCAGGAAGGCGGCGACCATGCGCAGCGCAGCGGGCATCTGCTCGACCGGAAAGAATACCCCCGACAACAGCAGCATCGGCGTGAGTACCAGCGTGAAAAAATAGGTGAAGAAATCGTAACTCGGCGCCAGCGACGTCATCACCAGTCCGAAGGCGCCGAAGGTCAGCCCGGTCACGAAGCCGAGCGGAATCACCCACAGCGCCAGCCACGAGTGGCCGAAGCCCAGCGCCATGATCACGGCCAGGATCGCCAGCACCGACATCACGCTTTTCGAGGCCGCCCATATCCACTCGGCGAACAGGACGTCGTCGAGTGACAACGGGGCGTTGATGATCGCATCCCATGTCCGCTGCACGTGCATGCGCGAGAAAGCCGAATACATGCCTTCGAAGGAGGCGGTGAACATTGCGCTCTGGCAGACCATGCCGGTGCCGATGAAGGCGATATATTTCATGCCGCCGATCTCGGGTATGAACGAACCGATGCCATAGCCGAGCGCCAGCATGTAGAGCAGTGGATCGGCGATGTTGCCGAGCACCGACGCGATTGCGAGTTTGCGCCAGACCAGGAGGTTGCGCCGCCACACCGGAATCCAGCGCAGCGACATTTCGGGTGCGCGCAGCAGTGTGGCGTTGGTCATCATTGCAGTGGGCCGGCTGGCGCGCAGTATAGCGCGGAGACGAACCGCGGCAATCCGCTGCAGGTACTGCGATTCAGTAGATCAGGGGGATGAATCGCTTGGTGCGCGCGCAGTAGGTTGTATAGGCATTGCCGAAGGCCTTGACGAGAATCGCCTCCTCGCTGCGCGCGCGAAGGTCACTGCCGATCACCATCAGGCCCAGAGCGAGCCATTCGACAACCGTGGGGATCCAGATCGCCGTGCCGAGTGCCAACAGGTTCAGTCCCATGTAGATGGGATGGCGCAGGAGCCGAAAAGGGCCGCCCGTGGCCAGCTCATGGCCTTGGTCGAGCTTGGCGCGCAGTCGCCAGGATCGAAAGTGGACGAGCGCCCATGCCGCGAGCGCGGCACCGGTGGCGATCACGCAGGTCCCGACGATGCGCTGGCCGGTGAACCACTCGGGCACGCGGTGCGGAAATACGGCTGCACCGATGCCAAAGTACATGATCCCGAAGGCAAGCATGTGAAATGCCAGTACCAGGCGCGAGAAGGCAGCGGTTTCGACCCGCTTGGCGACCGGCGTACTGGCGGCGCCGCCGGTGGGCGAGTGCGTGGGTTCGCGCACCAGCAGGCGCGTCAGACCGAAGCAGCACCAGAACGCAGCGTGCACGGCATAGATAAGGAGGTCGGGATTTTTCATCGCCATGCGGCTGCCCAAGCGATCTGGACCTTTGCCAGCGCGGCCGTATGCGCCGCAAGGGCGAGGGCGACTACCACGGCGAGAGCTTCAAGCCAGCGACTCTTGTTCATTCGACTCCGACAAAGGGTTTGCTGTCGCACGTGACAATCAACTGGCGAGCGCTTTGTTGCGCGTCCCTTCGCCGGGCGTTACGAAAAGCAACTTGGTCGGTGTCGATGTTCGAGCCGTATGCCACGTCCCCTTGGGAACGATCACGAACGAGCCAGGGTCGCGCAGATGAACGACTTCCTCGACGCCGTCTCGATCGAGCACCATCATGACGTAACCGGAAAGCAGGCACACGATTTCATCACCGGTGGGGTGCGCCTCCCAACTCGACCAATCCGCGTTGAAGGAAAAGGAGGATACGAGCAGCCGGCCCTTGAAGTTGTCAAATCGCGCATCGAGCTCTTCGAAGATGGAGGGGGTGACCGCAACCGGAATCGCCGCGTGTTGATGTTCGATGACGACAAACGTCGATGCCAGGTCAAGACCGAGGGTCGCGGTTGCCGTTGCGGCGGTCGATCCAGGTTGTCGCACGAGACTTCTCCCTGCGGTTGCTTAATTGCCAGGGTACAGCGTAGCAAAAACCATGGTGGTCCGTATGCAATTGCAACGAGTCATCGCCTGCTGCGGGCCGGACGGTAGCGCTACCGTCAGTGTGAGCGCAAACGCCTACGTCCAGACCGGCAAACCGGCCAAGACGGCGGCTTCGGGTTGTCCGGTCATCAGGTTGGCATTCTGCACCGCCTGCGCTAACGCACCCTTGCCAAGGTTGTCGACGGCGTCAAAGCGCTTTTCGGCGCCTTGCGCGTCCACGCGGCTCGAACAAGTTGTTTTACCACCGACGGCATGGCGCTGGACAGGCGCACTCGCACTCCGCGCACCTTTGCGCCCCACACCAGCGGCTCGACAAATGCCGCGTGGAGCGTGAGAGCGACTTCGCGCTCGTCGTCCCCGACGAAAATGTGAATGTGTTCACCATCAGGGGGCACTGTGACAAAAAGTTTCCCTCGTACGCGAAAGGATGAGTACTCGAAGTGAGGTTCTTCATTTACTGCCGACAGCGACAACGCGTAGCGGCGTACTTGGGCGACGTTCATGGCAAAACCTGTTACCTCCGGTTCCACATTCTACGGACCCGCACTGGGCAAGCGTGTCGTGGCGACGTAGCCGACCTCAGTGCCGTAGTCCCAGGATGAGCCCGAACCGGATGAACCGCAAACGCGGACTCAGGCCTGACGCTGGAGCACGTCGAGCAGCTCGAGTGTATTCAGGTCTGGAACGCCGGCGTAGTACTTGTCCAACGCGTCACTGAAGCCGCCACTGTTCGGATCGACGAACCGGAACAGGGTCAGGCAAGAGTGAAATTTCGCGGCGTCTGTCGGGCCAAGCACGTCTACCGCGCTTACGTCATGCAAGGAGCTCATCGCACTCACGCATTCTCCAAGGCGCGGCCCGAGAACGGGATGAGCCAGGTAGCCGTCAGCTTCGGCCAGGGAGCCAATTCCATAAAAGTTGGCCCGCGAGCTGGATCCGAGCCCGCGCAGTTGAGGCAATACGTACCAAATCCAGTGCGTGATTTTCTTTCCTGCGCGCAGTTCCTCCAGGGCGCGTTGGTAGTCCTTTACCTGGGCATCGACAAAGCGCTGGAGGTCGAAGGGGTCAGCGTGTGCGAAGGTCATCGCTGATAACGAGACACCGGAGCTACGACGATTGCGTTGACGAGCGACGGGTTTGGCGTCATTGATCGCTCGTCGCCAACCGCAGACCAAGAAACACGAATAGCGCACCCGCGGCGCGAGAAAGGCGAGCCAGCGCGCGCGGATGGTTGACGAAGAAACCGCGAACTCGCGAAGCGGCGGCCGCCAGGAACAGACACCATATCGTTCCTGTTGCCACAAATGTAAGGCCAAGCACGAGAAACGCGTCGACTTTCGTGGGACTGTCTGAATCGATGAATTGGGGCAGAAGCGCCAGGAAGAAGAGCGCGACCTTTGGGTTGAGCACGTTCGTCACAATGCCTCGGCGAAAGGCCAGTCCCGTGCGCATCGAGGCGGGGTATTCGATCGGCGAAATGGCGTCGGCCCGTGTCGCAAGAGCACGAATGCCGAGATAGATGAGGTACGCCGCACCTGCCAGCTTTACGGCGGTGAATGCCGTTGACGAGGTCGCAATGATGGCCGAAAGACCGAGTGCCGCAGCGACGGTATGCACAATGCAGCCAGCGCTGATCCCCAATGCGGACGCGAGGCCGATGCGCCGACCGTGGGCGATGCTCGAGCCCACGATGTACAGCGTATCCTGGCCCGGTAGCAGGTTAAAAACGATACCGGTCGCGACGAAAAGCCCGTAGTCGTGAATTCCTAGCATCGCCGATGGCGTCCAATGAGCACTCCGACCGCGACCGCCGGCGGGTCGAAGGCCCTTCGGTGGGCGTTCGCGTCAAGCGCAGGGCACCCAGGCATCGCGAGCACCCGGGTCACGAAGGCGTGTTGGACGCAGGCCTTGAGCTCGCGACGACGTCTGTCGCACTGTCGATCTCGTTCAGCGTCTGATTGCACAGGGATAGGGCCCGCGCCGAATGGCCTGCGGTGAGCTCGTGGCGGATTGCGACGATCCGCTCACGCAGCGTCTGCTCATAGAGCTCCGCCTCGTCGAGTTCACGCTCGAGCCGGGCGATTTCGGCGGCCGGACCGGAGGGCACCTCGTTCGTCATGATCGATGTCTCCTTGGCTGGGATGGGCGGCCCGCTCAGTGCCGGCCACGTCGATCCGACTCAATTGTAGACCTTGGTCGGTGCACGACGCCCGGGCGGCCTAAAGATTGTGTGCGCGCTGTTTTGGCGACGATGCGCCGCCGACGCAGCGCGCGCTTGCGCTACCCGTCTCGCTCGATGCCCTCGACGTCGCGACATTTCGCGCCAACGCTCCCAGAGTTGAATTCGATCCCACCCACCGTCCCCCTATCGCGGCGTAGATTCAGTCACGCAGTTCCCGCCCTGTCAGCTTGATGAAAAGGTCCTCGACATTCGCGGGCCGGTGCAGATAGCGCAGGCCCGGCGCCTTCGCTAGATCAGCGAGCAGCGGCGCCGCATCGCGCGAATAACAGAACGCCGTGTCGCCGGCGACCTCCAGCCGGTCGGCAAGACCGCGTCCACGGCCATCGACCCATGCCCGCACGTCGTCGCCATAGACTTCGACGACCTCCGGCTCGACGTGCGCCGCGATTAACGCGCGCGGCGAGTCGCTAGCGATCATCACGCCGTGATCGATGACGGCCAGCCGAGAGCACAGCCGCTCGGCTTCGTCCATGAAATGCGTCGTCAGGAGGATCGTCTTGCCCTGGCTCACCAATTGCCGCAAACCGTCCCAGATCAGATGACGCGCCTGCGGGTCGAGTCCGGTGGTCGGCTCGTCGAGGATCAGCAGTTCAGGATCGTTGATCAGTGCACGGGCAAGCGTCAGCCGCCGCTTCATGCCACCCGACAGGGTACGAATGCTGACGCCACCCTTGGCCGACAGCCCGGCAAACTCCAGCAGGCGCGGGATGCGCTCGCGCACAACAGCATCCGGCATGCGGAAGTAGCGGCCGTAGATCCGCAAATTCTCGACGACGGTAAAGTCGGGATCGAGATTGTCCATCTGCGGCACCACCCCAACGCGTACGCGCGCCTGACGTGCGTTCTCCGGTACCGGTTCGCCGACCAGCCTGATCGATCCGGCGTTGGGTTCGGTCAGTCCCAGGCAGCAGCGCAGCGTTGTCGTCTTGCCCGCCCCGTTTGGGCCAAGCAGGCCGAAGCACTCGCCGCGATGTATCGAAAAATCGAGCCCGCGCACGACCTCGTTCTCGCCGTACGATTTGCGCAGTCCGTTGACGACAAGGACGGCGCCGTTGCTCGCCGTATCGTTCATCGTTGCCACATTCCGACAATGACCTGCTGCAACTGGGCCAGTCGGCCGTGGAAGAAGTGCCCGCACCCCGGAAAAACGATCACCGGCAGCAATTGCGGCCGCGCCCACGTGAAGACGTCGGCGAGCGCTACTACGTCGTCTTCCTCGCCATGGATCACGATCGTGTCGGCAGGGACCTGCTCTATGGGGAAGCGCTTCACCGCCGCGCCGACCATCACCAGTCGTTCGGCCTTGACAGCGTGTGCAACGCGTGTCTGCACGTAGGACCCGAAAGAAAATCCGGCCAGCACCGGGGGCAGCTGCGCGACATCGGGAAACTGGCCCTGCGCCCAGGCCCACGCTGCCAACGCATCGTCGGTCTCGCCGCTGCCATCGTCGAACGCGCCTGCGCTCTTGCCCGCGCCGCGAAAATTGAAGCGCACGCTGGCATAACCCAATCCGGCGAAAGTGCGCGCCAGCGTCTGCGCGACCTTGTTGTCGAGCGTGCCGCCCTGTTGCGGATGCGGATGTGCTACTAGGGCGATGCCGCGTGGCTCGGCCTCGGGGACGTTCAGCGCGACCTCGAGGACGCCGGCGGGTCCGGCGATCAGCTCGCGCCGCTCGCCCCGCGTCAAATCTTCAACCGCTCGACGACGCGGCCATTGACCAGGTGCGAGTCGACGATTTCATCGATGTCGTCGCGATCGACATAGGTGTACCAGACTTCCTCGGGATAGACGACCAGCACGGGGCCCTCTTCGCAGCGATCGAGGCAACCCGCCTTGTTGATGCGCACGCTGCCCTTGCCGCTGAGGCCGAGTTGCTTGATGCGCTTCTTGGCGTAGGCTTGCATTTCATCCGCGCCGCGAGTCGCGCAGCAGGTCTCGGGCGGGTCGCGCTTGTTGAGGCAGAAAAATACGTGGTGCTTGTAGTAACCCATGCCGAACTCCGGAGCGAGTGGCGGATTATACGCGAGGGTTATCGCTGTCCTGGACGGTGTGGCCCCAACCGGGCTGGCCCGCTTGCCAGAGCAGAAATACGCTCGCGAGCACCGGCCAAACGACCAGCACAGCGTGGGTCAGCCCGTTGAAGTTGAGCAGCTGGCCATAGGGCCAGTCGAACAGCGCCAGCGGCGCGCGCGCCTGCCACATGTCGGGCGCGAGCAGCGGCGCGACCAGCGACGACAGCAGCGCAACTGCGCACAGAGTGGTGCGGGCGGGGCGCGGCAGGCGAATGGCAACCAGCAGCACTGCCACGCCCACGCCGGTCCCGAACAGCACACCTGGCTTGATCCACGTTTCGACTACCGTCTGGCGCAGCAGCAGGATGGCCGCAATACCCTTGAGCATCAGCGCGCTGCCGATCAACAGGAGCACCGCGCCGCCAAGGAAATGGCGCTGCCGCAGAAGCAGTGCCAGGAAAAGGCCCACACCCACGACGTTGAACGAGCTTTGCGCGGCCTGCAGCAGGGTACCGGCAAAATCGCTGGTCAATTCCAGCGACGGATCGAACGTCGCGGCGAACAGCGGGATGCCGGGATTGACTTGGGCGAGCAGCCAGGTGCCAAGCAAGGCAAGGCCAAAGTCCCCGCTGCGGCCCTGCAGAAATACGCGTTGGCGCCATGCACCAACGCGCTTGCGCAAACCGGGGATCAGGTGGAAGACGATCGTCAAGACCGCGCCGAGCGCCGCGCCCGCCATGTTGGAGAGGAAATCCATGGCGCTGGCGTCCCGCATCGGCAGGAACATCTGCGCAGTTTCCATCGCCAGCGAGAGCAACGCGCCCGCCGCCAAGCTCGCGCCAATACGCTTCACACCCGTGCGCTTCGAGCCGATCAGCGCGACGAAGAAGCCGAGGGGAGCGTAGGCGATGAGGTTGATACCGATGTCGAAACGGGTGAAGCGCGGCGGCCACGACGCCAGCAGAAAATATGGCGTCCCCGGAATGGGCGCCATCCAGCCCGCGAACGGACGCAGGCTCGCATAGACGATCATGAGCGCATAGAGCGCCGCGAAATACTGCGGCAGCAGTGTCGAATGCGGACGGTAGACCATGGCGCGCGAAGGAGGAAGGCGGAGGGAATGCCTGCGCGATTATAGGCTGCGGCAGGGACCTGATACCTCTACATCTGCGATCTTCCGGCATCTCGCGCTCCAGTGCGCGACCTAGAGCAGCTTGCGCACCACGGTCAAATTCTCGTCCTCGCGAAGAACGGCGAAGCCCGCTGCGGCGAACATCGACAGCGAGCCATGGTAGTGGTTGGCCGACGCGACGCTGTCGGCGGATTTGAAGGGAAATGCGTCAACCAACTTGACCCCGCGCGCAGCGAGTGCGGCGACGCCCTGCGTCAATAGCGCACGAGCAATGCCGGTGCGGCGCC
Source organism: Edaphobacterium sp. (SeqCode) (assembly GCA_039934835.1). Taxonomy (GTDB): domain Bacteria; phylum Pseudomonadota; class Gammaproteobacteria; order Burkholderiales; family Casimicrobiaceae; genus PALSA-1003. Next base: position 21,173 of record JBDTLK010000002.1, on the reverse strand, counting down.
GGTCCGGCGCAATGACGAAACAGACGATCACCGCGGCTTCGTGATCGGGAAGGGTGGTCGCGGGCGTCGCAATGTGCATGCGGTCGAAGCAATGCGGCAGCTTGTGCCGTGGTTGCGCGTTCATCCAGCCGACCACTTCGTCACCGTCGTAGGCGAGGAAGCCTTCCATCTCACCCACTTCGATGCGCGCGCGCATCGCGACGCGGTTGGCTTCACCCGGCAGCGACGGCCAGTCGATGGCGCGCGGCACCTCGTAGAAGTGGCAGTAGCACTTGGCCCACTCCGGATTGTCGGCGAACGCGGGGCCGCGCTCATGATCGAAAAAACTCAGGTAGTCGTCGACGCGCGCCGGTGACAAGGGCTGGATCGAGACGGGGTTGCGCGCTTCGCTCACGTTGTCGGGGTGCTCACCGCACCTTGATCTCGGTCCACATGCGGTTCATCAGCCGCCGCTCCTTGCGCGACATGTCGCGCAGCTGCTCAAGACGCTTCATCGCTTCCGGGTCGGGGAACACCGCGGGGTTGTCGCGGATCGCCGGGTCGATGAATTGCATCGCTGCGGCGTTGGGATTGCCCGACCCCAGCATGTTGGAAAGCTCCGCCGAGTTCTTCCCCTCGAGCATGAAATCGATGAACTGGTAAGCGAGGTCGGGACGCGGGCCGGTCTTGTGCATGACCATGTTGTCCACCGCGAGCACGGCACCCTGCTTGGGCGTCGAATAGCCGATCGAAAACGGACGGTTGGCTCGCTTCGCATCCTGCGCAGCCTGAAACATGTCGTTCGAATAGCCGTGCGCGAGCCAGATATTGCCGATGGTCAGTTCCTTGATGTACGACGACGCGTTGAACGCAGCCCAGTATGGCTTGGCGCGCAGAATCGTGTCGCGCGCCTCCTTGAGCTTCGCCGGATTGGTCTCGTTTACCGGGTAGCCGAGGTAGAGCAGCGCCGCCGCGAATAGTTCGCGCTGGCTGTCGAGAACGGTGACCTTGCCCTTGACGCGCTCCAGGTACTTCGGGTCGAAGATCACCGCCCAGCTGTCGGTCGGCAGTCCCAGCTCCTTCATTTTCTCGACGTTGTAGCCGACCAATGTCAGCGAGTACGCGTACGCAACCGAGTATTTGTTGCCCGGGTCGTACCACGGGTTGACGAACTCGGGCTTGAGATTCCTGAAGTGCGGCAGCTTGCTCTTGTCGAGCTGGCGCAACGCACCCCCGGCGATGAGCGTTTCAACGGCGTTGCCGGTCGGCACCAGGATGTCGTAACCGGTCGCGCCCGCGGCCAGCTTCGCCAGCAATTCCTCGTTGTCGGAATAGTAGTCCTGCACTAGCCGGCAATTGCAGGCCGCCTCGAAGCGCTTGACCGTTTCCTCGGCGATGTAGTTGTTCCAATTGTACAGGTGCAGCTCGTTGGTGCCGCGCGACGCGGGCTTGACGTCCGTCTCTTTACTGTCGCCAACGTCGGCCTTCGGACCGCACGCGGCCAGCGCGAGGGCCAGCAGCGCAGCGCCGAGCATGTCGATCGGGCGAGCGGCGCGCCTCAATCCGCTTTCCCCCGCAGCGCGTCGGGGGCAAGCTTGCCGGCGACGACGATCATGACCAGGGTCAGCGCCATGAGCAGCGTCGAGATCGCGTTGACCTCCGGAGTGACGGCGATCTTGATCATCGAGTAGATCTGCAGGGGCAGCGTCGACACCCCAACGCCGGCGGTGAAGAAGGTGATGACGAAGTCGTCTATGGACAAGGTGAAGGCCATCAGGGCGCCGGCGACTACGCCGGGCATGATCAGCGGCAGCGTGATCAGGCGAAACGTCTGCCACGGCGACGCGCCGAGGTCGCGCGCCGCCTCGAAAATCGACTCGTCCATCCCTGCCAGCCGCGCGCGCACGATGATGGCGACGAAACCGATGCAGAAGGTCACGTGGGCGATGATCACGGTGAGTAGGTTGAGTTCGGTGCCGATGACCTGGATGAAAAAGATCAGCAGCGACACGCCGAGCAGGATTTCCGGCATCGCGACCGGTGTGAGCACCATGAATGGCAGCACCCGCGTGCGGTAGCGATGCATGGCGATGCCGGACATCGTGCCCAGGATGGTCGCGCATAAACTCGCCACCATGGCAATCAGCACTGAATTGCCGGCCGCGCGCAGCATGTCCTGATCTGCGAACAGCGTCTTGTACCACGATAGCGTGAAGCCCACCCATTCGGCGTTGAGCTTCGAATCGTTGAAAGAGAACACGACTACGATGAGCAACGGGACGTACAGGAATGCGTACACCGCAATCGATACCAGGCACAGTGCGTAGCGCTGGCGCGTCGCCCGCGACAGCAGCCACGCGACCAGCGCAATCGCAGCCATGCCCAGGCCGACAATCAGCAGCAGGGCCCCGCTAGGCACGCCGCAGCCCTCCGCGCGCGAACCACGCCGAGATGGCCGCGACCAGCAGCACCGCGAGGGTGAGCATCAGCGAAAGCATCGAGCCGAACGGCCAGTCGCGCGTGCCGAGAAACGATTCCTTGATCATGTTGCCAACCAGCCAGTCGTTGGCGCCGCCGAGGATCTCGGGAATCGCGAACATGCCCAGCACCGGAATGAACACCAGGGCCGCACCGGAGAAGATTCCGGGCAGCGACAGCGGAAAGGTCACTCGCCAGAAGCGCTCCCAGCGATTGGCGCCGAGGTCCTGTGCCGCATCGAGCAGCACCGGATCGTGCTTTTCGAGATTGGTGTACAGCGGCAGGATCATGAAAGGCAGGTGCACGAACACCATGCCGACGATCACGGCGAAGCGCGTGAACAGAAGGTCGAAGGGTCCGAGGATGATCATCCACGCGTAGACCCGCACCAGGAAATTGCTCGCGAACGGCAGGATCACCAGCAGCACCATCAGGTCGCGCCGCTTCTTCGGCATGCGCGCAATGAGCATCGCCAGCGGATAGCCCGCCAGCAGGCAGATGAACGTCGTCAGTGCGGCCACGCCGAAGGACTTGGCAAAGATCTGCACGTACACCCAGTCGCCGAAGAAGACCTGGTAGTTCTCGACGGTGAGGCCCGTTTCCTCGCTGCCGCGCAGCGGAAACAGTGGCGCCAGGCCGCCAAACTCGCCGGGGTACATGAACGATGCCAGGACGACAATGAGCCCTGGTAGCGCGAAGAAGACCAGCAGAAAGAAAAATGGTGGGCCGCCGACGGTCCACTTAGCCCAGGACGACGCGGCTTTCACGACGCTACCGATCGCTCACGAAATGACCGGCATCACCGCGCCACGCGACCTGCACATCATCGCCGGTCTCAAAAAAGCGCGCGCGTCCCGAGCCGGCGTTCGGTGCGAGCGCCTCGATCTTCTGGCCGTTGTCGAGGAACACGATGTACGTCGTCACGTCGCCGATGTAGACGTATTCGCGCACCTTGCCATGGAAACGATTGACCAGCCCGGTATCGTCGGCGACGGCTGCGTGCTTGGCGAAGATACGAACCATTTCCGGGCGCAGCGCCAGCACGCCCTCGGCGCCGACAGCGATGCCCGCTCGCGCGGGTGCGCTGATCGTGCCCAACCCGGCGCTGGCCAGCGTGAGCGAATCGTCGCGTCTACTGGTCACCGTGACGTCGAGCAGATTGCAGTTACCGATGAAGTCGGCGACGAAGCGGTTGTTGGGAAAGCCGTAGATCTTGGATGGCTCGTCGAGCTGCTCGATGCGGCCGGTGTTCATCACCGCGATGCGATGCGACAGCGCCAGCGCCTCGGCCTGCGAGTGCGTGACGAAAATGAAAGTAACGCCGACATCGCGTTGCAGGCTCATTAGCTCGACCTGGAGCTGCTCGCGCAGCTTGGCATCGAGCGCGCCGAGTGGCTCGTCGAGCAGCAGCAATCTGGGCCGGTTCACCAGCGAACGCGCGAGCGCGACGCGCTGCTTCTGGCCACCCGACAGTTCGTGCGGAAACTGGTCGCCCTTTTCCGACAGGTGCACCAGATCGAGGACTGCCTTTACCTTGAAGTGAATTTCGTCCTGCGGCGCGCCGGCCATTTTCAGCGGAAACGCGACATTGTCGACTACGGACATGTGCGGAAACAGCGCGTAACTCTGGAAGACGGTGTGGATGGGACGCCGCTCCGGAGGCGTGTCCCTGAGATCGACGCCATCGAGGATGATGCTGCCCGCGTCGGGCATGTCGAAACCGGCGATCATGCGCAGGATCGTCGTCTTACCGCATCCTGAGGGCCCCAACAGGGTGAAGAACTCGCCGGCAGCGACGTCGAAGCTTACGTTCTTGACCGCTTCGAAGGCTCCGAACCGGCGCGTGATGTTCTTGATTTCGAGCAGTGCCATCGCGGCGTCGCCGAGTCTTTGTTGGGACCGGCGGATTGTAGCAAAATGGCTGGCATTCCTGCGGGAAAAACTCTCTCTTCCGAAGCGTCGCAAAGACCGTCGCGGGGACGCTTGGTTCGTCAAGCGGCAGCCGGACGTGTCGATCGTTTGGAACGAGACGATCGTTGTCACGACATCGCCGCGCAAGAGGTAAGTGGCTGTGTCGTGAGTCAGCGCAACGTTTGCACCAACAGCAGGGCAACAACGCCGGCGAGCAGCACGGCAACTATGATCAACCAGCGATTGCGCGCTTGCTGCGCAGCAGTCAGCGCCAGCAGTGCCGCTTCGGAGGCGGGAGGCGGCTCGGAAAGCTTCTGGTAGATGAGTCGCGGCAGCAGCGGCAGCGTTGTCGCGAGGAACGGCGCCTCATCGCGCAAACGGCGTTCCACCGCGCGCCAGCCGATTTGCTCCTTCATCCAGCGCTCCAAGAACGGCTTCGCGGTCACCCAAAGATCCAGATCCGGATCGAGCTCGCGCCCCAGCCCTTCGACATTGAGCAGCGTCTTCTGCAACAGAACCAGTTGCGGCTGGATCTCGACGTTGAAGCGCCGCGACGCCTTGAAAAGGTTCACCAGCACGCGGCCGAGCGAGATTTCCTTGAGCGGTTTGTCGAAGATCGGTTCGCACACCACGCGAATCTCGCTCTCGAGCTCATCGACGCGGGTGTCAGGCGGTACCCAGCCCGACTCGATGTGCGCTGTAGCCACGCGCCGGTAGTCACGGCGGAAGAAGGCAACGAAATTCTGTGCGAGGTAACTCTTGTCGCGCTCGGAGAGCGTACCCATGATGCCGAAGTCGAGCGCGATGTACTTGCCGCGACGCTGCGGCTCGGTGGCGACAAAGATATTTCCGGGGTGCATATCGGCGTGGAAGTAGCCGTCGCGGAACACCTGTGTGAAGAAGATCTCGACGCCGGCGCGGGCGAGGCCCTTGATGTCGACACCTTCGCTCCTCAGCCGCTCGACCTGTCCAATTGGCGTGCCGGTCATGCGTTCCATCACCATCACTTCGCGCGAGCAGAAGTCCCAATAGACCTCGGGCACGAGCAGTAGCGGCGAGTTCTGAAAATTGCGGCGCAGTTGCGAGCAGTTGGCGGCTTCGCGCGAGAGGTCGAGCTCGTCGTGGATCGTCTTGTCGAATTCGGCGACGACCTCACGCGGCTTGAGACGCTTGCCGTCGGACCACAGTTTCTCCATGAGCATCGCGCCGGTCTGCATCAGGCCGAGATCCTTCTCGATGGTCGCCGCGATGTTGGGCCGCAGCACCTTGACCGCCGCGGGCGTGCCGTCGGGCAACTGCGCCAGATGCACCTGCGCGACCGATGCGCTGGCGATCGGCTCGCGAGAAAACGACTTGAACACCTGTTCCACGGGCTTGCCATAGGCGCGCTGCAGAGTCGCGAGCACTTCGACGGTGGCGAAGGGCGGGACGCGATCTTGCAGCCGGGCCAGTTCATCGGCAATGTCGGGTGGCAGCAGGTCGCGCCGGGTCGACACCATCTGCCCGAACTTGACGAAGATCGGCCCCAGGTCCTGCAGCGCCAGGCGCAGCCGCTCCGCGCGCGGCGCCGAAAGGTTGCGCCAGAAAGTGACGACGCGAACGGTGGGCCGCAGCCAGTGAAAACGTTCGTGACCGAGCAGGAATTCGTCGAGCCCGTACTTGAGCGCGACGCGCAGGATTTTCGCGAGTCTCAGCAAATGCATGGGACGATTGTACGGGATCGCACAAGGAGGATTTTTGGTGGTGCCGGAGCGTTGTGACGCTCACCCGCGCTGCCACTCACTCCTTTCACGAGGGAGTCGGGAGCATCCTGCTAAGTGTCGTGTTCGCGCGATGCGTTGTTCGCCAGGGCGTCGATCCTCGTGGCGAGCGCATCGACTTCGCTGGCCAGCGTAGCGACATCGGCTGCGAAGGCGCGCCCTTGCGCGCCCGGCACCGCGATATTGCCTTCGTCGCCGACGAAGCGCGCAATGCTGTCGCCGACACGCTGCGCGGAGTATTCCGGCATGACCAGCAGGCGGCGCCCGGCATCGGCGAACTGCTGGCCGACGATCGGACCGAAGGCGCGAGCGAAAGCTTGTTCGACGAACATGGGCAAGGTGAGCGCTAGATCGGCGAGTGTTGCGACAAGCGCGGCGTCGCCGTCCGCGCTGACCAGTTCCGTCCAGCGTCCCGGTTGCGCTAGCAACGCCGGCAGGCGCAATGGCGACACGCTGAGCGTGAGATCGGGAGTTGCCACCGCAGCGTGCAGCCGACCGTCGGTGTCGATGGCGAACGTAGCGCGCGCCGGTCCGACGACGAAGCGGACGGTGCGCCCCGCATGTGCCGCCAGGCGTTCGCGCGCCCAGGTTTCGCGCTCGAGTGTACGATTGACGGCTTCGGCAGCGAGATTCATCGTCGGCAGCGCGCTCAGAACACGCGCCCCCGATGCAGCGCCACCACGCCTGCAGCGAGGTTGAACCAGTCGACCCGGTCGAACCCCGCCTGCTCCATCATGGACTTCAGCGCTTGCTGGTCGGGATGCACGCGGATCGACTCGGCGAGGTAGCGATAGCTGGCTTCATCGCCGGCGACCGCCTTGCCAAGCTTCGGCAGGACGTTAAAGCTGTACCAGTCGTACGCCGGGCGCAACGGCGCCCACGGCTGGCTGAATTCGAGAATGATCGCAACGCCGCCTGGCCGCAACACGCGGCGCATTTCGGCGAGCGCATTTTCCTTGCGCGTGACATTGCGCAGTCCGAACGCGATCGAAACGCAGTCGAAGGAACGCGGTGGAAACGGCAGCACCTCGGCGTCGCATTGCACGACCGGAATGACCCTGCCTTCGTTGAGCAGGCGGTCGCGACCGGCGCCGAGCATTGCGCCGTTGATGTCGGTAAGCACGACGCTGCCGCTCGGGCCGACCCGATCGGCGAACAGGCGCGCGAGATCGGCAGTGCCGCCCGCGACGTCGAGCACCCGCGCGCCGGCGCGCACGCCGCTGGTCTCCACCGCGAAGCGCTTCCAGCCGCGGTGCAGGCCTGCGGACATCAAGTCGTTCATCAGGTCGTACTTGCCGGCGACCGATTCGAACACGCCGCGCACGCGCCGCGTCTTCTCGTCGGGCGCGACTTCTTCGAAGCCGAAGGTGGTCTTGTCGCTCAATGCTTGTGTCCGCACGCGTGCGCCGGGGCAGCGGTCGGCGCGCTGGAGTCAACATCCCGGGTCGCGCCCGCCGCGGCAAGTCGCGCAAGATATTGTTGCCACAGCGTATCGTGACGCGTGCCGAGATCGTAGAGGTAGTCCCAGGAATAAATGCCCGTGTCGTGGCCATCGGAGAACTTGGGGCGGATCGCGTAATGTCCGACCGCTTCGATTTCGGCGATGGTCACGTCGCGCTTGCCGACCTGCAGCGTTTCCTGGCCCGGACCGTGGCCGCGAACTTCCGCCGAAGGCGAATGCACGCGCAGGAATTCATACGGCAGGCGAAAAGTCGTGCCGTCGGCGAATGACAGCTGCATCAGGCGCGACGCCTGATGCAGCTTGATCTCGCTGGGAATGGGCGTGCTGGAATCGAGGCCGGACATGGTGCGAGCGAACTGCTCCGCAGGGGGTGAATGTTCAGCGTATCACACCGACGACCAGACTTTGCATGCCGGCGTTGGATGTAGCCGTGTCGCGACAGCCCCCGAACTCAGAACCGGGTCGCCCCCATCGGGTTCGATTGATCCGGCACCAGGTCCATGTTGCCGATCCCCGCCATGATGTTGCGGTTCTTGGCGTCCTTGCCGTGCAGCTTGATCTCGAGGCGCAGGTCGTTGAGCGAATCGGCGTTGCGCAACGCATCTTCGTAACTGATCATGCCGGCCTCGAACAGGTCGAACAGTGCCTGGTCGAAGGTCTGCATGCCGAGTTCGCGCGACTTCTTCATGATTTCCTTGATACCGGAAACGTCGCCCTTGAAGATCAGGTCGGAAATCAGCGGCGAATTGAGCATTACCTCGACCGCCGGCACGCGGCCGCGGCCATCGCGGCGCGCGATCAGCCGCTGCGCGACAAATGCGCGGATGTTGAGCGACAGGTCCATCAGCAGCTGCTGACGCCGCTCCTCGGGGAAGAAGTTGATGATCCGGTCGAGTGCCTGGTTGGTGCTGTTCGCGTGCAGCGTGGCCAGGCACAAGTGGCCGGTTTCGGCAAAAGCGATGGCGTAGTCCATGGTGTCGCGATCGCGGATTTCGCCGATCAGAATCACGTCGGGCGCCTGGCGCAGCGTGTTCTTCAGCGCGATGCCCCAGTTGTCGGTGTCCACACCCACTTCGCGCTGGGTAATGATGCAATTCTTGTGCTCGTGGACGAATTCGATCGGATCTTCGATGGTGATGATGTGGCCGTAACTGTTCTCGTTACGGTAACCCAGGAGCGCCGCCATCGACGTCGACTTGCCGGCGCCGGTCGCGCCGATGAACATCATGATGCCGCGCTTGCTCATCGTGACGTCCTTGAGCACCGGCGGCAGGGAGAGTTCGTCGAAGGTAGGAATGTTGGTATTGATCGTGCGCATCGCCATGCCCACGCGCCCCATCTGCACGAACGCGTTGCAGCGGAAGCGGCCGATGCTCGGCGGGCTGATCGCAAAGTTGCATTCCTTCGACGCTTCAAATTCCGCCGCCTGCTTGTCGTTCATCACGCTGCGTACGATTTCGATCGTGTGCTGCGGCGTCAGCGGCGTCTTCGACACCGGCGCGATCTTGCCGTCGATCTTCACCGCTGGAGGAAAGCCGGCGGTGATGAACAGGTCGGAGCCGTTCTGCTTTACCAGCAGATCGAGCAGCTCGTGAATGAATTTTGTCGCGGTTTCGCGTTCCATAGTGCGCGCTCCCTGGCGTGCTGTTAGCCGCCGAACAGGTCCTTGTTGACGGCACGATTGCGCGCCTCGGCCAGGGACACCTGGTTGCGGCGTACCATTTCCACCAGACACTGGTCGAGCGTCTGCATGCCAGCCGCCTGGCTGGTCTGGATCGAGGAATACATTTGCGCGACCTTGTTTTCGCGGATGAGGTTGCGGATCGCCGGCGAGCCGATCATGATTTCGTGCGCGGCGATGCGGCCCTGCTGATCCTTGGTCTTGAGCAGAGTCTGCGAAATCGCCGCGACCAGCGACTCGGAAAGCATCGCGCGGACCATGTCCTTTTCCGCGGCCGGAAAGACGTCGATGACGCGGTCGATGGTCTTGGCGGCCGAACTCGTGTGCAGCGTGCCAAATACCAGGTGGCCGGTTTCGGCCGCGGTCAGCGCGAGGCGGATCGTCTCCAGGTCGCGCATTTCCCCGACCAGGATGTAATCGGGGTCTTCACGCAGCGCCGCGCGCAGGGCGTTAGAGAAGGACAGCGTGTGCGGTCCGACTTCGCGCTGGTTGATCAGGCATTTCTTCGATTCGTGGAGGAACTCGATCGGATCCTCGATGGTGAGGATGTGGCCGTATTCGTTTTCGTTGACGTGGTTGACCATCGCCGCCAGCGTCGTCGACTTGCCCGATCCGGTCGGGCCGGTCACCAGGATCAGGCCGCGCGGGCGATTGGTGAGCTCGGCGAAGATGCGCGGCGCCGCGAGCTCCTCGAGCGACAGAACTTTCGAGGGAATGGTCCGGAAGGCGACGGCGGCGCCGCGTTCCTGATTGAAGGCATTGACGCGAAAGCGGGCAAGGTTGGGAATGCCGAAGGAGAAGTCGCATTCGAGCATCTCTTCGTACATCTTGCGCTGCGCGTCGCTCATGATGTCGTACACCATGGCGTGCACGTCCTCGTGCTCCATCGGCGGCAGGTTGATGCGCCGGATGTCGCCGTGGACGCGAATCATCGGCGGCAGCCCTGCCGAGAGATGCAGGTCCGAAGCCTTGTTCTTTACCGCAAATGCGAGCAGCTCGGCGATGTCCATTTATAATCCTGACTGTCGGAATCAAGGCAAGCTGTTGATTACAATGTACTGGCTGCCTATGCCGACGTCATCTGATTATGACCCCATACGAGAAGGCATGGCAAGCCATCGAGGCGCGCATCGCTGCCGCCGCCCTTGCCGCGAGTCGCGATCCGGCGCAAATCCGCGTGCTGGCAGTGAGTAAATCGATCCCGTCCGCTGCGATTGGCGACGCCTGGCGGGCGGGACAGCGCATGTTCGGGGAGAATTACGTGCAGGAGGCGATCGCCAAGAAGAAAGAGCTCGGCGACCTCCAAGGCAGTCAATGGCACCTGATCGGGCCGCTCCAGGGCAACAAGGCGCGCCTGGCGGCGGACGCGTTCGACTGGGTGCAGTCGATAGACCGGCTGCCGATCGCCGAGCGGCTGTCCGCGGCGCGGTCGCCCGGAATGCCGGCGCTCAACGTCTGCGTCCAGGTCAACATCAGTGGCGAGGCGAGCAAAAGCGGTTGCGTCCCGGAATCGGCGCCGGCGTTGGCGGCGGCGGTGGCGCAGCTGCCGCGGCTATCGCTGCGCGGCTACATGGGCATTGCGCAGGAAAGCCCGGACACCACGCGGACGCGGGCGCAATTTCGCGCCCTGCGGGAGATCTACGAGGCGACTCGAGCGCAGGGTCATGCGCTCGACACCTTGTCGATGGGCATGTCCGGAGATCTCGAGGTCGCGGTTGCCGAAGGTGCTACCTTGTTGCGGATCGGCAGCGCCCTGTTCGGGCAGCGGCCCCCAAGAATCGAGTTGGAGAGTTCATGAACATCACTTTCATCGGCGGCGGCAATATGGCGCGCGCGCTCATCGGAGGGCTGGTCGCCCGCGGCGGGGCGTCGAATGCCTTCGCGGTCGTCGAACCCGACCCCGAGGCCCGCGCGACCATTTCCGCGCGGCTGGGCGTCGCCACCTTCATCCAGGTCGAACCGGCGGCGGTCGTCAACGCCGACGTCATCGTCATCGCCGTCAAGCCGCAGAACGTGCGCGCGGTGGCGCGTGATCTGGCCACGCTGCTCAGGCGCCAGGTCGTCCTCAGCATCGCCGCCGGCATTCGCCTGCCGGACCTGTCGCGCTGGCTGCTCGGCTATCGCCGGCTGGTGCGCGCCATGCCCAACACCCCGGCCCTGATCGGCTCGGGGATCGCCGGGCTGTATGCGATGTCGGGAGTCGACGGTGACGGCCGCGCACGCGCCGCGGCAATACTGGAAGCGGTGGGCGGCACCCTGTGGTGCGAGCGCGAGGACGAACTCGATGCGGTTACAGCGGTGTCGGGCAGCGGACCGGCGTACGTGTTCTATTTCCTCGAAGCGCTGGAACTGGCCGCGCGCGAACTGGGCTTCGAGCCGGCGCAGGCACACCGCCTGGCACTGGCGACGTTTTCCGGAGCGACACGACTGGCCGAACAAAGCGAATCCGAAACCTCGATCCTGCGCGCGCAGGTAACCTCCAAGGGTGGCACCACCGAACGCGCGGTGGCCGCGCTGGATAACGCGGCGGTCAAGGCGGCGATCGTCGGCGCCGTCAAAGCCGCCGCGGAGCGGGCGCGCGAGCTCGGCGAACAGTTCGGGCGCGAGTAACGATCGTGTGGACAGAAGCACTGCATTTCCTGATCAATACCGCGTTCGGGTTGGTCGTCTATACCGCGCTGCTGCGCTTCATCATGCAGTGGCTGCGCGCGCCGTTTCGCAATCCTGTGGGCCAGACGACGATCGCGTTGACCGACTGGGCGGTCAGGCCGCTGCGGCGCATCCTGCCGGGACATGCCGGCTACGACTGGGCGTCGTTGCTGCTGGCGTGGTTTGCGCAGTGCTTGTGGCTGGGCGCGCTCACGCTACTAACCAACACCGCGTTCTCCGCTTCGCTCGTGGGCATGCTCGCCGCGCTCGCGATCGTCGATCTCATCAAGGCCGCGCTGTGGATCATGATTGGCGCCATCTTCATCCAGGCGATCCTGTCGTGGGTCGCACCGGACGGACCGCTCGCCGGCGTGCTCAACGCGCTGACGTTTAGGGTGCTCGCGCCTATCCGACGGATCCTGCCCCCGCTGGGAGGGACACTAGACCTGTCGCCGCTGATTGCCATCGTGCTCGGGCAACTGCTGCTGATGCTGCCGATGGCATGGCTCGAGCAAAGCGTTGTCCAGCTCTTTCGGTGATGTTCACGCGGTAGGCAAAATCGATCGTCATCCCCGCAAAAGCGGGGATCCACTTTTCGCATTCACAATGGACTCCCGCTTGCGCGGGAATGGCGTACTTCAGTTGCGCTGGCAGCTCATCCTGACGTGGAAGGCAGAGAAAGTGCGTTCGCCAGGCGCACGTAATCGCCGACGGCTAGGGTTTCGCCGCGTGCTCCCGGCGAGATCCCCTGCTGTTCCAGCACGGCTTCGCTGGCGAAAGGCCGGAGCGCGTTACGCAGTGTCTTGCGACGCTGGCCGAAGGCGGCGGTGACGATCTGCGCGAACAGCGTCTCGTCGGCGATGTGCGGACGGGCGCTGCCCAGCGGCCGCAACCGCGCGACCGCCGACTCGACCTTGGGTGCCGGCCGGAACGCGCCGGCCGGGACGATGAACAGCCGCTCCACCGCGAAGCGCGCCTGCAGCATCACCGACAACCGCCCGTATTCCTCGGTGTCGGGCGCGGCGGCCATGCGCTGCACGACTTCCTTCTGCAGCATCACCGTCACGTCGCGCACGATCGAGGCAAAGCCGGCGAGGTAAAACAGCATTGGCGTGCTGATGTTGTACGGCAGATTGCCGATCACGCGCAGCTCTTTGCCGAACGCGGCGAAGTCGCAATCGAGCGCGTCCGCGGTGTGCAGCGTCAGGCGGTCGGCCGCGTATTCGGTGCTCAGCCGTGCTGCGAGATCGCGGTCGATCTCGATCGCCGTGATGTGGCCGCAGGCGTCGATCAGTGAACGCGTGAGCGCGCCCAATCCGGGTCCGATCTCGACGAGATTGTCGCCGGGCCGCGGGTCGATGGCCGCGACGATCCTGGCGATGTAGTGCGGGTCGGCGAGAAAATTCTGGCCGAAACGGCGGCGCGCGATGTGCCGGGCTGGCCGCGGGCCGGCGTTCATCCGGCGACGTTGGCGGGGCGCGTGGCGCTGGCTTTGGTGGCGAGCTCGATCGCCAGTTCGGTCGCGGCGATCAGGCTGCCGGGGTCGGCGGTTTTCGCCAGCGTCGCATCGGCGGCGAGCGCGAGCGCGGTGCCATGATCTACCGACGTGCGCACGATCGGCAGGCCGAGGGTGACGTTGACGCCGTGACCGAAGCTCGCCTGCTTCAGCGCGGGCAGGCCCTGGTCGTGATACATCGCGACGATGCAGTCGAATTGTTTCGCAGTATGCGGTACGAACACGGTGTCGGCCGGAACCGGCCCGACCAGCCCGATCCCCTCGGCGCGCAGCTGCGCGATGACCGGTGCGATGACGTCGATTTCCTCGCGGCCGATATAGCCGCTTTCGCCGGCATGCGGGTTGAGGCCGCAGACGGCGATCCTTGGCTTGGCGATGCCGAATTTCGCGCTCAGTTCGGCGGCGACGATGCGCAGAGTCAGTGTCAGCCGCGCGGCGGTGATCGCCGCCGGCACCGCGGAGAGCGGCACGTGGGTGGTCGCCAGCGCCACCCGCAGCGATGCCGCCGCGCCGTGGCCGACGAGCAGCATCACGACGTGCCGGGTGCCGGTGCGCTCGGCCAGGAACTCAGTGTGCCCGGTGAACGGAATCCCGGCAGAATTGATGGCGCTTTTCTGGATCGGCGCGGTCACCATCGCGGCGAACTCGCCGGTCATGCATCCAGCAAGCGCGGCCTGCAGCGTGGCGATCACCGCGCGTGCATTGAGCGGATCGGGCTGGCCCGGACGCGCGGCCGCAGAAAGCGGAAAGTGAGCGACTTCCAGCGCTGCGCTCGGCGCCTTTGCTTCGCTGGAATACGGGACGAAGCGGGCGCCCGAACCGGCGCGCAGCGCACGTTCGCGGAGCAACTCGATGTCGCCGAAGAACACCAGGCGCGCGGGCCAGCGCCGCTGCGCGAGCCGAATACACAGGTCCGGGCCGATGCCGGCAGGCTCGCCGATGGTGACGGCGATGGTCGGGGCGCTGCTCATCGAAGATCCTGGAGTCGTGCGCTGCGACATTGGATCAATGGGCGGTCCATCGCGCTCATGATTTCACGTCGATCGCAGCAAAGTTGATTCCACCGCGCTCGCCGAAAACTTCTACGCTCACCTCGGGCGCGGTCGTGACTGTCGGCACGCCGTCCGGCACGGTGATGCCGGCCTGCGCAAAACCGGACAGCGGCCGGGTCGGCTTGCCGAAGACGTAGAGCGCGGACAACGGCTTGTTGGCGTCGATCTCGCCGGTGTGTTGCACGACCGGGCCCAGCGGCAGGCTGTAACCTTCGCGGCCGAACACCGGAAAACGGTCGAGCGTCGCGCGGTACCGGATCACCTGCCGCCCCGCGAGCCGCCGGCGCGTGGCCAGGTCATACCACGCGCCGGGCGGCAGTGCGACATCGACCTCGCCGCCGGGCGCGATGATCGGCGCGACCAGCAGCGCATCGCCGCACATGAACTGAGTCTCGTAGCCGCGGGTCAGCGCGTTGGCCGGAAACGCCAGCGGCATCGCGCGCATCACCGGCATGCCGAGGGCGACTGCCTGCGCAATCACCTGCTGCAGATACGGCAGCAGGCGATAACGGAACTCGATCCATTGCCGGGCGATCGCCTCGCCCTCTTCGCCGAACGCCCACGGCTCGCGCGCGCCAATGCCATGCACGCGCATGTGCGAGCTGAACACGCTCATCTGCAGCCAGCGCAAGTACAACTCGGCCGTCGGCTGCGTCGAGCCGTAGAAGCCGCCGATGTCGCTGGCGTGATACGGCACGCCGCTCATGCCCCACGACAGACCGCCACGGATGCTCGCAGCGAGCCCTTCCCAGTCGCTCTGCGGATCGCCCCCCCACTGGATCGGACAGCGCTGGCTGCCGGTCCACCCGGCACGGCCCCAGACCATGGGCCGGCCGCTGTCGGCGCGGCCGAATTTCTTGGTCGCCTCGTAGACGCAGCGGTTGTAGAGCAGCGGGTAGACGTTGTGCAGCCTTCTGCCGCGATCGCCGTTGAACGCGACTGCGGCGTCGGGCACGTGCTCACCGAAGTCGCTCTTGATCACGTCGACGCCGGCGCTGAACAGCGCCGCATGCGCGTCGCGCCACCACGCGTACGCGGCGGGATTGGTGAAGTCGACGATGCCCGACAGCGGAAGCGCGGTCAGCACATCGCCGAAGGGCGAGGTGCCGGGGGAAGTGTCCCAGTCGAAGATATACGGATCGCCGGTGTCCGTTTTGAGCAGGTAACTCTTGTTGGCGAGCTCCAGGAACAACGGCGAGTGAATCGACACGTAGGGGTATTCCCAGACGCAGATGCGCAGGCCGTTGGCTTTCATGCGCGCGAGCGCGGCCGCGGGCTGCGGGTAACGCTGCGGATCCCAGCGGAAGTCGAAGCGCGTCTGCACATCCCACGCTGCGCGGCCGTCGAGCGTGAGCACGTCGCAGGGAATGCGCCGCGCGCGCAACTTGCCGGCCACCGCGATTGCCTCTTCCGCGGTCCGGTAGTACGCCTTGGACACCCACAACCCGAGACCCCAAAGCGGCACCGCGGCGGCACGGCCGGTGAGCTGCGTGTAGAGATCGAGAATCTGCGCCGGCTCGCCTGCGGTCATGACGAAGATGTCCAGCGCCTCGTCGTCGACGACAAGGCCGTAGCTGCGATGCGACCAGTCCGGGTGGCCGACACCGTGCACCACCCGGCCAGGAGTGTTGACGAACACTCCCCACGCAGCCTTTCCCGATCCGGTGCCCCAGCAGAACGGCGCGCCCTTGTAGGTCAGGCCGGTGTTGACACCCAGCGCGTCGTCGACCTGCGAGTACACGATCTGACCACGCTTGTTCAGCGGTCCGAATTGCTCGCCCAATCCGTACACGGGCTCGCTCGTGGCGAGCGCGAACGAGGCGATCCACTGGCCTCCAGCACGCGCGCGGGCGATCACCGGCAAGCGCGTAAAGCCGCGAAAATGCTCGTCGGTAATGGAGCGCAGGCACTCCTGGCCCTTGTGCAGCAGTCGGAACGAAAGCGGCTCGCCTGACAACTCCAGGCAAGCGTCTCCCGCGGTGAACGTCCATACGCCTGGCGCCGGCTGGGCGACGTCGCAGCGCTGTGCGCGCGCCACCAGCAGGCCGTAATCGGGGCGCGTGTTGGGCCCAACGCGCAAGCGAAATACGCCGCTGCCGAAACACGAGACTTCCAGGATATCGCCGGTGTTGGTCGCGAAAGACGCGCCCGACGCGGAGGCGCCGAGGCTGCTCGAAGCGTCGAGTCGAACGAAGCCGGAATGGTCCAGGGGCATGCGCGCTGCTCTCGGTGTATCAGCCGGAGTAGTGTGGCTCAGGCAGCCCGGGCGTGGTGACGCGGATCGCGAAGATCCCGCCGGACAGCGGCAGGCGCGCGAGTTCCGCCGCATCGCGATGTTGGCGCGCGGTCGTCACGTACAGGGTGCGCAGGTCGGAGCCGCCGAATGCGCACATCGTCGGACACATCGCCGGGAGCGGGTACTCCTCGAGCAGTCGTCCTTGCGGCGACAGGCGCACGACCTTGCCGCCGCGATAGAAGGCGCTCCAGTAGCAGCCGTCGCTGTCGACCGCGGCGCCGTCGGGGCGATCGGTCTCAGTGGGAAACTGCGCGAAGACGCGACGATTGGAAATCGTGCCCGCGGCGGCGTCGAAGTCCCACGCATGCACCACCCGCGGGACGGTATCGGAGTGATACATAGTGCGCGAGTCAGGGCTGAAGGCCAGTCCGTTGGAAATGGTGATGCCGCCGATCATCGGCGTGAGTTGGTTGCCCGCGTCAAGGCGGTAGAGATACGCGGACGCCGCGTCGCGCTGCTCGTTCATCGCGCCGGCCCAGAAGCGGCCCTGCGGGTCGACGCGGCCGTCGTTGAAGCGATGGTGCGCGGGCGCGTACGGCGCGTCGGCAAGCTTGCGGTCGAGCCCGCCGTTGCCGTCGGCGATCCACACGCCACCGCGCAGCGCGACAATGAATCCGCCACTTGCGCGCACGCCGAAACAGCCGATCGACTCGGGCATCGGCCACGCGGTGTTGACGCCGGTCGCGCAATCGAGGCGATTGAGCGACGGTGCGTTGATGTCGACCCAGTAGAGCACGTTGTCGCGCACCGACCAGACGGGGCATTCGCCGAGGCTGGCGCGTGCATCGAGCACGCACTCGAAGGGCGCCATGGCTAGCGGGTTTGTCGGTCAGTACGCACTTTGGGTCTTCGCCGGTGCAACCGCCGCGTTGCCGCGCATCTTTGCCAGATACTCTTGACCGCGGCTGACGACGTAACCCATGTCGGAGCCGACCGCCACCCACGAGAACCCGTACTCGACGAACTTGCCCGCGATCTCGGGATTCGCACCAACGATGCCGCAGGGCTTGCCCAGGCGCTTGCATTTCTGCGCGCCGGCCTTGAGCGCTTCCTGCACAGTGGCGTTGCCCATGTCGCCGAGAAAACCCATCGACGCCGACAAGTCCGCCGGGCCGATGAAAATCGAATCGATGCCAGGCACCGCGGCGATGGCGTCGAGTTGTTCCATCGCCTGCATGGTCTCGATCTGCACGATCACGCACACCTCGTCGTTGGCGCGCTTGAAGTAGTTGGGGATCGTGCCGTAGCGACTGCCACGATGCGTACCCGCGACGCCGCGCAGGCCGGCTGGCGGATAGCGAGTCGCCGCGACCGCGCGCTGCGCCTCGGCGGCGTTCTGCACGAAAGGAAAGAGCAGCGTCTGCGCGCCGGCGTCGAGCAGTCGTTTGACCATCACCATGTCGTTCCACGGCGGGCGCACCACTGCCTGCGCCGGCGTGCCCGCGATCGCCTGCAGGATGCCGAGCATCTGCGTGACGTCGATGGGCGTATGTTCCATGTCGACCACCAGGAAGTCGAAGCCGACGCACCCCAGCGCCTCCGCGGTGGCGGGACCGCCGCTCATGAGCCAGGCACCGAGCGGGGTCGGGCCCGACGCGATGGCGCGTTTGAACTTGTTTTCTGGAAAATCCATGGCGACAATCCTCGAGAGTATTGCGCGGAAGGTGGGCGCGGCCCACCCGGCCGGGAAGCGCTGCCATTGTATCTGCTGATTGCGCCATAGTCATCTATGTGATATATATGATATAAATGACTTGCTATGTGTCCGGCGGCACAGCCGGAGCTATGCTTGCGGTCGCGCCACGACCACGCACAGGGAGGAGCATGTCGGCACAAGCGGCATCGGTGACCTATCCCAGTCTCGCGGACAGGACGGTGTTCGTGTCCGGCGGCGGTTCGGGCATTGGCGCCGCGATCGTCGCGCGCTTCGCGGGGCAGGGTTGTCGCGTAGCTTTCTGCGACATCGACGATGCGGCCGCACAAGCGCTGGTCGCGACGCTCGCCCCCGCGCCAGTGCGCTATCACTACTGCGATTTGCGCCACATCGAGGCTTTGCGCACCACGCTCGCCGCGGTCGAGGCCGAATTCGGGGCGATCACCGTGCTGGTGAACAACGCGGCGCGCGACGATCGCCACAAGCTCGAGGACGTCACGCCCGAATACTGGGACGAGCGCCTCGCGGTCAATCTGCGCCACCATTTCTTTGCCGTGCAGGCGGTGGCTCCGGCAATGACCGAGGCGGGCGGTGGCTCGATCATCAACATGGGGTCGGTGTCGTGGATGCGCGCGACGCCGGGCATGGCGGCGTACACGACCGCGAAGGCGGCCATCAACGGCCTCACGCGCACGCTGGCCCGTGAATTGGGCGCGCGCAACATTCGCGTCAACTCGATTGTGCCCGGCGCAATCCACACCGCGCGCCAGAAGACGCTGTGGTTCACCCCCGAGCTCGACCGACAATTCCTCGATGCGCAGTGTCTCAAGTTCAGGCTCGGCGAAGACGACGTCGCTCGCACCGCGCTGTTTCTCGCCTCCGATGAAGCGCGCGGCATCACCGGCGTCAACCTGATCGTCGACGCGGGCCTGGCGCAGAACAGCGCGACCTGAGCCGCCACCGCGGAGAAAATATGGCCGAAGTCACACTTAAGCACGTTATGAAGGCGTACGGGTCGACGCAGGTCATTCACGGCGTTGACCTCGAGATCCGCTCCGGCGAATTCGTGGTTTTCGTCGGTCCATCGGGTTGCGGCAAGAGCACGCTGCTGCGCATGGTCGCCGGTCTCGAGGAAATCAGCTCGGGGCAGATCATCATCGGCGGCGCCGTCGTCAACGACTTGCCGCCCCGCGCCCGCGACATCGCAATGGTATTCCAGGACTACGCGCTCTATCCGCACAAGTCGGTGTTCGAGAACATGGCCTTCGGGCTGCGCTTGCGCAAGCTACCGGAGCATGAAATCCAGGCGCGCGTGCGCGCCGCGGCGGCGGTCCTGCAGATCGAGCACCTGTTCGAGCGCAAACCTCGGGAATTGTCGGGCGGGCAACGGCAGCGCGTCGCCATGGGTCGCGCCATCGTGCGCCAGCCCAAGGCGTTTCTCTTCGACGAGCCGCTGTCCAACCTCGACGCGCTGTTGCGCTCGGAAATGCGCGTCGAGATCAAGAAGCTGCACCAGAAACTAGGCAACACCATTATCTATGTCACGCACGACCAGGTCGAGGCGATGACGCTGGCTGACCGCATCGTCGTACTGCAGGCGGGAAATCTGATCCAGTACGACACTCCGGACGGCGTCTACAACCGGCCGGCGACGAGATTCGTGGCCGGCTTCACCGGGTCCCCGCCCATGAATTTCCTGCCGTGCCGCGTCGGCGAAGGCGGGCGTACACTGCATTTGCCCGGAGGACTCGACCTGTCGGTGCCGGACAAACGCGTCGCCGAGTGCGCGCGGCATACCGGGCGCGCGGTGACGTTTGGCTTGCGGCCTGAACACATTGCCGCCGGCGCAGCTGTCGAAGCTTCGAGCACGACCGTTCCCGCGACAGTCATACTGGTCGAGCCGCTCGGGTCAGATACGCTGGGCCTGGTGAAGCTCGGCCGAGGTGCCGACGCCGGAGAAATCACCGGCCGGTTTCCGCCGGAAGCGGGACTCAAGGTCGGACAGAATCTCGATGTGTCGCTCGCGCTGGGCAGGTTTCATCTCTTCGATCCGGAGACTGGCGTTGCCATTCGCGGCGCGGATTGGTAGCGGGTTGTCGTGGGTTTGCCGTTCAACAGGAGGAAGCAATGAAAGCATGCAAACTGATTCTGGCTGCGTTCTTGGGCCTGGGCGTGGCGACCATGGCGTCGGCGCAGACGACGCTGCGCATCTTCACCGGCGGGCAGCAGCGGCCGGACGTGATGCGCAAGATCGCCGACGAGTACCAGAAGAAAAATCCGAACGTGAAGGTCGAGGTCGAGGTCGGCGGTGCGACCTCCGACGCGCAGCAGCAGTACCTGTCGACGGTGCTCTCGTCGAAGGACTCGGTGCTCGACGTCATTCTGATCGACGTGATCCGCCCGGCGCAGTGGGCCGCGCAAGGCTGGGCCGAGCCGCTAGATTCATATCTCGGCGCCGACAAGCAGAAGATCCTGTCGCAGTATCTCAAGGCGTATGCCGACGCCGACCAGGTCAACGGCAAGCTGGTCGCGCTGCCGTATTTCGCTGACTCGCAATTCCTGTACTACCGAAAGGACCTGCTGGAGAAATACAAGCGGCCGGTGCCCAAGACCTGGGACGAGATGATTGAAACGGCCAAGCTCATCCAGGACGGCGAGAAGAACCCCAACCTGCAGGGCTTCACGACCGCCGGCGCGCCGATCGAGGGCACGGTGTGCACGTACCTGGTGCCACT
>JBDTLK010000001.1:0-66094 GCA_039934835.1 Edaphobacterium sp. (SeqCode) | reverse complement strand
CCATAGAAGAAGAATCCGAGCGACTCATCCGGTGCCGCGGCACTGGCGACAGTTACAGAATAGGGGACCATGTAGGGCCAGAACATCACGCCAAGGGTCAAGTAGGAAGCCAGGAAGAAAAGCGACGTGAGCGCGAACGGTACGGCATCGCGCCGCGCACGTGCCCCAACAAAAACGCCAATCAGCGCCACCGCGCCAACGACCGGAAACACCAGGCCCCAGCGACGCGACCGCAGCGTGTTTTGCGCGATGGCACCCGCATCAAGTGTCACGGAAGCAGTGAAGGCAAGCAACATCGCAATGAAGACCGCCACGACAAGCCAGGGTATGCGGGCGTACGCCCAATCGCGCAGCTGGTCTTCGCTCTTGAATACGATCCAGCCAGCACCCAGCAACGCGTAGCCAAGCACCAGCCCGATGCCCGTGAGGATCGGGAACGGATGGACCCAGTCGTAGGTATTGCCAGCGAAATGGCCGTCGACTACGGGAATTCCCCTCATCATGGCGCCGATTGCAGCCCCCTGGACGAACGCCACGACAGTGGAGCCGATGAAAAAACCCCAGTCCCATAGCCAGCGCATCCGCTCGCTGCGCTGGCGAAACTCGAACGCAATACCGCGGAAGATCAGGCCAAACAGCATCAGCAACACCGGAATGTAGAAGGCGCCGAGGAACACGGTGTAGACCGTCGGAAACGCCGCGAAAAGACTTGCGCCGACGATCACCAGCCATGTTTCGTTGCCGTCCCAGAACGGCGCGATGGTGTTGACCATCTGCTTCCGGTTGGTCTCGTCGCGGGTGAGTCCGAACAGCACGCCCACCCCGAGGTCGAACCCGTCCAGGATGACGTAGATAAGAATCGATGCCGCGATGACGGCGGCCCAGAATACTGCGAGGTTGGTCGCTTCCATTGATCAGCGCTTGCCCGACAGATTGCTGCCCGTGGCGGTGGCCGCGTCATCGGCAAAGGCCAAAGGCCGGTTCGACGTCGCGTTCGGAATCGGTACTGCCGCCACAGTGGGGCCCTCGCGCAGCAGCTTGTACATGTAGTAGGTTCCGAACCCGATGAATAGCGCGTACACCAGTATGTAGCCGCTTAGCGAAAAGAGCACGTCATTGGTCGTGAGCGACGGCGTGACCGCGTCCTTGGTGCGCAGCAGGCCGTAGACGACCCAAGGCTGGCGTCCCACTTCAGCCGTGTACCACCCCATCACGATCGCGATGAAACCACTCGGAAACGCCAGGAACGTTCCCCATAGAAACCAGCGTGTCGTCTCCAGCCGACTCCGCATGCGCAGAAAATTACCGAACCATGAGATACCCAGCATGAGGAAACCCATCCCGGCCATGATGCGGAACCCGAAGAATGGAATCACCACAGGCGGACGGTCTTCGGGCGGGAATGATTCCAGCCCGACCTCAGGCGCAGTCCAGTTACCCGACGCGATCATGCTGCCAAGTTTCGGTACCGAAATGGCGAAGAGATTCTTCTCCGCCTTCGGGTCGGGAATCGCAATGAGGGTCTCCGCCGCCGGCTGCTCGTTTTTCCACCGCGCTTCGATTGCCGCAAACTTGGCCGGCTGGTGCTTCAGAACGTAGAGTCCCGTCAGGTGGCCGAAGAAGAGCTGGACCGGAATGATCACCGCGACCAGCGCCAGACCCCAGTTCAGCATCACGCGCGCCTCGGCGCGGTGAACGTCACGCAGCGTGTACCAGGCTCCTGTGGACGCGACACACATCCCGGAGGTCAGGAACGCGGCGAGTAACATGTGTGGCCAGCGTACCATCATGACCGGGCCCGTCACGATGGCCCACCAGTCCGTGGGAATGATCTTGCCGTTCACGATCGTGTAGCCGACCGGCACCTGCATCCAGCTGTTATTGGCGAGAATCCAGAAGGATGAAAACATCGTCCCGAGCGAAACCATGCAGCAGGCAAAGAAATAAAATCGCGGTGACACGCGATTGCGACCGAGCAGCATGACGCCAAAAAAACTCGCCTCGAGCATGAAGGCGGTAAACGATTCGTAGCCGAGCAGCGGACCCTGAATTGAGCCGGTCTTCTCGGCCAGCACACCCCAGTTGGTGCCAAACTGGAACGCCATCACGACACCTGTCACCACCCCCATGCCGAAGGACAGTGCGAAAATCTTGATCCAGAAGTCGAACACCCGCCGGTAAATGGGATTACCCGTGACAAGGTGCGCGCCCTCGATGGTTGCCAGCCACGCTCCCAGGCCGATCGTGAACGCTGGGAAGATGATGTGAAACGTGATGACGAAGGCGAACTGCAGGCGCGACAGGAAGACCGGATCGAGTTCCATTGATGTGTTGCCCCTAGCTACTCGACCGCAACCGATTGCCGCCCGTCATTGCTTCGGAGCGCTGTCATCCAGACCCAGGATCACTACCCGGGCGCTCGACGGCTTCACCGGCCACGCGACCATCGTGAACCCGGCCGCCACGGCAACTCTTTGCTTGCCGTCGACGGTATACGTGATTACACCCCCTCCAATCGCGCCGCCGCTGCCAAATACTTGGCTCCAAAGCTTCTCCCCGGTGGAGGAATTGAGCGCATAGAAATTGCCTCCCAGATCGCCGAAGAACATCACCCCGCCAGCCGTGGGCGTAATGGCCGCTACGATCGGATAGTTGGACTTGGCGCGCCATTTCCAGACACCTGAATCGGCGTCGGACGCGTAGATCCACCCCGCCCAATGGCCGTCGGTACTGGCTTCCTTGCCGAACATGTTGATCGGGTTCAGATACGCGATTCCAGTGAATGGCTGGCCAACCTTCACGTCGGCCAGTTTCTTGTCGTCCTTGATCTCCACCGTGTCGCACCAATCGACGGAACCGCTCATGATGAGGTTGGTGGTCGGATCGAAGCCCGGTGTGTTCCATTCAACTCCACCCACTGGTCCCGGGCAGAAATGCACGTTCTGACCGACGGCGAAATCCTGACCGTCATTTTCGATCGTCGTCACCGGCATGCGGTAGAGCAGGCGATTGTCGGCCAGATCGTAACCGTACAGATGGCCGTCTTTCGGCGCGACCGACATGAGCTGCTTGCCGCCCATGGTTTGCAGCAGGATCGGGGGATTGGATACGTCGTAGTCATGCCAGTCCTTGGGCACGACCTTGAAGGTGTTCTTGAAGTCGCCCGTTTTGGTGTCGAGCACCACCACGGAGTCGGTATACAGGTTGCTCCCTCCGCGCGCACCGGATGCAAAGTCGGGCGCAGGGTTGCCTCCCGGCACGTACAACAAACCATTCTTGATATCGAGCGTCAGCGACGTCCACATGCCGCCACCGCTGATAGGCACGCCCGGCGCGTTGTTCCAGGTCGCGGCGTCGAGCGGCGTCTTGCCGAGCGGACCCCTGACCACGTCGCCCTCAACCTTGGGCACGAGGAAAAACTCCCAGACGACCTTGCCCGTCTTGCCATCGAGCGCGAACACGTGCCCTTTGCCGCCCTTGAAGTCTCCGCCCGCATTGCCGATGTAGACCAGGCCGTCCCACGCGATCGGCGCCGCCGGTACCGACTCGCCATGCTTCGGATCGGCAATCACCGTATCCCAAAGCTGCTTACCGGTCTTGAAATCGAAGGCCAGCATGCGACCGTCCTGCGTGCCACGGAACAGCATGCCGTCCATGTAGGCGGCGCCGCGGTTGGCCGGCAACAGCGCTCCGGCGGACTTCACGTGGGTGCGCCAGTTCAAAGCACAATTGGCGGGATTGATCGAGAAAATCTCGTACTCGGTGGTGCCGATCAAGGCGTTGTTCACCATGATCAATCCGGATTCAAAGGCGGTAATGGTGCCGACGTCGAAAGTGCACAAAACCTTCAGATTGCCGACGTTCTTGGTGTTGATCTGGTCAAGCGGCGAGAAGCGCTGCGAGGTCGGTGTACGGTTGTAGCTGGGCCAGTCACCGGCCGCTGCGTTGGGCCAGACAGGGTCCGTCAATGGCGCGGACGCAACCGCCACGGGCGCCTTGTAAGCTGGATTCGCTTCCGTGGCGAGGGTGCCGGCCGGCGCGGATAGCGTCTTCAGATAGTTCAATCCCATCCCGCCGTAAGTCGTCATCTGCACGGGGAACGTGACGTAAAGGATGCCTGCGATGGCGACGCCCAGTACAAACAGCGAGCCCAGGACAATAATGAGTTTCTTGTTCATATCAGCCTTCAATTTTTCCCAATGAGCATCGTTCGATGCAATCACCGCGGACTAAAACCTGATGCAGCCATATCTTATCGGTGTTACGCGCCTGCGATTCCTTGTCAGCCCAGAGAAGTGTCGCCGAACGTGCTCGACCAGCCACTTCGCTTTGGCGCGATCTGCCGTGTCTTCACCAGCGCAACGTGACCGCGAGTGCCGGGCCGGTCATATTCAGCCTTCTCGACGGTGGCCGGATTCTTGTTCATGCAAACGCCTTGGCAACCACAGCGGAAAGTGCGTGGCCGGAAAATGGTTTGACGAGATAGTCAAGCGCACCGAGTTTCATCGCCCGGGCTTGATGGTGCGCATCGTCTCGCGCGCTGATGAAGACGACTGCCGGCCTGCGATCCACCGCGCGGAGCCGATCGTACAACTCGAATCCGGACAGGCCAGGCAAGTGAATGTCGAGAACCAAACAGCGTGCATCGAGCGTGCCGTGATCCTGCAATGCAGCTTCCGCTGAACAGAAGCTCCTGACATCGAAGCCCGTAGCCACCAACACGCGCTCAAGCGCTTCTCTCATCCCTGCATCGTCCTCTACCAAGATAACCAGTCCGCGCGCGTTTGACACTGCGCCCTCTGTCATTCTTTCGCGGTTTGCGCCCGCCCCAGCAGGCCCTAGGCTGCACACGAGGTGGAATGTTGATCCGACGCACATCGTTGCGCATCGGCCATTGGTGACTTGAGCGCTGCCCTTAGGTGCAATGAGATTTGCCCAAAGGTGCCGAAAGCACCCGGACTAGCGCCGTGGGCCGATTCGATACAGCAGCAAGAGGCACACCGAAGCGCCGCTTTCTGGTCAGCGGCTCTGGACCGGACGGGAATGCTGGCGGAAACTCCTCTACGGCTTGCGCGTCGCGCGCTCCGCCGTCGGTGTCACCACTTCGTTCGATTGAAACGCACCCACGCTCCGATGCCGAGGGACACGTCGAGCAAAGTAAATGCCAACAACACGTGAGGGAACACGCCGGTAAAAACGAGAAGGCAATAGCCCCGGCCAGAGAATCAACAGCACTCCGAGTGCGAGATAGATGAAGCCGTTAATCGTTGAGTACTTTGCCGCTGCTGCATTTACGATGGCGGGCTTCTCGAGAAGGCCGGTGATGAGTGACATGGTTGCTCCGTGCGCCGGTCAAACCGGCAGAGTGTCGTGATGGCAAATATCATACGTCGCAGTGCGAGCGTAATCAGGTTTCATGGTATTGCACCGGCATTGTCGGTCAGGAACGACTTTGGGCGTGCAGCGGCGAACCAGCTGCGCGAGCAGCGGTCTTCGCGGCGTCGTGATCGGCGGCGAGCATCTGGCGACGGCAGCGACGAGAAGTCGAGCGTGGCCGTGACAGAAACGTGATGTTACGTTTTGTCTTGTACCAAGGAAGCGAAGAGCTTCGGGTTGACGCAACGCTTTGTTTTTTGGTAGGCCGTGCCGGACTTGAACCGGCGACCAACGGATTAAAAGTCCGCTGCTCTACCAACTGAGCTAACGACCCCCGAAGGGCGCGGATTATAGCCAATCCGCGCGTTCAGCGCCATGACGCCGAGTTCGTGGTGCTACTGCAAATTGCGGGTAAGCGCGGTGGGCAACGACAGAAAATCGATGCCCTCGTCGCGCAACGCCTCGGCTTCGTCGCGCGTGGCCTGACCGCGAATGGCCCGCGCTGGCGTTTCTTCGTAATGGATCTTGCGCGCTTCCTCGGAAAACGCCGCGCCGACGTCGTCGGTCTGCGCGATCATGCGGCGGAGCTTTTGCAGCACTTCGGCCTCGCCACCAGCGACTGCGGTAGCGGGACGCTCACCCGCGGGTATCGCCGCGCGGCCGATCTGGACGTTAGCCGACGGCCGTCGTTCGATCGTGGCGTCGTCGCAGACCGGGCAGCGAATCAGCGTGTCGGCATGCTGGCGCGCGTAGTCATCGGCCGAGGCAAACCAACCCTCGAACCGGTGTTCATGCGTACATGCCAGCTCGTACACGATCATCGTCGCTGCTCCGGGCGAGGCTTTCAGTCGACCTCTATACGCCAATATTGGTACTTCAGCGCCGCCACACAACCCGCCACGATCCCGGCCAGCGCGAGAATCGAGCCCAGCGCCAGCGTCGACACGCCGGACAGGCCCTGGCCGATGGTGCAGCCCAAGGCGGTGACGCCGCCAAACCCCATTAACACTCCACCGGCCATATGGTTGACCAGATCTTCGACCGAGGCAAATCCCTCCCAGCGAAAGGTGCGGGTCGCCAGTGCCACCGCGGCCGATCCCAGCAGCATCCCCAGAACCCCGGCGACGCCGAACGTCAGGATGCGCGACTGATCGCTCCACAGCATCAGGAGTTCGAGCAGATATGCGGTCGGAGCCACGAAAGAAAACGACTCCGCCTTCCCCGAATTGGTGGCGATGAACGTTTCCTCGAGCGTGCGCGGATCCTCCGCGATATAACCGAGGTGCCCCGAAACGTACCAACCGCCGACGATGACCGCGCCGATCACCACCCCGGCGACGATCATGCCGCCCGACTCGCGGAAATCCCGGCTGACGAGGACGAACACCGCGATCGCCGCCGCGATCGCCAGGGGCAGCGCGATGCGCAACGCCGCGCCGCCGCCGGACAGCGCGGCAACCACGCTCGACAGGTCCGAGTGTCCGGCGCCGAAGCGCGCGGTGTCGAAGCGAAACGGATCGAGCAGGTTCACGCGCCACACCGCGAATAGGCCCTTGAGCGTCATGTACGCCGCGATGGCCAGCACGATCAGAACCACCAGCGACTTGAGGTTGCCGGTGCCGACGCGGATCAGGGTCTTGCTGCCGCATCCGGACGCGAGCGTCATCCCAAAACCGAACAGGAAGCCCCCCAACAGGCACGATACCCACGCCACTTGCGGAGCGGTGTAGATCGTCTTGCCGAAGTCGACCTGTCCCGCGGCGTCCAGTGCCGCGACGCCGGTGATCGCCACCGCGATCGCGAGCAGCCACATGCGCAGGCGCCGCCAATCGCCGACGTGGACCACGTCGGTGATCGCGCCCATGGTGCAGAAGTTCATGCGGTTAGCCACCGCGCCGAACACGAACGCGAGGCCAAAGGCGAGCCACGCGATCAACGCGGGGGAGTGATTGGCGGGTTCCATGACCGAGGGCGATTATCGCATGTGGCCCAGTGCTAACCCCGCCTCGGCCCGACCCCCGTTTACAGCATGCATCGACGTCTTGCCGCGCCGCGGCCCAAGGAGCATCACCATGTTGAACTCGTGGAAATACACCCGCGTCCTGCTGTTCGCATCCGTATTGCCGTTCTCGGGCGGCGCCCTCGCCCATTGGCCCACCGCGCGCGTGAATGTGGAAATCTACGATCGCAGCGAAGGGCGTGTCCTGCCGATCTACGAGCACGGCGGCCGCCGCTACGTCGTCGGCAAGCCCGGCAATGAGTACGCGATTCGCGTGCGCAACAACAGCGGCGAGCGCGCGCTTGCGGTGATGAGCGTCGACGGCGTCAACATTATTACCGGCGATACCGCGTCACCCGCGCAGTCCGGTTACGTGCTCGGACCGGCGGAGTCCGCGGACATCGCCGGGTGGCGGACCGACATCTCACGCACTGCCGCGTTCTATTTCACGACGCTGGCCGATTCCTACGCGACGCGCACCGGGCGCCCGGACAATCTCGGGGTCATCGGCGTGGCGGTGTTCCTGGAAAAGCGGCGGCCACCGCTCGCGCTGGGCCGCATGGAACGCGATCGGCAGGATGCGCCGCAACGTTCCGCCAAAGCCGCCAGCGCCGACGCGGCGATGCCGGCTTCGCCTCCTGCCGAAATGCAAAACGAGCAGGCTCAGGCGAAGCAGAAACTAGGCACGGGCTACGGGCGCACCGAAAACTCCAACGCCCAGTACACGACGTTCCAGCGCGCCAGCGAGAGCCCGATCGAGACCATCGCGATCTACTACGACTCGTACCAGAATCTGCTGGCGCAGGGCGTTCCGGTCGGTACCCCGCCGTTGGCGCGCCTGTCTCCCAATCCGTTTCCGGAGCGCAACCGGTTCGTGCCTGCGCCTCGCTAGCCACACCCACCGCGACCGGCGGCACGTCCGGCCGGTTGCGGCAAGGTGCGGTGCGCTCGAATGGGCGCGGGTCGCGGCGGTTGTTCGGCCCATACGCCACGGGCATACTTGGGTCATGCCGGCCCAGGACGCGTCCAGCGACGAAGACCTCATGCTCGCGTACGCCGCGGGCGACGCCGCGGCATTCGATGCTTTGTACGCGCGGCACCGGGGCGGCGTCTATCGCTACTTTCTGCGCCAGTGCAGCCAGGGCGGCGTCGCCGACGAAATGTTCCAGGACGTATGGATGAACCTGATTCGGGTCCGCGCGACCTATGTCCCCACCGCGAAATTCACCACTTGGCTCTATCGCCTGGCCCACAACCGGCTCATCGATTACTACCGGGCGAGCGGCCAGGTGCGACTGGTGTCGGTGGACGACGATGCGCACGCTGACGAAGTCGGCGCAATTCCCGGCGCGCTCGCCGACGAGCCCGAAGCGCGTGCCGGCAACAACGAACTCGGCGATCGGCTCAAGGCCGCGGTTGCCGCGTTGCCCGGGGCGCAGCGCGAAGCGTTCCTTTTGCAACACGAAGGCGGCCTGTCGCTCGCCGAAATCGCCGAGCTCACCGGGGCCGGCGTCGAGACCGTCAAGAGCCGCTTGCGCTATGCGCTGGGCAAGCTGCGCAGCGAGCTGTCCGATATCCATGAGTCACAACGATGAACCCCGCCGATAACGACCGCGAAGTCGCTGCCGCCTGGCGTGCCGCCAGCCGTGACGAGCCGCCTGGCGCGCTCGACGACGCGCTGCGCGCGGCGGCGCGCCGCGCCGTCGGAGCAGGACCGGCGCGCGCAAAACATATGCGCACCTGGCCGCTCGCCGCGGCCGCGGTGATGGCGGTGTTCGCCATCGGGCTACTGCAATTGACGCCGCCGGAACAGGTCACGCCGGGACTGGATGCCGACAGTTCATCGCCGCGACAAAAGCTGCAGGACGCAGCGAAACCCGCCGGCACCGCAGCACCGGTTGTCGCCGAGCCCGCCAAGAACGATGCCCCCGTTACCGTTGCCGCCAATAGCGGCGCCACGGATGCGGGATCCGCCAAACGCGACGCACCCGTTAGCGTACCCGCCTCACCCGCTGCATCCGGCGCAGTGTCACCGACCCCACGTGCGCCGGTCGCGGCACCGGCCAAGCGCAACCCGGCTGAGGCCGAAGCGCCGCAGCGCAGCGCCGCCGTCGCGGACGGGCCCACCGGCGAGCGATTCGCCGCTCGCGCGCGCAAAGAACTCGCGCAAGCGCCTGCTCCCGAGCCCGAGGCAAAGCCTCAGTCGCCAAGCGCCGCGCGCCTGCGCGACCAGACGCGTGGCGACGCTGCCGACGCGACCGCCGAAACTGGTCGCGAACTCGACAAGAAATCGAAGCCGGAAGCCAGTGCCCGGCAAGAGGCAGCGGAAGCCGCGGCCAAAGCGCGCGCGGAGCCTTTTCCCGCAACCGCGGCGAAGGACAAGTTCGCCGCCGCGGCGCCGGCAGCGCCCGCCCCTGCGCCACCGCCCGCCCTTGCCGCAGCACCTGCCCAAGCGCCTGCGCCCGCGCCCCCACCCGCCGCGCCGGCGATGAACCGACCGGCGCCCGCACCAGCGGAAATGACGGGAGCACTGTCCGCGCAGCGCAGCGCCGGGTCCGCAGCGCTGGCCGAGAAGCTGGCCAAGGATACCGTGCCGCGCCCCGCCGACGAGTGGATCAAACTCATTCGCAAGCTGCAAAGCGAAGGCCGCAACGACGAAGCGGTTAAGGAGCTAAAAGAGTTTCGCGCCGCATACAAGGAGCGCGCCGACGCGCTGCTGCCGCCCGATTTGCGCGCAATCAAGCCGTAGCCGCGCACAACGCTACGAAAAGTCCTCCGGGCGCACACTAGGCGCGCGAACGTAGCAGTTTCTTGATCGGCGCCGGCAACGCGGCACCGGCGACATCGGCCAGCGGCAACCACAGCCATCCGGGTTCCTCGGCGCGCTTCGGCCAGCGCTGCACCGCGCACGGCCGCGGCGTGAGCGTCAGCCGATAGTGGGTGAACGCATGCTCGATGGCGAGCAACGGCGCGCCCGCCACCACATCGGCGCCGAAGCGTTGCTGACAGTGGCGCACGACGTCGATCTCGGTGTCGGCCTCGGGGAGACTCCACAACCCGGGCCAGATGCCGGTCGCGGGGCGCCGCTCCAGCAGCACCTCGCCGCGGCGTTCGAGCAGCAGCACGCTGATGTCGCGTCTCGGCAAGGCCTTTTTCGGGCGTGGTGCCGGCAATTCCGCAATGCGCTCTTCGCGCCGCGCGACGCAATCTTCGGCGACGGGGCACGCGTCGCAGCGCGGCTTCGCGCGCAGGCACACCGTTGCGCCCATATCCATCAACGCCTGCGTGTAGGTGCCGATGTCGGCGCGGGGCAGCAAGGCTTCGGCGCGCGCCCACAGAGCGCGTACGACCGTCACGTCGCCCGGAAACCCGGCCACGCCTTCGTGACGGGCGAGCACGCGCTTGACATTGCCGTCGAGAATCGCGCCGCGTTCGCCATAGGCAAAAGCGGCAATCGCCGCCGCGGTCGAGCGACCGATGCCCGGCAGCGTCGTCAGGCCCTGCGCATCGCGCGGAAATACGCCGCCATGCCTTGTGACGACATCCTGTGCGGCGCGATACAGCAGGTGCGCGCGGCGGTAATAGCCGAGCCCGCTCCAGTGCGCGAGGACTTCGCCCAGCGGTGCAGCGGCCAACGCCTGCACATTCGGAAACGTGGCAAGGAAGCGCTGGAAGTACGGGATCACCGTCGCGACCTGCGTTTGCTGCAGCATGATCTCGGAGAGCCAGATGCGGTACGGGTCGCAGGTGTTCTGCCACGGCAGGTCGCGCCGACCCGATTGCCGCTGCCAGTCGATGAGGCGTGCCGCGAACGCTGTCATCGGCGACTGCCCGGGCGACGAGCGTGTGCGAGGCGGGCGCGGCTAGCGTCCGGCAAGACGCTGACGCGCCTTGCCCGCCGCTTCGGACGTTGGATACTTGGCGGCGATGTCTTCGAGCGTGCGCCTGGCGCCGGCGGTGTCGCCGAGCTCGACCTGGCAGCTGGCGACATTGAGCAGCGCATCGGGTACTTTCTGGCTGTCCGGATACGTCGCGAGCAACTGCCGCTGCGTCGCGATCGCGCCGCGAAAATCGCGCTGCGCGTACTGCGCATTGCCGACCCAGTACAGCGCTGACGGCGCCAGCGGGCTCTTCGGATAATTCTTCACGAACGCCTGGAAGTTCGTAATCGCCGCGGCGTAACCGCCGCTCTTGAACTGGTCGAGTGCGGCATCGTAGGTGCGTTGCTCGAGCGCCGGATCGCCCGGTCGCCCCGTGGCTGCCGCGGCGGTGCCCGGGGCGGCTGCCGCGCCAGGTCCGGCCGTCGCCGGCGGGGAGCTGTCCACCGCCGCCGCGGCTGCGCCGGGGCCACCTTCGATCTTGCGCAGCCGGCTGTCGAGATCCAGATACAGATCGCGCTGGCGCTTTTGCGCCTGCTCAAGCTCGTAGGTCAGGACCTCGTACTGTCCGCGCAGACGCGCTATTTCCGCCTTGATCTGCTCGACATCGCGAAACATGTCGACCAGCGCCGCGTCCTTGGTTTCGATGCGCTCGAACCGCTGCGATAATGACTGCTCGAGCTGATCGACGCGGGCCTTGAGCGTGTCAATGCGTTTGCGCGCTTCGTCGTCATCGAACATCGCCGCGCGCGCCGGAGCGCTCGCCAATGTCACTGTCAGTGCCAGCGCCATTCCCAGCGCGGCGCCGACGCGCGCCACGCGCGTGCCGGTGATGAAACGCGGCACGATCGAGTCTACTCGCCGACGAAGACGATTTCGTCGCGGCGGTTTTCAGTCCACGAAGCTTCGTCGTGCCCATCACGTCGCGGCTTTTCCTTGCCGAAGCTCACCGTCTCGACCTGAACTTCGGTCGCGCCGTAGAGCAGCAACATTCTCTTGAGGGCGTCGGCGCGGCGCTGACCGAGAGCGATGTTGTACTCGCGGCTGCCGCGTTCGTCGGTGCTGCCCTGGATGGTCATGCGCGCGCCGCGGTTGCCCTGCAGGTAGCGGCCGTGCGCTTCGATCATCGGCTTGAATTCGTCCTTGATGACGTAGCTGTCGTAGTCGAAATAGACGATACGCTTCGACAGCGGGCTCGACGGGTCCCGCAGCGGATTGCCGGCCCCGCTGGTGCCGGTCGCGCTGCCGGTGACGCCCCCGGTCGAGGTGCCGGTCGTCGCTGCGCCGGTCGTTCCGGTCGAGGGACTGCGTTCCTCGACTGGCGCGCCCGCGTCCTTGGTGGTCGACGTGGTCTGACAAGCGGCGAGCAGAATCGCGCAGAGCGCACTGAAGAGTAGTCGTTGCATGGGTTCTCCTGATGGGTACCTATTTGACCAGCGGGCCCCACGCCGGCTCGCGCACATCGCTCGCCGCCGCGGTCAACCGCTGCTTGACTCGTCCATCGCTGGAGACTGCGGCCAATATACCACGGCCCCCTATCTCCGACGCGTAGATGACCAGCTTGCCGTTCGGTGCGACGCTCGGCGATTCGTCGAGCGCGCCCTGTGTCAACACCTGCACCTGTCGGGTCGCGAAATCCTGCAACGCGATGTTGAAGCGATTGCCATCGCGACGCACGAAGATGAAACCCTTGCCATCGGGCAGGTGTCGCGGCGAGACGTTGTAGCTGCCTTCATAGGTCATGCGCTCGACGCTGCCGTTGGCCAGCGTCAGCCGGTAAATCTGTGGGCTGCCGCCGCGATCCGAGGTAAACAGGATCGACCGTCCATCCGGCGCAAAGTTCGCTTCGGTGTCGATGCCTGCCGACGTCGCCAGCCGCTGCACGCCGCTGCCGTCGGCATTGATCAGGTAGAGCTGCGAGGCGCCGTCCTTCGACAGCGTGACGGCCAGCTTCGAGCTGTCGGGTGACCAGGCAGGCGCGCTGTTGCTGCCGCGGAAATTGGCGACGACGTGGCGCGCACCGGTGGCCAATGTCTGCACGTAGACGACCGGCTTCTTGTTTTCCAGCGAAACGTAGGCAATGCGCGTGCCGTCGGGCGACCAAACCGGGGACAGCAGCGGTTCGTTGGAGCTGACGATCGACAGCGGATTGAAGCCGTCGGCCTCGGCCACGAACAGCTCGTACTTCGTGCCCTGCTTGGCGATGTAGGCAATGCGCGTGCTGAACACACCTGCGCTGCCGGTCAACTTTTCGTAGATCACGTCGGCGATGCGATGCGCCGTGGCCCGCACCTGCGCGGGAGCGACCACGTAAGTGAACCCGGCGAGCAGTGCGTGCTTGACGACATCGAGGAGATAGAAGCGCACTTCGACCCGGCCGTCGGCCAGCGGCGTCATGCTGCCGACGACGACCGCATCGGCGCCGCGCGAGGTCCAATCGCCGTAGCGCACGTCTTCGGGACGGGCAGGGCGCGGGTTGACGCCGCCGGCGTCGACGATCTTGAACAGGCCGCTGCGCGAAAGATCGTTGCCGGCGATCTGCGTCACGCTCAGCGGAAAGGTGCCTTCGTTGGCGAAGGGCACGATGGCGATGGGGATCGTCGTCGCTCCGCCGCCGACGATTTCGATGGTGAGCTGGGCGCGCGCCACGCTGTTCGCGAGTGCGCCCAGCACGCCGAACAGCAACAGGAGACGGCACAAGGTTCGAATCATCGGTAGGTCGTCAGATAGGTAAGTGGCGTCGTCGTCTGGCGACAAGGCGGATCGCGGACTGCTCGCTGATTATAACGAACGCTCCATGCATATCGGGTTAAACATTGTCGCCATGGCCGCGCCCGCAATCACTGCGCCCGGATGGTGCTGTCCAGTCCCAGCGCCTCGCGCAGTCGCGCTGCCACGCGCGCGGCTTCGTCACGCGTGGGGTACGGCCCCACGCTGACTCGGAACAGACCTCTGTCCTGACGCACGCGGGTTTGGACGCCGAGCGGCGCGATTTGGTTCGCCACATGCTCGACAAAAGCCTGCGCGTTGGCATTGTTGGCGAACGCGCCCAACTGCACAGCATATTCGCCCCCCTGCTGCCCGACCGGCATCGCCGCGGCGGGCGCCGTCTCGGCCGATGCCACCGAGGGCAGCGGCGCCACCGCGACCTGCGGCGGGGCGTCGCCGGGAATGATGCTCTCGACTTGGACCTGGCCGCTACCTTGCTGCGCGATACCGATGCGATACGCGGCCGCATACGACAGGTCGATCACGCGTCCCGGATGAAACGGTCCGCGGTCGTTGACGCGCACCACCACGCTCTTGCCCGTCGCGACATTGGTCACGCGCGCGTACGAAGGCAGCGGCAGCGTCGGATGCGCGGCGGTCATGGCGTACATGTCGTAGGTCTCGCCGTTGGAGGTCTTCTGGTTGTGGAACTTGCGCCCGTACCACGACGCGATGCCGCGCTCATTGTAGGGTCGCAGCGTCGTCGCCGGCACATACTCGACGCCGAACACGGAATAGGGGCGATTGGAAAACCGGCTCAGCGGCTCGAGCCGGGGCATTGCGTCGGGTAGCGCGTCGAGGTTTGCCGGCGGATTGTCGCCGGGGCCGTCGTCCTTGTAGTAGCCGCCGGATTTGGCCGACGGCGACGTTGATGCTGGCGCCGAGGGCGCTGAACCCTCGCGCTTGGAGGTCGACGTGCACGCCGCCAGCGCGAGCGCCGTCGCCACCAGCACCGCTGCCGGCAAGCTCGATGCCGCGTTCCTTTCCCTGGCCATCAGCGCTAGGTCTTGATCAGCTTGCGATTGGCCTGCACGTTCATGAGGATGCCCAGGCCGATGAACAGGCTCACCAGCGCGGTGCCACCGAAAGACATCAGCGGCAGCGGTACGCCGACGATGGGTAGCAAGCCGCTCACCATCGCCATGTTCACGAACGCATAGGTGAAGAACATGAGCGTGATCGCGCCCGCGATCAGCCGCGTGAACAGCGTCGAGGCATTCATGGTGATCACGACGGCGCGGCTGATCAGCAGCAGGTAGAGCACGAGCAGCACCGCGTTGCCGATCAGGCCGAATTCCTCGCCGAATACCGCGAAGATGAAGTCGGTGTGGCGCTCCGGCAGGAAGTCGAGGTGCGTCTGCGTCCCGTTGAGCCAACCCTTGCCCACGACTCCGCCGGAACCGAGCGCGATCGACGCCTGCGTGCTGTGATAGCCGGCGCCCAGCGGGTCGCGGCTGGGATCGATGAAGGTGAGGATGCGTTCCTGCTGATAGCCGTGCAAGTGCGGCCACACCAGCGGCGCCGCCGCACCCACGACCGCCACCAGGCCCACGATGATTCTCCACGACAGGCCGGCGAGGAACAGGACGTAGAATCCCGACGCGCCGATCATCAGCGCGGTGCCCAGATCCGGCTGGCGCTTGATCAGCCACACAGGTATGGCGATGAGGACGCCGGCCACGAGAAAATCGCGCAGGCCGATGCGCGCCTCGTGGCGCTGGAAATACCAGGCCAGCATCAGCGGCAGCGCGATCTTCATCAGTTCCGAAGGCTGAATGCGACCCACGCCGAGGTTGAGCCAGCGTCGCGAGCCGTTGACGACGGTGCCGCCCAGCGCCACCGCGCACAGCAGCAGCACGCCGAACACATACAGCGGCACGGCCGCGCGCGCCAGTTGCTGCGGTGGAATATTGGCCACGATCCACATCAGCACCAGCGCGAATCCAAGCGACGCGGCCTGGCTGGTCACCCGTGCCACGCTCTGGTCCGACGCCGAAAACAGCGTCACCAGCCCGATGCCGACAATGGCCAGCGCCGCCGACATCAGGTAGCTGTCGACGCGCCGCGCCAGGAATTCCCAGAACCGACCGACAAGGGCGACGAGATTGATCATTGCGCGCGACCGCTGCTAGTCGCTCTCGTCATCGGTGTCGCGAGGCGTCGCGCCGGACCCCGCCGGCAGCGTCGGCTGCTCGCCGAGCAGGAAGTAGTCGAACACCTCGCGCGCGATCGGCGCCGCTGCCTGCGCGCCAAAGCCGCCGTTTTCGACGAGCACCGCGACCGCGATCTTCGGCGCGGTCGCCGGCGCATATGCGACGTACCACGCGTGATCGCGCAGGCGCTCGTCGACGCGTCCCGCGACATACTTGTCGCCCTTGAGCGAATACACCTGCGCGGTGCCGGTCTTGCCGGCGGAGATGTACTTGGCGCCGACAAAAGCCTGCGCGCTCGTGCCTTCCTTGGGCACGCCGGCGAGCGCCGCCTTGATCACTGCCAGATGCTCGGGCGCCACCGCGAGCCTGTGCATGACCTCCGGCACGATCGGCCGGACGTCACCGCTGCCGATGCGCTCGAGGCTCTTGGCCACGTGCGGCCGCAACGCCACGCCGTCGTTGGCGATCACCGCGATCGCCTGCGCCTGCTGCAGCGGCGTGAACGCGTTGTAGCCCTGGCCGATCCCCGCCGAGATCGAATCGCCCAGGTACCACTTGCGATGCTCCTCTCGGTAGTTCTTGCCGGCGAAGCGCTCGCGCTTCCACTCGCGCGAAGGCAGAATCCCGGGCAATTCGCCCTCGATGTCGATACCAGTCTCGCGGCCGAAGCCGAATTGCGACATGAACGCGTGCGTGTCATCGATGTCGGTCTCGCCGGCGAGCATGTAGTAGTACGTATCGCACGAAGCGACGATGGACTTGTACATGTCGACGTAGCCGTGACCCCCTGGCTTGTCGTCGCGAAAGCGGTGCGTGCTGCCGGCAATCTGGTAATAGCCGGGATCGAAAATTGTCTGTGTCGGATTGCGCTTGCCCGAAGTGAGCGCGCCCAGCGCGAGAAAAGGCTTGATCGTCGACCCCGGCGGATACGCGCCGCGCAACGGTCGGTTGAGCAATGGCTTGTCGGGTGAATCGTTGAGCTGATCCCAGCTGGTCGGGTCGATGCCATCGACAAACAGGTTGGGATCGAAGCCCGGCTTGGACACCAAGGCCAGTATTTCACCGTTGGAAGGATCGAGCGCGACCAGCGCGCCACGGTGAGCGCCGAAAGCTCGCTCGGCGACCTGCTGCAGCTTGATGTCCAGCGCCAGTCGCAGATTGTTGCCGGAGGTCGGCGGCTTGCGCGAGAGGGTGCGTACGGCGCGTCCACCGGCGTCGACCTCGACTTCCTCGACCCCGGTCGTGCCATGCAGCTCGCGCTCGTAGGAGAGCTCGACCCCGACCTTGCCGATGTAGTCGGTGCCCTTGTAATTGGCGGTCTCGCTCCACTCCTCGATGCGCCGGACGTCGCGCTCGTTGATCCTGCCGATGTAGCCCAGCAGATGCGACGCGGTCTCGCCGAAGGGATATTGCCGGAACAGGCGCGCCTTGATTTCGACTCCCGGGAACCGGTAGCGATTGACCGCGAAGCGCGCGACTTCCTCGTCCGACAAGCGGGTGCGCAACGGCAGGCTTTCGAAATTTTTCGATTCCTCCAGCAGGCGCTTGAAGCGCTTGCGATCGCGTGGCTGCACGTCGACGATCTTGCTCAAGTCGTCGATCATCGCCTCGAGGTTTTTTACGCGCGCGGGTGTGACCTCGAGCGTGTACGCGGAGAAACTTTGCGCAAGCACGACGCCGTTGCGGTCGGTGATGGCGCCGCGATTCGGCGCAATCGGCACGATGGCGATGCGGTTGCTCTCGGCGAGCGTCTGGTAGTGACCGTGCTGAATGATCTGCAGGTAGATGAAGCGCCCGAACAAGCCCGTGAAGGCGATGATCATGACGCCGCCCGCGATCATCAGGCGGCGGCGGAAATTGTGCATCTCCCGTTCCGGGTTCTTCAGTTCGAGCGAGTCGAGCGCTCCTGAACGACGACCCCGGTGAGAGAACATTCGGCGCATGGCGGTGCGTTAGATTTCCGCCGTCGAACGGGTCGGTCGTTGCGGCCACTGCAGGAGCACCGTGATCGGCGGCCACAGCAAGGCGCCGGTAAGCGACCCGATCACATAGCTCCAGCGCGGCAGCGGCGCGCCGCCGACGATGCGCACCAGCGCCACCAGGCCGGCGCACAGCAACAACAGCACGGCGACCTGCGCTGCCTGCTGCCACAGCGAAAAGCGCAGCACACGGCGGCGAAAGTACTCGGCCGCGTACGCCAGCACCGCGTAGGCGAGCGCGTGCTGTCCGAACACAGTGCCATCCGCGACGTCCATGAACAGGCCCAGCGACCAGGCGATGCCCACGCCGATGAGGCGTGGCTCGCGGATGCACCAGAACAGCAGGATCAGCGCCAGGCAATCCGGCCGCAGCAGCAGCGCCACGCCCGAAAGCGGCAGCATGTTCGCGGCGAGCCCCGCGAGCAGCGTGAACAGGACGAACCACGACTTGGCCGGGAGCAGTATCTCCTCGGGTCGCGCGGCGCTGAGCGGGCGTTGCGGCATGGGTTGAGTCCTGGATTCAGCCCTTGCGCCGCACACGGCCCTTGCGCGGCGCGTCGGCTTCGGCGGGTTCTTCCGGACGCGACATCGCCGCGGCCCCGCTGCCGAGGATGAGCACCTGCGCGCTCGCGTCGACCCCGGCCAGCGGCTTGCAGCTCACCCGCGCGAACATCAGGCCGGTCTCGCGCTCGACCGACGCGACCTGCGCCACCGCCAGCCCCGGAGGATACGTGCCGTCGATGCCCGACGTCACCAGCCGATCGCCCGGCTGGATTTCGGCGTTGGGTGACAGGAAGCGCAACTCGGGCAGGCGTCCCGTGCCGGCGCCGTACATCACGCTGCGCACGCCGCTGCGCTCGACCCGCACCGGCACCGCATGATCCTTGTCGGTGACCAGCGTCACCTCGGCCATGTACGGAAACACGCGCGTGACCTGGCCGACGACACCGATTTCGTCGATCACCGCCTGGCCGATCTGCACGCCGGCGACGTCGCCCTTGTCGACGAACAGTTTCTGGGTGAAGGGGTCGCGCCCCGAATAGAGCACTTCCGCCGCGATCGTTGCTCCGGGAAAGCGCCCCGCCATTGCGAGCAGCGCGCGCAGGCGGCTGTTCTCCTGTTCGAGCAGCGGATGGCCCTGG
Organism: Edaphobacterium sp. (SeqCode); assembly: GCA_039934835.1. GTDB lineage: Bacteria > Pseudomonadota > Gammaproteobacteria > Burkholderiales > Casimicrobiaceae > PALSA-1003. Next base: position 46,798 of record JBDTLK010000001.1, on the reverse strand, counting down.
GTTGCGGTAGCGTCGTTGAGCAGGCGCGCCTTGAGCTGTGCATTGTCGGTGGCCAGCGCGCGCTGCGAGGAAAAGTAGGTGCCGACGTAGGCCATGGCTTCACCGGGCATTTGCACCGCGCGCTGCACCGGATAGAGCGCGATGGCGACAATCTGCCGGACATTTTCGAGATAGCGGTAACGGGTATCGGTGAACAGCAGCACCAGCGATACGAGCCCGAAGAATGCCAGGCGCGTCAGCGGCGGCGGACCGCGATGGAAGAATGGCGGCGGATCGACCGAGATGTGGCGCATCGCGCGCTAGAGCCGTGAGCGGATCAGCAGACGAAGGCGCCGGCAGGCACGTCAGTCGGAGGTGAAGATGGTGGACAATTTTTCCATGTTCTCGAGCGCCCTGCCGCACCCGCGCACCACGCAGGTCAGCGGATCGTCGGCGACGATCACCGGCAACCCCGTCTCCTCCATCAGCAGGCGATCGACGTCGCGCAGCAGCGCGCCGCCGCCGGTGAGCACCATGCCGCGCTCGGCGATGTCGGCGCCGAGCTCGGGCGGCGTGCGCTCGAGCGCGCTTTTCACCGCCGACACGATGCTGTTCAGCGGATCGGTCAGCGCTTCGAGGATTTCATTGCTCGACACGGTGAAGCTGCGCGGGATGCCTTCGGCGAGGTTGCGGCCTTTGACTTCCATTTCCTTGACTTCGGAACCGGGGAACGCCGAGCCGATCGTCTTCTTGATCATCTCCGCGGTCGTCTCGCCGATGAGCATGCCGTAGTTGCGGCGGATGTAATTGACGATGGCTTCGTCGAACTTGTCGCCGCCGACACGCACGCTGCCCGCATACACCATGCCGCCCAGTGAGATCACGCCGACTTCGGTGGTGCCCCCGCCGATGTCGACGACCATCGATCCGGTCGCCTCCGAAATCGGCAGGTCGGCGCCGATCGCGGCCGCCATCGGCTCCTCGATCAGATACACCTTCGACGCGCCCGCGCCCAGCGCCGATTCGCGAATCGCCCGCCGCTCGACCTGCGTCGACCCGCAGGGCACGCAGATGATGATGCGCGGGCTCGGCGAAAACAGTTTCGAGTCGAGCACCTTCTTGATGAACTGCTTCAACATCTGTTCGGTGACGGTGAAGTCGGCGATGACGCCGTCCTTCATCGGCCGGATGGCGGTGATGTTGCCCGGCGTGCGCCCGAGCATCTGCTTGGCGGCCAGGCCCACTTCCTGGATCACGCGCTTGCCGTTGGGACCGCCTTCCTGGCGAATCGACACGACCGACGGCTCGTTCAACACGATGCCTTTGCCGCGAACATAGATGAGCGTGTTGGCTGTTCCCAAGTCGATCGCTAGATCGCTGGAAAAATAGCCTTTGAAGATTTCGAACATGGAGGCTTTCGGTGGCGTTGCAGCGCGGAAAAAGCGGCTGCGCTCGTGCTTATGACAAGTGATTATGATACCCTAATCAGCTTTGTTTCTGAATCGTTTTCCCCGGAAAATGGCACTTTCCCTCGACGACATACAGCGCATCGCGCACCTGGCGCGCATCGAGATCACCCCGGCCGAAGTCTCCGATGTGGCCAAGAAGCTCGAGGGTATCTTCGCGATGATCGATCGCATCGCCGCCATCGACACGCGGGGAATCGTCCCGATGTCGCACGTGCAGGACTTTAGACTGCCGCTGCGCGAGGATCGCGTCACTGAACCCGATCGCCACGAGCTCTACCAGAGCGTAGCGCCGGCGGTGCAGGATGGGCTCTACCTGGTGCCCAAAGTCATCGAGTGAACACCACGTCGATTGCCGAGCTTGCGCAGGCCATGGCGGCCAAGGCGCTGTCGAGCGTCGAGCTGACCCGCGCTCTGCTCGACCGGATCGACGCGCTCGGCCCCCGCCTCAACGCTTTCCTCACCGTCGACCACGTCGGCGCACTGGCGCAGGCCAAGGCCGCCGATGCCGCGCGTGCGGCCGGACGCGCGGGTCCGCTGACCGGCATCCCGATCGCGCATAAGGATGTGTTGATGACCGCGGGCCTGCGGACCACCTGCGGGTCGCGCATGCTCGAAGATTTCATCGCTCCCTACGATGCCTTCGTGGTCGACAAGCTCGCCAAGGCGGGCATGGTGCAGGTCGGCAAGACCAACATGGACGAGTTCGCGATGGGCTCGTCGAATGAAACGTCGTATTTCGGCCCGGTGCGCAACCCCTGGAATACCGAATTCGTCCCGGGCGGCAGCTCGGGTGGCTCGGCAGCCGCGGTCGCAGCGCGGCTGGTTCCGGCAGCCACCGGCACCGATACGGGAGGCTCGATCCGCCAGCCGGCGGCGCTCTCGGGCATTTGCGGAATTAAGCCGACCTACGGCGTCTGCTCGCGCTATGGCCTGATCGCGTTCGCGTCGAGCCTGGACACGCCAGGCGTCTTCGCGCAGACCGCCGAGGACTGCGCGCTCCTGCTCGGCGCCATGGCCGGCCATGACCCGCGCGACTCGACCAGCTTCGATCGGCCCGCGGAGGACTACACTCGCGACCTTGCGCGTCCGCTCACCGGCCTGCGCATCGGACTGCCCAAGGAATATTTCGGCGAAGGCACCGAGGCCGGCGTGGTCGGTGCAGTACACGCGGCGCTGGCCGAGTTGCGCAAGCTGGGCGCGACGACCCTTGAGGTGAGCCTGCCGAACGTCGATCTCTCGATCCCGGTGTATTACGTCATCTCCCCTGCCGAGGCGTCGTCGAACCTGTCGCGCTTCGACGGCGTTCGCTACGGCCACCGTGCCGAGCAATACACCGACCTTCTCGACATGTACAAGAAATCGCGGGCGGAGGGCTTCGGCGCCGAGGTCAAGCGCCGCATCCTGGTCGGCGCCTACGTTCTCTCGCATGGTTACTACGACGCGTATTATCTTAAGGCGCAGCAGGTCCGTCACCTGATCGCCGACGATTTCCAGCGCGCATACCAGCGGTGTGACGTGATCATCGGCCCGACTTCGCCTACCACCGCCTTCAAGCTCGGCGACAAGACCGACGACCCGGTGAAGATGTACCTCAACGACATCTTCACCATCGCCGGCAACCTGACCGGCCTGCCGGGCATTTCGATTCCCTGCGGCTTCGACGATCGCGGGCTGCCAGTTGGCATGCAGCTGCAAGGCAACTATGTCCAGGAGGCGCGCATCCTCAATGTCGCGCATCAGTACCAACAGGTTACCGACTGGCACGCGCGCGTGCCGGAGGCGTTCCGGCCATGAAGCGGGACACGCAGTGGGAAGTCGTCATCGGGCTGGAAACGCATGCCCAGCTGTCGACTGTGTCGAAGATTTTTTCCGGCGCGTCGACCGCGTTCGGGGCAGCGCCCAACACCCACGCATCCGCGGTCGACATCGCGCTTCCCGGCGTGCTGCCCGTGCTCAACAAGGGCGCCGTCGAGCGCGCGATCCGGCTCGGGCTCGCGGTCGGCGCGACGATCAACCAGCGCAGCGTGTTCGCACGCAAGAATTACTTCTACCCGGACCTGCCCAAGGGCTACCAGATCAGCCAGTACGAGATTCCGGTCGTGCAGGGCGGCGGCATCGCGATCGTGTCGCCGACGCGTGGCGAGATCACGATCAGGCTCACGCGCGCGCACCTCGAGGAAGATGCCGGCAAAAGCCTGCACGAGGATTTTCATGGCATGACCGGCATCGATCTCAATCGGGCCGGCACGCCGCTGCTCGAAATCGTGTCCGAGCCTGACCTGCGCAGCGCCGATGAAGCGGTGGCGTATGCAAAGGCGCTGCACTCGCTGGTGCGCTGGATCGGCATCTGCGATGGCAACATGCAGGAGGGCAGCTTCCGCTGCGACGCCAATGTGTCGGTGCGCCCCATGGGCGAATCGACGCTCGGAACGCGCTGCGAGATCAAGAACCTGAACAGCTTCCGCTTCATGCACGAAGCGATCGAGTTCGAGGTTCGCCGCCAGACCGAACTCATCGAAGATGGAGGGCGCGTCGTGCAGGAAACGCGACTCTACGATCCCGACAAGCACGAGACGCGGTCGATGCGCAGCAAGGAAGACGCGCAGGACTACCGCTATTTCCCCGATCCGGATCTGCCGCCGCTGCTGATCGACGCCGCGTGGATCACCGAGATTCGCAAGTCGATGCCGGAGCTTCCCGGCGCCATGCGTCAGCGGTTCGTCGAGCAGTACAAGCTCTCGCCTGCGGATGCTTTCAGCATCTCGGCAACGTCGAAGCTGGCGACGTCTTTCGAGCAGGCGGTCGCCGTGGGCGCGGACGCCAAGCTTGCCGCCAACTGGCTGCTCGGAGAATTCACGGCGGCACTGCACAAGAACGACGTCGACGCGATGGCCGCGCCGGTGACTGGCGCGCAACTGGGCGCGCTGGTGGCGCGAATTCAGGACGGTACCATCTCCGGCAAGATCGCCAAGGATGTGTTCGATGCGATGTGGGCCGGCGAAGACGGCGGCAGCGCCGACAGGATCATCGAGCGCAAGAGTCTGCGGCAGATTTCCGATGCTGGCGCGATCGACAAGCTGGTCGCCGAAGTGCTCGACGCCAATCCTGCGATCGTCGCCGAAGTCAAAGCCGGCAAGGAGAAAGCGTTCAACGCGCTGGTCGGCAAGATCATGGCCGCGACCAAGGGCAAAGCCAATCCGGCCCAAGTAAACGCGATCCTGAAGCAGAGGCTCGGCACCTGATCTGCCGGGCGTGCGCCCTGCAACGCGGGGGCTCGTTTCCGCCTACACCTCGGCCGCCAGCATTCGCGTCAATTCCGCCGCCGGCACTTCCCTGCACCCGCTCGCGTTCTGCCCCGACCACAGCGGCGAGAAATCGCCGCTGCCCTGACTTTCGGCTTTGGCTCGCAGCGGCGCGATCGCCACCGTCGCCAGGGGAAATGTGGGCACAGACGCGCTCATCGGCCCCAGCTCGCGCATCAGGCGATTCACGATGCCACGCGCGGGGCGGCCGGAGAACACGTTCGTCAAAGCGGTGTGGCGCGCCGCCTCGCTCTTGAGCGCCGCACGATGGACCGCGCTGATGGTCGCCTCGGGACACAGCAGGTACGTCGTTCCGATCTGCACCGCAACGGCACCGAGCGCGAGTGCTGCGGCGACACCTCGCGCGTCCGCGATCCCGCCGGAGGCGATGACGGGGGTTTTGACCGCGTTGACGATTTGCGGCAGCAGCGCGAAGGTGCCCATTTGCGTGGTCACGTCTTCGGTCAGGAACATGCCGCGATGCCCACCCGCCTCGGATCCCTGCGCGATGATGGCGTCGACGCCGCTCTCTTCCAACCAGATCGCTTCGGCAACGGTGGTCGCCGAGGAATAGATCTTCGCTCCCCACGAGCGGGCGCGGGCGACGAGCCCGGGAGAGGGCAATCCGAAATGAAAGCTGACCACCGCCGGCCGGATCGCGTCGAACACGTCCGCGACGTCGTGATCGAACGGCGCCCGCTTGGGCCCGACGGTCACCACGCTCGGGTCCACACCAAGCTCGGCGTAATAAGGCGCGAGCACCGCCCGCCATGCCGCCTCGCGTGCGGCGTCCGGCGCGGGCGGCGCGTGGCAGAAGAAATTGACGTTGAATGGCTTCGCCGTCTGCGACTTGATTGCCGCGAGTTCATCGCGGAGCTTGTCGGGGCCGAGCATGGCGCACGGCAGCGAGCCGAGCCCGCCCGCGTTGCACACTGCCACCGTCAGCGCGCTGCCCTGGTAACCGGCCATCGGCGCCTGGATGATCGGCAGCTCGGTGCCAAGAAGTGTTCGCAGACCCGTCACAGGACCTCCGATTCCATTAAGATTCGCGCCATGGCCTCACTCTCCCGCCTCTTCGAAAACAATCGCGTATGGTCCGAGCGCGTGCGCCAGGCCGATCCCGAATTTTTCACCAAGCTTTCGCAGCAGCAGCAACCCCGCTATCTATGGATCGGTTGCTCGGACAGCCGCGTACCCGCCAACGAGATCGTGGGCCTGCGTCCCGGAGAACTGTTCGTACATCGCAATATCGCCAACGTCGTCGTGCACAGCGACCTCAACTGCCTGTCCGTAACGCAATTTGCGGTGGACGTGCTGCAGGTGGAGCACATCATCGTGTGCGGCCACTATGGCTGCAGCGGGGTCGCTGCCGCGCTGCAGAATCTTCGGGTGGGCCTGGCGGACAACTGGCTTCACCACGTGCATGACGTCCACGCCAAGCACGAAGCCAAGGTTGCCACGATCTCGGAGGGGCCGCAACGCGTGGACATGCTGTGCGAGCTCAACGTCATCGAACAGGTCGCCCATATCTGCCAGACGACGGTGGTGCGCGACGCGTGGAGTCGCGGACAGCCGCTTGCCGTGCACGGCTGGATCTACGGCCTGAAGGACGGAATCGTCCGCGACCTCGGCATCACCGCCTCGGGCCCCGAAGAGGTATCCGGGGCATATCAGTCTGCCGTCGCAGCGCTTTAACCGCCGGCTACGGGCTAACTGATCAACGGCTTGTACCGCAGCCGGTGCGGGCGCGCGCCGTCCACACCCAGGCGCTTGCGCTTGTCGGCTTCGTAGTCCTGGTAGTTGCCTTCGACGAATATCCACTTGCCTTCGTCCTCGGCGGCGAGTATGTGCGTAGCGATGCGATCGAGAAACCAGCGGTCGTGCGACACCACCAGCGCGCTGCCGGGAAACTCGGTCAGCGCGTCTTCAAGCGCGCGCAGCGTCTCGACATCTAGATCGTTGGACGGCTCGTCGAGCAGCAGCACGTTGCCGCCCTTGAGCAGCGTTGCCGCAAGGTGCAGACGCCCGCGCTCGCCACCCGATAGTTGGCCGACGTTCTTCTGCTGGTCCTGGCCTTTGAAGTTGAAACGGCCAAGATAGGCGCGCGACGGCATTTCAAATTTGCCCACGGTGAGAATGTCCTGCCCGCCGGAAATGGCTTCCCACGCGGTCTTATCGTTGGGCAGCGATTCGCGCGTCTGGTCGACGACCGCGAGATTGACCGTGTGGCCGATGACGATCTCGCCGCTGTCGGCCTTGTCCTTGCCGGTAATCATGCGAAACAGCGTGGTCTTCCCGGCGCCATTGGGGCCGATGACGCCGACGATCGCGCCCGCCGGGATAATGAAGCTGAGCTTGTCGATGAGCACGCGGTCGCCGACCGCCTTGCTCACCTCCTTGAACTCGATCACCGCGTCGCCCAGACGCTCGGCGACGGGGATGAAAATTTCCTGCGTCTCGTTGCGCTTCTGGTGCTCGTATGAGGAGAGCTCCTCGAAGCGCGCGATGCGGGCCTTGCTCTTGACTTGGCGCCCACGGGCGTTGGTGCGCACCCATTCGAGTTCCTTGTGCATGGCCTTGGCGCGCGCGTCTTCCTGTTTCTGTTCGGTGGCCAGGCGCTGTTCCTTCTGCTCGAGCCACGAACTGTAGTTGCCTTTCCACGGGATGCCGTAGCCGCGATCGAGCTCGAGAATCCATTCGGCGGCGTTGTCGAGGAAGTAGCGGTCGTGGGTCACCGCGATCACGGTGCCAGGAAAGCGCAGCAGGAACTGCTCGAGCCACTCCACGCTTTCGGCGTCGAGGTGGTTGGTCGGCTCGTCGAGCAGCAGCATGTCGGGCTTGGACAGCAGCAGCCGGCACAGCGCCACGCGGCGCTTCTCGCCTCCGGAAAGCGCCCCGATCTTCGCGTCCCACGCGGGCAGGCGCAGCGCGTCGGCGGCGATCTCCATCTGCACGTCGGAGTCGACGCCATCGGCGGCAATGATCGCCTCGTACTTCGCCTGGTCGGCGGCGAGCGCGTCGAAATCAGCGTCGGGCTCGGCGTAGGCAGCATAAATTTCGTCGAGCTTGGACTTGGCCTCCAGCACCGCGCTCATCCCTTCCTGGACCGACTCGCGCACGGTCTTATCGGGATCGAGTTGCGGTTCCTGGCGCAGGTAGCCGATGCGCAGGTTGGGCATCGGCACCGCTTCGCCTTCGAAATCGGTGTCGTCGCCGGCCATGATGCGCAGCAGGCTGGTCTTGCCCGAGCCGTTGAGGCCGAGCACGCCGATCTTGGCGCCGGGAAAAAACGACAGCGAAATATCCTTAAGGATCATTCGCTTGGGGGGCACGATCTTGCCCACCTTGTTCATGGTGTAAACGTATTGAGCCATCGCTTGGGGTCGCGGAGGACTACGGAAAGGACGGATTATCGCAGTTTGCGGGCGTCGATGCCGGCGCGATCAACGACGCGGCGGCGTCTGGCGGCGCCCCGGCGCGAAACAACCAGCGTGCGCGGTTACTTCGAGGCGGTTGCCGGGACCGCCGCCTTTGGCGCGGCTTTGCCCGGCGCCGGTGGGGTCGCAGGCGGGATTCCCGCGGCCGCCGCGCGCAGCTGTTCGGCGTTGATTTCCTGCCAGCGCTTCTTGTCGTTGTCGTAGCGGGCGTTGATCGAGGCGACTTCGTCGCGCTTTTGCGCGATCAACCCGTCCTGACGGCCGAGTTCATTGGAGAGCGACACGAGTTCATTTTCCATCGCCGCCGGTACCGGCTTGCCGGCGAGCGTCGCTTTCTGTTTTTCGATCTCCGCTTGGCGGCGTCTCAGGTCGGCGCTGTAGCTCTCGGCCGACTTGAGCTGGCTATCCACCGTCAAGATGGCACGATTGCGCGCGAAGTCGATTTCCTGCTCACTGGTGTACGACTGCAGCAGCGCCTGATCCTTGCGCGCGCGCTCCTGCACGAGACGGCCGGTGGTCTTCAGGCGTTCTTCCACGGCTTCCTTGGCGCGCAGCTCTTCCTGCGTCGGCGCGGCATCTATCTTCTTGAGCGGGCGACCCTGCTTATCGAACACGGTGGCGCCCTTGTTGACCGCGTCCTGCGGCATCTGATCGCTGTAATGAACGATGCCCTTGTCGTCAGTCCACTTGTACATGCCGGCGGCGGCCGCGGACAGTGCGGACAGCCCGAGGCCGATGCCGACGGCGGCGAGGCCCAGATGCCGTACCAAGTGATGCGTGCGAATGTTTTTCACTGTAGTCCCCGATTTCCCGATTGTTCTTTCCGCAGAATCCCTGTCCGCGCATCGTCTTGGTCAGTCGCGCGCCCCGTACCGTTCCCGATACGTCGCCACTGCGACGCGCTGGGACGCGAACTCCGGCCGCCGGTCCAGAAACCCCTGCAAATCATCGACGGTCGCGATCGCAATGACCGGGACGCCGAATTCCTGCTGCAATTCCTGCACCGCCGAGCATTCACCACGGCCGCGCTCCTTGCGATCGAAGGCGATCAGCACTCCGGCCGGCACCGCGCCATGCGCGCGGATCAACTCCATCGCCTCGCGCTTGGCCCCGCCGTCGGTGATCACGTCATCGACGATCATGGCCCGGCCCTTGAGGGGAGCGCCGACAATCACGCCGCCTTCGCCGTGATCCTTCGCTTCCTTGCGGTTGTAGCTGTACGGCAAATTGTGCCCCATTTCGGCAAGCGCGATCGCGGTCGCGGCCACAAGGGTAATGCCCTTGTATGCCGGTCCGAAGAGCTGGTCGCAGCCGACGCCAGACGCCAGGTACGCTTGGGCGTAGTAACGGCCCAGACGCTTCAGGCTTTCGCCGTCGTTGAACAGTCCTGCGTTGAAAAAGTAGGGAGTTTCCCGCCCTGCTTTGGTCGCGAATTCACCAAAGCGAAGCACTTCGCGTGCCAAAGCGAACTCGAGGAATTCCTGGCGGAAATCGTTCATGGGAAGCCTGTTGGAAGACTCGGAATCGGAAGCAAGCGACGGGCGCGAAGCGCGATGGCCGCGGAGTCGAGCCGGCGCCGATTTTACCGTAAACTCCGGCCTCGCTTCGTCGCCCGCACCACTCCATGCGCATCATCACGCTCAACGTCAACGGCATCCGTTCCGCCGAACGCAAGGGGCTCGCCCGCTGGCTCGCCAGGATCGATCCGTGGGACGTGGTCTGCCTGCAGGAGATCAGGGCCACCGAAGAGCACGTGCCCAAGACGCTGCTCGCGCCGCGCAAAGCCAGCGCGGTGTTTCATCCGGCGCAGCGCAAGGGCTACAGTGGCGTCGCGATCTACGCGCATCGTCCAATGACACTGCGCACGGGTTTCGGCAGCGCCGAGTTCGACGCCGAGGGCCGCTATCTGGAAGCTGACTTCGGCCGGGTGACGGTCGTCAGCGTGTACTTTCCGTCCGGATCGAGCTCGCCGGTGCGACAGGAAGCCAAGTTCCGTTTCCTGGCGCAATTTCTGCCGCACTTGGAGGCGTTGCGCGAAGCCGGCCGCGAAATCGTGCTCTGCGGCGACTGGAATATCGCGCACCAGGCAATCGATCTCAAGAACTGGAGGAGCAACCAGAAAAATTCCGGATTTCTGCCCGAGGAGCGCGAGTGGCTCACGCACGTCTTTGAAAAAATCGGCTTCGTCGACGTGTTCCGAAGGGTCAACCAGGAACCGGATCAGTACACGTGGTGGTCGAATCGCGGACAGGCGTGGGCCAACAATGTCGGCTGGCGCATCGACTACCAGATCGCCACGCCCGCGATCGCCGCCACCGCGCATGCTGCCTCGATCTACACCAACCGGCGATTTTCCGATCACGCGCCACTGACCATCGACTACGACTTCGGGTTCGACGCACCGGTCCGAAAGGCGAGAAAGTAAGCCGGTACTTTCGGACTCGCGGTTCGACCGCTCGGCCACCGCTTTTCATCGCCTCGCTAACCGCACCTCCGCCATGCTGCGCATCACCAATCTGCTTCTCGCCCGCGGCACGCGCCGGCTGCTCGAACACGCGTCGCTGACGGTGCATTCCGGCCAGAAAGTCGGAGTCATCGGCCCCAACGGCAGCGGCAAGACCAGCCTGTTCGCGCTGCTGCGCGGCGAGCTCCTCGCCGACGGCGGCGACGTGTCGCTGCCCGCGGCGTGGGTGATTGCTCACGTCGCGCAGGAAGCAGCGGCGGTGTCGATGCCGACCATCGATTACGTCCTCGACGGTGACGGCGAACTGCGCGCCATCGAGCGCGACATGGCAATCGAGACGGCGCGACACGCTGCCGACCCGCACGGAAGCGGGGCGCGACTCGCCGAACTGCACCACCACTTCGAGCAGGTCGACGGCTACAGCGCCCGCGCGCGCGCCGCCGCGCTGCTCTCGGGACTCGGCTTCCCGACCGTGCGCCACGGCGACCCCGTCGCGAGCTTCTCCGGTGGATGGCGCATGCGCCTCAATCTCGCGCAGGCGCTGATGACACGCTCGGACCTGCTGCTGCTCGACGAGCCGACCAATCACCTCGACCTCGACGCAGTGCTCTGGCTTGAGGACTGGCTCAAGCGTTACTCCGGCACCTTGCTGCTGATCACCCACGACCGCGATTTTCTCGACGCGGTCGCGACGCGGATCGTGCATTTCGAGAATGGCAAGCTCAACCTCTACGGCGGCAACTATTCGGCCTTCGAGCGCGAGCACGCGCAGGCGCTGGCGCTGCAGCAGGCTTCCTACGCCAAGCAGCAGAAGCAGATCGCGCACATGCACGCCTACATCGACCGCTTTCGCGCCAAGGCCAGCAAGGCCAAGCAGGCGCAAAGCCGCATCAAGGCGCTGGAGCGCATGGAGATGATCGCGGCGGCGCACGTCGACAGCCCGTTCACGTTCACCCTCAAGGCGACCAAGATCGACGCGCGGCAGCTGTTGCGGCTCGAACACGCGAACCTGGGCTACGGCGAGCGGCCGATCCTAACCGACGTCGACTGGCCGCTGCTGGCGGGCGAGCGCATCGGACTCCTCGGCCCCAACGGTGCCGGCAAGTCGACGCTGCTGCGCGCGATCGCCGGCGACCTGGTTCCGTTGCAAGGGGAGCGCCTGGCGGCACAGGGACTGCGCATCGGTTATTTCGCGCAGCACCAGGTCGAGCAGCTGCGCCTGACCGAGACCGCGCTCTGGCATTTCCAGAAACTCGAGCCGGGGACGCGCGATCAGGAATTGCGCGACTACCTCGGCGGTTTCGATTTTCGCGGCGACCGCGTGCTCGCGCCGGTGAGCGAGTTTTCCGGCGGCGAGAAAGCGCGCCTGACGCTGGCGCTCCTGGCGCGCCAGAAACCGAACCTGCTGCTGCTCGACGAGCCGACCAACCACCTCGACATCGAAATGCGCGAGGCGCTTACCGAAGCCTTGCAGGATTATGAAGGGGCGCTGGTCGTCGTTGCCCACGATCGGCACCTGCTGCGCGCCACGGCCGACGAACTGTGGCTGGTCGATGCCGGGGCGGTACGCCGCTTCGACGGCGATCTCGACGACTATCGCGACTGGGTGCTCGGGCGGAAGTCACCGACCGAAGCCGCGCCAGGCGTCGCACCGACCAGTGATCGGCGCGCGCAGAAACGCGTCGAGGCGGAAGCGCGGCAACGCCTGTCGGATCAGCGCAAGCCGCTCCAGCAGAAACTCAACCGCATCGAGAAGGAGCTCGAGGCGCTGACCGCGGAGAAACACGAGCTCGATGTGTGGCTGGCGGCGCCCGAGGCCTATCTGGACGAAAACAAGGAGCGCCTCAAGACCGCGCTTGCACGGCACGGCGACATCGGCTGGCAACTCGCGCGCCTCGAAACGCAGTGGCTGGAGGCGAACGAAGCGCTCGAGCGCATCACCGCCTGAGCGACTCCGCGGGAGCCTCCGCCGGTAGCGCCCCCTGCCACGGAGCGACCCACCAGAGCAGCGCCATGCCCGGCAGCGCCAGCACTGTGCACAGCAGGTAGAAATCAAACCAGCCCATGGCCTCTACCATCCAGCCGGTCGACGCGTTGACCACCGACCGTGGCACCACGGCCAGGCTGGTGAACAAGGCGAATTGCGTCGCCGTGTAACGTGGGTCCGTGGTGCGTGCGATAAACGCGACGAAGGCCGCCGTACCCAGCCCCACGCCCAGTGCCTCGACGCTGATCACCAGCGCGAGCAGCCCGCGATCGGGTTGATTCACGTAGGCAAGCCAGGCGAAGCCGAGAATGGACACCAGCTGCACGATGCCAAACAGCCAGAGCGCGCGATTGATGCCGATCTTCACCATCCACAGTCCGCCGAGCAGGCCGCCGATCACGCTGGGCCACAGTCCGGCGTTCTTGGCGATCAGGCCGATTTCGGACTTGGTGAACCCGATGTCGAGATAGAACGGCGTCGCCAGCGCGGTCGCCATCGAGTCGCCCAGTTTGTAGAGAAAGATGAAGGCGAGTATCAGCAGTGCCTCGCGCACGCCATGACGCGACATGAATTCGCGAAACGGCAACACGATTGCGTCGGCGAGTGTGCGCGGCGCCGGATGCGCCAGCGCGGGCTCGCTGACCAGCAGCGTGGTGACCAGCCCCGGGATCATGAACAGCGCGGTGATCACGAACACGCTCTGCCACGGCAGATGATCGGCGAGAATCAGCGACAGCGCCCCGGGAATGAGGCTGGAGACGCGATACGCCTGCACGAAGATCGAGTTGCCCAATCCGAGCTCCAGATCGGGCAGCAATTCGCGGCGATACGCGTCGAGGACGATGTCCTGCGTGGCCGAAAAAAAAGCGACGGCAGTGGCGAGATAGGCGATCGTCCAGAGGTTCAACTGCGGGTCGAGCGTGCCGAACATCGGGATCGAAACCAGCAGCAGCAACTGCGTGATCAGCATCCAGCCGCGTCGGCGGCCGAGCAACGGTATCGCGTACCGGTCGAGCAACGGCGACCACATGAACTTCCACGTGAACGGCAGCTGGATAAGCGCAAACAGTCCGATCGACTTCAGGTCGACATGCTCCGAGCGCAACCACGCGGGAATCAGGTTGATCAGGATGTAGAGCGGCAGTCCGGAGCTGAAGCCGGTGAAGATGCAGATCAGCATGCGCCGGTTGAGAAGCGCGGCGCGAAGGTTGCCGAATGACGCCATCGCGGCATTGTAGCTGCCAATCGAGCCGACTCTTGCCCCGCGGACGGCGCGCGCTACGCGCTGCGAAAGCGGTAGATCGCCAGCGATCCCATCAGATTGGGCAGAATGTTCACGCGTCGAGTCTCGTGCAGCACCGCCCGCTCGAGCACGCGATAGCGCCGTTGCACGCAGAACGCGTCGAAGTCGGCGACCGTGCAAAGGTGGATATTCGGCGTGTCGAACCACTGATACGGCAGCCGGTTCGACACCGGCATTCGCCCCGCCAGCACCTGCACGCGGTGCGACCAATGCCCGAAATTGGGAAACGAGACGATCGCTTCGCGTCCCACCCGCAGCATTTCGTCCACGATGGCCTCGATCCTGCGCATCGCCTGCAGCGTCTGCGACAGGATGACGCTGTCGAAGGATTGATCATCGAAACCCGCGAGCCCTGACTCGAGATCGCTTTGCAGCACGTTGATGCCATTTCCGATCGATGCGAGAACGCCGGCGTCGTCGATTTCGATACCGTAACCGGACGCGCCGCGCGACTCGCGCAGGTGCGTGAGTAATGTGCCGTCGCCACAGCCAAGGTCGAGCACTCGCGCCCCGGGGGCGATCCAGCCGGCGATGGTCGAGAAGTCGGCGCGCATCGACAGCGTCATCGCGGTGTCCGCTCGAGATACGCGCGCACGATCCCGTGATACTGGGGCGTGTCGAGCAGGAAGGCGTCGTGGCCGTGCGGCGCCACGATCTCCGCATACGACACGTCGCGGCGATTGTCGACCAGCGCTTTCACGATCTGGCGCGAGCGCGCCGGCGTGAATCGCCAGTCGGTCGTGAAGGAGATGACCAGGAAACGACACGTTGCGGGCGCCAGCGCGCGCATCAGGCTGCCGGCGGTGGCGGCGGCCGGGTCGAAGTAGTCGAGCGCCTTGGTGATGCGGAGATAAGTATTGGCGTCGAAGTACTCGGCGAATTTCTCGCCCTGATAGCGCAAGTACGACTCGATCTGGAATTCGGGCGCGAAGGAAAAATTGAGCCCGTCGCGCAGCTGCCGCCCGAATTTCTCGGCCATCTGCTCGTCGGAAATATAGGTGATGTGACCGATCATGCGAGCCACGCGCAATCCGCGCACCGGCTTGACCCCGTGCTCGTAGAAATGCCCATCGTGGAACTCGGGATCGGTGAGGATCGCGGTGCGGGCGACTTCGTTGAAGGCGATGTTCTGCGCCGACAGGTTCGGCGCGGCGGCAATCACCAGCGCATTGGCGATGCGCTCGGGGTAGCGAATTGCCCACGACAGCGCCTGCATGCCGCCAAGGCTTCCGCCCATGACCGCGGCGAAGCGCGTAATGCCCAGTCGATCGGCCAGACGCGCCTGTGCGTCGACCCAATCCTCGACAGTGACGATGGGAAAGTCCGCACCCCACGGCTTGCGGGTACCGGCGTTGATCGACGCCGGGCCGGTCGAGCCGAAACAGCTGCCGAGATTGTTGACGCCGATGACGAAAAACCGGCTGGTGTCGACCGGCTTGCCTGGACCGACCATGTTGTCCCACCAGCCTTCGCTATCCGCGACGCCGGCGTGGACACCGGCGACATGATGCGACGCGTTGAGCGCATGACAGATCAATATGGCATTGGACCGCTCCGCATTGAGCTCGCCGTACGTTTCATAGGCGAGCTCGAATGACGGCAGCGTCGCGCCGGACGCGAGCGCGAGCGGTTCCGCAAACGCGGCGCGTTGGGGGGTCACCACACCTGTCGAGGCGATCAGCTGGTTCATGACGATTTTGAGAGCGTCGTAAAAGGGCACCGTTGCCAGAGGCCCGAAAGCAAAAAACCCGACCAGCTTGCGCCAATCGGGTCGGAGACTCCTCGCCGCTTTAGCCGTATTTATCGGGGAGTGCGCGGTTGCCCGCTCGACTTCTGCTCCCCCGCGCCCGCAAGCTGATTGTCAAATCGGCGCGTTACTGATATCCAGTGTACCGCCCCGGCTCCGAATGTCAATCGTTGAGCTTGTCGAGCAGCGCGGCGAGTTTCCCGGCGTCGTCGTTGCGCCGCATGCGATTGACCATCGGCGTGATCTGCGCAACGTCGGTATTGAGAACGCGTTGCTTTACCGACAGCAAATGCGCGGGATGCATCGAGAAATTGCGCAGCCCCATGCCCAGCAACAACCGTGTCATCCGCACATCGCCCGCCATTTCGCCGCAGACGGCGATCGGAACCGAGGCCTTCACCGATGTCGAAATCGCCATTGCGATCAGCTTGAGCACCGCTGGGTGCAGCGGATCGTAGAGATGCGATACCGCTTCGTCGGCGCGGTCGACCGCCAGAGTGTACTGGATGAGGTCGTTGGTGCCGATCGACAGAAAATCGAGGCGGCTGGTGAACGCGCCGATCGCCAGCACCGCCGCGGGAATCTCGATCATGCCGCCGACTTCGATGCCGGCGTCGAAGGGCAGGCCCTCTTCACGCAGCGATTCCTTGGCGCGCGCGATCAGCGCCAGCGTCTGCTCGATTTCGCTCGCCGACACCAGCATCGGTATGAGTATGCGGATGTTGCCGTAATGCGACGCGCGCAGGATTGCGCGCAGCTGCGTGACGAACAGGCGTGGCTCGGCCAGGCAGAAACGTACCGCGCGCAAGCCCAGCGCCGGATTCGGCGCCACGCGCGACAGGCCTTCGAGCCCTTCCTTGTGTTTGTCGGCGCCCAGGTCGAAGGTGCGGATCGTCACCGGCTTGCCTTCCATGCCGGCCGCAACGCTGCGATAGGCTTCGAACTGCTCGTCCTCCGACGGCAGCCCGATCCGATTGAGGAAGAGAAACTCGCTGCGGAAAAGGCCGATGCCGGTCGCACCCACTTCGAGCGTGCGCGCCAGGTCCTCGGGCAGCTCGATGTTGGTGAACAGTTCCACTGCCTGCCCGTCGAGCGTCGTCGCGCGGGTCGTCGTCAGGCGTTGCAGTTTCTTCTGCTCGAGCGCGAACTCGCCCTGCTTGAGCCGATACTCGGTCAACACCGCGCGGTCCGGATTGACGATGACGACGTTGCGCGCGCCATCGACGATCAGCAGTTCGTTCTCGCGGATGAGCGCGCGCGCGTTGTGCGCCGCGACCACCGCGGGGACGTTGAGACTGCGTGCCACGATCGCGGTATGCGCGGTCACGCCGCCCAGGTCGGTCAGGAACGCGGCGTAGTGATGACTCTTGAACTGGATGACATCGGCCGGCGACAGATCGTGCGCGACCAGTATCGTCTGTTCCTCGGCGTTGGTAGGGCGCACCGCGCCGGGCTTGCCCAGCAGCACCTTGAGCACGCGCTCGACCACCTGAACCACATCCGCCTTGCGCTCGCGCAGGTACGGATCCTCGATCGCGTCGAACTGCTCGATGAGCACGCTGGTCTGCTGCGTCAGCGCCCATTCGGCGTTGCACCGCTGCTCGGCGATGATCCGTTTCGGCGTCTCAGCCAGCGTCGGATCGGTGAGGATCATCCAGTGCACATCCAAAAATGCACCGAACTCGGCCGGCGCGTCATCAGAGGTCATCTCCTCGCGCAGGCTTTCTAGCTCGCTCTGGACGGTGCGGATCGCGTTGGACAGCCGCTCGATTTCCCCGGCAACCTCGTCGGCGGCAATGGTGTAGTGCGCGGCCTCGAGCGTCGCATGCGACACGAGCTGAGCCCGCCCGATGGCAATGCCACTGGAGACACCGATGCCGTGCAACAGGAAGCTCATGCTGCAGCGCTCTCCCGGCCAGACGGCCGCGCCGGGCGCGCGTGGCCTGTCAGCCCGACTCGCCGAAGCGGTCGCTGATCAGTTCGGCCATTGCCGTCATGGCCGCGGCCTCGTCCGGCCCGGCGGTTTCGAGCCGGATAGTGCTGCCCATGCTCGCCGCGAGCATCATGATGGCGAGAATATTGCGCGCGTTCGCGCGCCGCCCGTCGAACACCAGCGACACCCGGCACCGAAAGCGCGACGCAAGCTTCACGATCTTCACCGACGCGCGCGCGTGCAGTCCAAGCCGGTTCCTGATTCTGATTTCTCGTGTCTGCATGATGGTATTGACTGCCGAAGTTGAAGGATAACCCACCCGCGAAAAATCCGGGCAGCTTCTCATTGAACGCGAAAGGCGCGAATTGGTTCCATCGATTGTCGAACCAGTGCAGTGCAACAAGCGCAGGCGCGTGTAACAAGAATCGCGTATCAGTGGCCTTCGCCGAAGCAGCCTTTGATCAGTGCGACGATGGCGTTCATCGCATCGGTTTCATCCGGCCCTTCGATTTCGAGCGTGATCGTCGCGCCTTTGCCCGCGGCCAGCATCATCACGCCCATGATGCTCTTGGCGTTGATCTTGCGTCCATTTCTCGAGAGCGAAACCTCACTCTGATATTTTCCGGCGAGCTGCGTGAGCTTCGCCGAGGCGCGCGCATGCAGCCCCAACGTGTTGACGATCTCAACCTCGCGTTGCTGCATAGACCGGGTCCACTGCGACATGCAGCACGCCGTCGCATCCGCCGCTGATCGCTTTCTTAATCATCGTGTCCATGCCGCGGGCGCGGTAAGTAAACGCCCGCACGAGCATCGGCAGGTTTACCCCCGCGACGCCTTCGACCCGGCCGGGCACGAGCAGTTTGCCGGCGAGATTGCACGGCGTCGCACCGTAAATGTCGGTAAAAATCAGCACGCCGTCGCCGGTATCGAGTGACTTGACCAGCGCGCGCGCCGCCGGCAGCAGCGATAACGGATCGTCGGACGCGGTGATGCCAAGGGTCTCGAATTGGGGCGGCTTCTCGCCCAGCACATGCGTTACCGCACCGACGAGGCTTTCGCCCAGCTTGTCGTGAGCAACGATGAGAATGCCGATCATGTTGTTCCCCAGGCTGGCCGCGTCTACCGCGCGCGCCATGCCACGCAACGCCTCCCGGGTCGACCCGAAGCCCGTCACCCAACTATGGTAGCACGCAGCGGTTGGGTTTCGCCCCAGAGGGCCTCAGCTGCCGGCGATCGCGGCTTCTAGCGCTTCGGCGAAGCGTGCGCCCACATCGAAGCCCGATTGCTCGGTGATTTCGACAAAGCAGGTCGGACTGGTGACGTTGACTTCGGTCAGGTAGTCGCCGATGACGTCGAGCCCGACGACCAGCAGGCCTTCCGCCCACAGTTTCGGCCCGAGCGCGGTCGCGATCTCCCGGTCGCGCGCGCTCAGCGGTTGCGCCACGCCGCGACCGCCGGCCGCAAGGTTGCCGCGAGTTTCACCCAGCTTGGGGATCCGCGCCAATACAAAGGGCACCGGCTCGCCGGCAATGAGCAGGATGCGCTTGTCACCCGCAGCGATTTCCGGAATGAAACGTTGCGCCATCACGCTGCGCGCGCCATATTGGCCGACCGTCTCGATGATCACATTGCGATTCGGATCGTCGCGGCGAACCCGGAAGATCGAGGTGCCGCCCATTCCGTCGAGCGGCTTGACGATCACGTCGCCGTGCGCATCGATGAATTCGCCAAGCAGGCCGGCATCTCGCGTCACCAGCGTCGGCGCGGTGAACTCGGAAAACCGCGTAATCGCCAGTTTTTCGTTGTTGTCGCGGACCGCTCGCGGCTTGTTGTAGATGCGCGCGCCTTCGCGCTCGGCAGCTTCGAGCAGATACGTCGTATAGACATATTCCATGTCGAAGGGCGGGTCCTTGCGCATCAGCACGGCGGCGAACGACGACAGCGGACGAAGGGTCGGATCCGCCGCGCGGAACCAGGCGTGATTGTCGGCGTCCACAATGAGCGGGCGAGCGCGCGCCTGCGTCACCCCCTGTGTCCAGTAGATCTCGGCCTGCTCGAGCGCGAACAGCGTGTGACCGCGCGTCTGCGCGGCACGCATCATGGCAATGCTCGAATCCTTGTAGGCCTTGAGCGATGTCAGCGGATCGAGGACGAAAGCGATTTCCATGTCGGGCACGGCAAAAACGGACGCCCATGCTACCGCAAACGGTGGCGACATGGAGCGCGTCGCGAGCCGGTACTAACGCGATCCGAGCAGCTCGATGCCGCTGACACTGCCGGCCTGCGCGCCACTGTAGCCGGGCAGGCTGCGCACAAGCGCTGCGAAGGCCGGTCCGCGCAGATATTCCAGCAGCGTCGCAACGGCAGCGGCGTCGAGGTCCGCGGCGCGCACCGCGAGGTAGTAACGCTCACGCACCAGCGGCACGAACGCCAGACCCGCCTCTGCCGCTACAGCGCGCAATCCGAACCCCGCGTCGGCCGCGCCGGAGGCGACCGTGGCCGCAACCGCGGAATGAGTGAGTTCTTCGCGTGCGAACCCGGGCAACGCGGATGCCGCGACGCCGGCTTCGGCGAGACACCGCTCTATCAGGATCCGAGTGCCCGAACCCGACTGTCGGTTCGCGAAACGCAAGCGCAGGCGCACGAGGTCCTTGAATCCGCGCACGCGGGCTGGATTGCCGCGCGGCAGAATCAAGCCCTGCTCTCGATCGACAAAGCGGATCAGCCGGTCCCGCCGCGCACTGAGCCAACGCCGGAATGGCGCGATCGCCAACGGTTCGTGCGCGTCCTGCGCTACGTGAAAACCTGCGATGACGACCCGGCCTGCCGCGAATTGCTCCAGCGCGTGGAGGCTGCCCATCACCGACAGCTCGATTTTCGTTCCCGTCTCGGCAGGCAGCAGTTCGCGCAGCGCCGCAAGCGCGAGGTCGTGACTGGCGGCGACCAGGAGCGCACGACGCCCGGCGCGCCGCGGCATCGTCTTCGCCTCGCCCAGCGTTACCGCGAGCTCCGCCAGGGTGGGTGCCAGCCGTCGCTGCGCCGTGCGGTGCGCTTCGAGCAATCGCACGCCCGCCGCAGCGAGCCGCGCGCCGCGACCGCGCTCGAGCTCGACCAGTTGCACGCCCAGTTCGCGCTGCCAGTCGCGCAACAGTCCCCATCCGGCGCGATACGACTGACCCTGCTCGGTGACGGCCGCCGCGAGTGAGCCGGTCGCGGCGATCGCCTCCAGCAGCGGAATCAGGCGGGCGTCGACGTCGGCACCCGCCGGCCCTGCCAATTTCCAGGTCACGGCGGGAAGCAGCTTCAATATGAATAGCCTTGCATATTTGTTGGGGCACAGCGATAGGCTATTGTTGGTTAGTTGCGTCCAGTCACAGCCCAAAGTATATATGTATTATTATACATATTTTGCCGCACCCGAAAGTTTCCGCCGGGAATGAACGGGTTGGGAACCGCCGCCGCGCAGGCGCTGCACATGATAGGCAGCGGCGATGCGAACCTGATCGGCATCGTGCTGCTCAGCTTGGAGGTGAGCCTGACCGCGGTCGTCATCGCGTGTCTGGTGGGATTGCCGCTCGGCGCGACCATCGCGGTTGGCCGCTTTCCCGGCCGCCACCTGCTCATCGTCGTGCTCAATGCGCTGATGGGACTGCCGCCCGTTGTCGTCGGGCTGGCGGTTTATCTCCTGTTGTCACGCGCGGGGCCTCTGGGCGCGATGGGGCTCCTGTTCACGCCGACTGCCATGGTCATTGCCCAGGCCATACTCGTCACGCCAATCGTCGCCGCGCTGTCGCGCCAGGTGATCGAGGATGCGTGGGGCGAATATCGCGATCAGTTGCGCTCGCTGGGCGAGCGCCGCCTGGGCGCGGCGGCGACGCTGCTCTGGGACGTGCGTTTTTCGTTGCTCACCATCGTCCTGGCCGGCTTCGGCCGCGCCGCGGCGGAAGTCGGGGCGGTGATGATCGTCGGCGGCAACATCGATGGCGTCACGCGAGTGATGACCACCACCATCGCGCTGGAGACCAGCAAGGGCGACCTGCCGCTCGCGCTCGGTCTGGGATTGGTCTTGCTGACCATCGTGCTGGTGCTCAATGCGGCTGCGTATGTCGTCAAAGAGACGGCACAGCGGCGGTATGGATGACGGAGGCGTCGACCATGCGCGCTCCGAGGCCCCTGCTGCCGCTCCATGTGGACGGACTCGTATTTGCCGTCGGCGGCCGACGCATCATCGACAACGTGTCGTTCCGGCTCGACGCGGCAACCCGCACCGTGATCATCGGCGCGAATGGCGCGGGCAAGAGCGTGTTGCTGCGGCTGTGCCACGGGCTCCTGCGCCAGACAACCGGGACTATCCGCTGGAACGCGCCGGAACTGCCCGGCGCGCCGCGGCGCCAGGCAATGGTCTTTCAGCGCCCGGTGTTGTTGCGGCGCTCTGCGCTCGCCAACGTCGTCTATGGACTGCGCGTCGCGGGCACCGCGTCCGGCGCGCGCGACACGAGGGCGCGCGAGGCGCTCGATAGAGTCGGCCTGGCGGCCCTCGCGGACCGCCCGGCGCGCGTTCTGTCCGGCGGCGAGCAACAACGGCTGGCCCTCGCGCGCGCCTGGGCGCTGCGCCCCGAGGTCCTGTTTCTCGACGAACCCACCTCGAGCCTCGATCCGGGCGCGGCGCACGAGATCGAGCAGGTTATCGTCGCGATGCATGCTGCCGGCACGAAGATCGTTCTCGTGACCCACAACCTCGGCCAGGCGCGTCGACTCGGCGACGAGATCTTGTTCATGCACAGGGGGCGGATTGCCGAGCGCGCGGTGGTCGCCGATTTTTTCAAACGCCCCAAGTCCGCTGAAGCCACTCGATTCCTTGAAGGAGAATTGCCATGGTAGTTTCGCGTCGCATTTTCATCGCCGCAGCGCTCGCCGCTTATGCATTGGCAGCACCGGCCCAGGAGCGCTTCATCACTGTCGCGTCGACCACGTCGACCGAGCAGTCCGGATTGTTCCGGTATTTGCTGCCGATCTACGAGCAGCGGACCGGCGTGAAGGTGCACGTCGTCGCGCTCGGAACCGGGCAGGCGCTTGACGTGGGGCGCCGCGGCGACGCCGACGTGGTGTTCGTTCACGCCCGTGCCGCGGAGGACAAGTTCCTCGCCGAAGGCCACGGCGTCAAGCGCTATCCGGTGATGTACAACGACTTCGTGCTCATCGGCCCCAAGGGCGATCCCGCCAAAATCGCCGGTGGCAAGGACATCCTCGCGGCGCTCAAGAAGGTCGCGGCCGCACAGGCGCCATTCGTCTCGCGCGGCGATCGCAGCGGCACGCACATGGCCGAACTCGACCTGTGGAAGGCCTCCCGAGTCGATCTCGAGAAGAGCAAGGGACCTTGGTATCGCGACACCGGGCAGGGCATGGGGCCGGCGCTGAACACGGCAGCGTCGATGAATGCCTACATTCTCGCCGATCGCGGCACCTGGCTTGCGTTCAAGAATCGCGGCGATCTCGCGATCCTGGTCGAGGGCGACAAGCGACTCTTCAACCAGTACGGGGTCATGCTGGTGAATCCAGAGAAGCACCCGACGGTGAAAAAGCAACTCGGCCAGCAGTTCATCGACTGGCTGGTGTCGCCCGGCGGTCAAAAAGCGATCGCCGACTACAAGATCGGCGGCGAGCAGTTGTTCTATCCCAACGCGGGCGACGCCAACGCATGATCCGTTGCGGCTGGCTCGGCGTGGTCGCTCTGGGGCAAGCGGCGGCGCAGGATGGGCCGATGTGCCTCTACACGGCGGGCAACGCGGGGAATTGTAAGTTGCGGGTTCATGATCTCACTTCTTGGTGCGAGCGGGTCGCGCAACGCTGCGCAGCAATGGCTTCAGGTTCCTGGTCACGGCCAAGCCGGTCTTGCGCTCCAGCGCCCGATAGCGGCGAACCAGTTCGATGCCTACCGCCGTCAGCGAAGCGCCTCCACCGCGTTGTCCTCCTGCAATGGTTTGCACCGCCGGGCGAACCAGACAGCGATTCGTCTCGTCGACCAGCAACCACGCGCGGCGATACGACATTCCAAGCAGCTTGGCGGACGAAGTAATCGAACCGGTCTGATCGATGGCTTCCAGAAGCGCAACCTTGCCTGGCCCGATCGCCAACTCGGCAGAGTGGCTGCTGTCGCGAATGTGAAATCGAACCTCGGGCTTCATGCACCCTCCGTGCCGTCACGCATAACCGACACTGCGCTGATCGAATGAGATGGCCTTGATAAGCGCGTAGACCTCCTGCCCACTGCGAATATCGAGACCCCGGAACGATCGCCGCGTGATTCGCGCAACAAGTGTGGCCTGGCCTATCGCGAGCTGCACATCCACGATCGGACCAGTCTCCTCGTCGATCGCTGTGACGCGGGCGGCAAGCACGTTGAGTATGCTGATCTCAGTCGGTCTTCGGATGGAAAGCGCTACGTCACGCGCGCGAATTCGTACGCGGAAGTGATCACCTATCGGCGCGTCGATATGCGGTACGAGGAGTTCGCCGCCATCGAACGCAAGCGTCGTCAACTGATATTCGGTATCGTGTGCGACGACGCGGGTATCGACAACCGCCCCTGCCTCGTAGCGTCCGGTCGCGGGCTTCAGATCGAGTCGACCCATCACTTCGTCGACATCACCTGCCGCAAGGCATTTTCCCTCCGATAGCACGACTACGGTGTCGGCAAGCCGTGTGATTTCCGTCACCGAGTGACTGACATAGACGATCGGTATATTCAACTCATCGCGCAAGCGCTCGATATAGTCGAGGATCTCGATCTTGCGCGAGATGTCGAGTGCTGCCAGGGGTTCGTCCATGAGCAAGATGCGCGGTTGGGCGAGCAGTGCGCGGCCTATGGCAACACGCTGCTTTTCGCCGCCCGACAGCGCCATCGGCTTTCGGCGCAACAGCCCATCCAGGCCAAGTAGCTCGATGACGCGTTTCTCGTCGATGAAGCGGTCCACGGACCGGCGCAATCGATGGCCATAGAAAAGATTTGATTCGACATCCATGTGCGGAAACAACAGGGAGTCCTGGAAGACATAGCCGATTCGCCGCTTTTCCGGGGCCAGGTCGATGCCTTTTGCCGAGTCGAACAAGGCGACGCCATTGATGGAGATGGTGCCCCGCAGTGGCGTCGATATCCCCGCGATCGCGTTGATCACGCTGCTCTTGCCCGAGCCGGACCGTCCGAACAGGCCGAGGATGGGAGCCTCTGCTGCAAACCGGACCGAAAGATGAAACGCGCCCAGTTGCGCTTCGATGTCAACGTCGATCATCGCCGTGCATGCGCTTCGAGCGACGCGTAAGCCATTCCGAAGTTGCCAGCGCCGCGATGGACAGGATGACCGCAATGATGCTCATGCGCAGCGCCTGGCCCTCGCCGCCAGGCACCTGGGTGAACGTATAGATCGCCAGCGGCAACGTTTGGGTCTCGCCGGGGATATTGGAAACGAAGGTAATGGTCGCACCGAATTCGCCCAGCCCCCGGGCGAACGACAGGAGCGTGCCGGTGATGATGCCCGGCAGCGCCAGCGGCAGCGTGATCGATGCGAAAACCCATGGACGCGACCCGCCGAGGGTGCGCGCTGCGACTTCGAGGCGCTGGTCGATGGCCTCGATCGACAATCGGATGGCGCGAACCATCAGCGGAAAGCCCATGATCGCGGACGCCAACGCCGCGCCGGTCCAACGGAACGCAAGGACAATGCCGAACCATTGGTCGAGCCAGCTGCCGATGGCTCCGCGCTTGCCGAAAAGCACCAGGAGCGCAAACCCGACGACGACCGGAGGCAACACGAGTGGAAGATGGATGATCGCATCGACCAGAGTCTTTCCCGGAAACGACAAGCGCGCCAGTCCAAGGGCTACCGCGATCGCGAGCGGCAGGCTGAATATGACGCTGACCACGGCAACCCGGAGACTCAGTCCAAGAATGCCGAGCTCTTCCGGGCTGAGCTCGAACATGGCTTATCGAACTAGACCAAAGCCGTATTTTTCCCAGCCAGCACGCGCCGGCGTGGATCGTAGATAGGCGAGCAGCGGCTTCGCGGCGGTCGTCTTGCTGCCTACCAGCAGCGCCGCCGGGTAGATGATCGGCGGATGGGTGTCCGCCGGAAAGGTATCGACGATCCGCACGCCCTTGTCGGCCGACGCATCAGTTCTGTACACGACGCCGAAGGGTGCCCCGCCCCTCGATACGAACGCCAGTGCTGCACGCACGTTCTCAGCCCGTGCGACCTGCTTCTCGACGCTCTGCCAGACACCCAGCTTTTCGAGTGCGCTCTTGCCGTACTTGCCCGCCGGCACACTGTCGGGATTCGCCATGGCCAGCTTTTCATTGCCAAGCGCGGCAGCGAGACCAAAGTTCGGACCGATCTTGAGCGTCGACACACTCGATGCCGGTGCAATAAGGACCAGGGTATTGCGCAATAGATCAAAGCGCATATTCGGCGCCACCAGCCGCTTCTGGTCGATGTAGTCCATCCAATCGAGGTCGGCGGAAATGAAAATGTCTGCGGGTGCTCCGGACTCGATCTGCTTCGCCAGCGCGTTGCTCGCGCCATACGAGACGATCACCTTGTTGCCGGTATTGGCCTCGAACTGCCTGGCCTGATCGTCCATGGCCTCTTTCAGGCTCGCGGCCGCAAACACCGTGACATCGACCGCCTTGACCGGGGGTGACGCGATGGACACGCATAGCGCGAAGGCAAACGACGAGAGAGATCCTATCAGCCTGCGCATGCTTGACTCCCGCCCAAGTCTCCCGCCCAAGTGCCCAAAGCGTAATATACAGCCGTATATACCCAGCGCACAAATTCAACGTCGCTCATGGGAGATTTACCTGATACGCCGCTGCTCGCATGCGCGCGGCACGCCCACCTGTAGTCCATGCTGCCGAGGTCTATAATCGAGCCCCTCGCGTAAGTTGCCGTGGTTCTGCCTGGAGATGGCGTGATCCCAAGAGATGTGCGCATGCATGGTTTTCGCCAGCGCGCTGAAGTTGGCGCCGTACTGGACTGGATTGACCGAAACGCCCATCGGCTTGGGCAGAGCGTCGTATCGCTGGACGAAGCATCGGGTCGCATTCTTGCGGAACAGGTGATTGCGCCCATCGACGTCCCCGAGTTTGACCGCTCCGCGATGGACGGTTACGCATTGCATGGCGCGGAAACATCCGGCGCAGGCGACTACAATCCACTTGCATTTGCGGTGCTTGGCCAGGCATTGCCGGGCAGGCCCTTTGACGGAACGGTACCGCCCGCGTCCGCGGTGAGAATCATGACGGGCGCCGCGATACCCGAAGGCGCCGACGCGGTCGTGCCAGCGGAGTACGCGCAGGAGAAGTCCGGGCAGGTCGAGATCACGCTTTCCGTCGCCCCCGGCAAACACATCGGTACCATCGGTGAAGACATCCAGGCCGGCACGGCCGTACTGGAGATCGCCCGGCGCCTGCGTCCGCAGGATCTCGGTTTGCTTGCGTCGCTTGGCATCGACCGCATTCGCGTAGTCGACCAGCCGCGCGTCCGAATCATAGTCACCGGCAACGAGGTGATCAGTCCGGGCGAGCTGAAAGGCCCCCATCAGATCTACGATGCCAATTCGGCGATGCTGCGCGGACTCCTTGCGCGCGATGGCGGCGCTATCGAGGCACACTACAAACTTGGCGACGACGCGACGAAGATTCGCGAGGCGCTCATCACGCCGGGCGCAGATGTCATCCTGATTTCCGGCGGTTCGAGCGTCGGCACCGAGGACCATGCCCCGCAACTCCTTGCCGACGTCGGAGAGCTGGCGTTTCACGGCGTCGCGATGCGCCCGTCGAGCCCCGCCGGCATCGGCCTTGTCGGCGAAGCGCTGGTGTTCCTGCTCCCCGGCAATCCGGTGTCTTGCCTGTGTGCCTACGATTTCTTCGCCGGGCGCGCCATCCGACTGCGCGGTGGGCGACGCCCGGATTGGCCGCATCGCACCCGGCAAGGCAGCGTTGCGCGCAAGATTGTTTCCGCGATCGGCCGGATCGACTACTGTCGCGTCGTGTTCGTCGATGACCAGGTCGAGCCGCTGGCGCTAAGCGGCGCGTCGATACTCTCATCGACGACCCGCGCCGACGGCTTCGTCGTGGTTCCCGCCGAGAGCGAGGGGTACGGCCCCGGAACGGTCGTCGACGTATATCTGTACGAATGAAATCAGGCTCCGCAAAGATCGCCATTTTCGGAAAAACAAGTGCAGCCGCAAACCCGCCAGACCCAGTTCCTCACCGTGATCACGCGCGATGAGGCGACCGAGCGTTTTCAGCAACACCTTCGACTCGAGCCGTTGGGTCGACAAACGCTACCGGTAGGACAGGCGCTGGGCCGAGTTCTTGCTCACGATATCCGCGCCGAAGTTGATGTCCCAGGCTTCGACCGCTCCAACGTCGATGGCTTCGCGCTGCAGGCAGCGGGGACCTTCGGCGCGATGGAAGAGACGGCGCGCACGATACAGCTCAACGACGAGACTCTCGCGCCCGGCGTCGTACCGACCCAGACGGTGAGCGCCGGCCGGGCAACGATGATCGCCACCGGCGGTATGCTGCCGCGCGGCGCCGACGCAGTGGTCATGGTCGAACACACGGAGATGAGTGGCGACGACCGGACCCTGGAGATTACGCGTGCCGCCGTGGCGGGAGAAAACGTGAGTTACGCCGGAACGGATATCGCGAGGGGCGAAACGGTCTTGCGCGGCGGGCAGCTCCTGACCTCGCGTGAGATTGGCGTGCTGGCGGCCATCGGGCTTGCCGAGGTGACTGTTTTTCGCAAACCGCAAATTGCGATCTTTTCAACCGGCAACGAGATCGTAGCGCCGGGTGCAGCGCTGCGGACCGGGGCTGTCTACGATTCCAACGCGGCGATCATCGGTGCGGCCGTCGAGGAACTCGGTGGCGAGCCCATGCAGCTCGGCATCATTGCCGACAACGATGAGGCACTTGCAGCAGCACTCGCGCAAGCGCTGCAATACGACGTGGTGGTGCTCTCCGGAGGCACCTCCAAAGGGGCGGGCGACCTGTCGTATCGTGTGGTCAGTCGGCTGCAGGATCCGGGTATCGTCGCGCACGGCGTGGCGCTCAAGCCAGGAAAGCCGATCTGCCTCGCGGTCAGTGCCGGAAAGCCGGTGGTGATCCTGCCGGGATTTCCGACGTCCGCCATCTTCACCTTCCACGAGTTCGTGGCACCGGTGATTCGCGCGTATGCCGGCCTCTCGCCGGACCGCAGGCAAATTGTTCCCGCAACATTGCCGATGCGGGTGAATTCGGAGCGCGGTCGCACCGAATATCTGCTCGTTGGCCTGGTCCATGCTCCCGCTGGACTCACCGCGTATCCCATGGGAAAAGGCTCGGGATCGGTCACCGCATTCAGCAGCGCCGACGGCTTCATCACCATCGATCAGCACACCGAGATCGTCGATGCCGGAACGGCAGTTGTGGTGACGTTGCTGGGCCAGAAGCTCGAGCCGGCCGACCTGGTGATCATCGGCAGTCATTGCGTCGGGCTGGATTTGCTTGTCGGCAAGCTGCTGCGCAAGGGGCTGCGGGCCAAAGCGCTTTACGTCGGGAGTATGGGCGGCGTGGCCGCGGCCAAGCGCGGCGAGTGCGACATTGCGGGCATTCATCTTATGGATCCGCACTCGGGCGAATACAACCGCCACCTGCTCACGGAGGCCCTGATGCTCGTCCCCGGCTACGGCCGCATGCAGGGCCTCGTCTATCGTCCGGGTGACACGCGATTCGCCGGCAAGAACATTGCCGCTGCGCTCGAAGCGGCGTTGCAGGATCCCGACTGCACGCTCGTCAACCGCAACACCGGCAGCGGCACGCGAATCCTCATCGACCAGTTGCTTGGTGAGCGCCGGCCGCCGGGCTATGCGGTTCAGACCAAGTCACACAATGCGGTTGCGGCTGCCGTCCATCAGGGACGCGCGGATTGGGGGGTGGCGATCAATACTGTCGCTGAACAGTATGGATTGGCGTTCGCGCCGCTGCAGCAGGAGCGCTACGATTTCGTGGTACCTCGTGCGCGCGTGGAGCGTCCGGCGGTGCAGATGTTCATCGCACTCCTGCAAGATGTCACGGTCCGGCGGGAGTTGACGGCGCTTGGATTTGAAATGCAGCGCTCACCCGCAAGCTGACTCCCCGCGTTCGCCGCGGCGGCGCGGCCGCAGAGCCGCGCCGGCATCGTTCAGAAGCCCGTTCGGGCCCACCGGCTTGCCTCGCCTTCGGTGAGTGCCTTTCGCACCGGCACCCACTGCAGCATGTCGCGATGGCGAATCGCCACGGTCAGCATGCCGTCGCGCAGGCGGATTGCTACGTAACGCCCAAGGCGGCCAGAAAACGGTTTGTTCGCCCAGATGACTTGGGCTTGACTGCGAGCGTGCTCGACGCGGTAGGCCATCGCTGCTTCTCCTGAAAGTTGACGTGACGACGCCCCAAGGGCGTCGGCGGGGTCAGGAGAAGCGGGGAGTGGTTAGGAAGCGGGCATGGGCGTCGTGGTGGAATTTCGAGCGGCTTACATTTTATGACGGGCGGTCTCGCCGGGCAACGCCGTGCGGCGCCGTTCGTGCCTCGCGCGACAGCCGCACATCGCGTGCGCGGTGAATTCGGCAGGCCAGGGGACGAAAACGCCGGGAATTTCGCCAGATTTCGCACCATCGCCCGAAACCGGCGCACCCGCTATCATGCGACCGTCGTCGTTCCTCGCCGCCACTTCACTCATGGCTCGCATCACGCTCAAAGTCGCCAAGCCAGTCGATCAAGCCGCGCCCGCGAAGGTTCCAAGTTCGCGCGCAAGACGCGGCCTTCACGGCAAGTTGCTGGCGAAGGCGTCTGCTACTTCCGGCGTGCGAAACCCGCAGTCCGCGCACGCACCATCCGAGTCGACCGGGGGGCGACAGGCTGTTCCGAAGCAAGCAACGCGGCGTTCCCCCAACCATGAAAATCCCGACGATCCGCGGCTCTCAAAACGCATGAGCGAACTGGGCCTATGCTCGCGCCGCGAAGCCGACGAATGGATCGAGAAGCGGTGGGTCAAGGTCGACGGCAAGGTCGTTGCCACCCTTGGGGTTCGCGTGTCGCCGCAGGCGCACATCGAGATCGATCGCGCTGCTGCGCGTGAGCAGAGCGAACAGGTGACAATCCTGCTCAACAAGCCTGTCGGCTACGTGTCGGGCCAGGCCGAAGACGGCCATCAACCCGCGATCGTGCTCATCACGCCGCAAAATCACTGGGCCGGCGATTCGTCACCGACCAGGTTCAAGCCCGGCCACCTGCGCGGGCTCGCTCCCGCGGGCCGCCTCGACATCGATTCGACCGGGCTCATTGTGTTCACGCAGGATGGCCGCATCGCCAAGCAGTTGATCGGACAGGACTCCGCGGTCGAGAAGGAATACCTGGTGCGCGTCGACGGTACGTTGTCGAGCGAGGGCATGAAGCTGCTGCAACACGGAATGGAACTCGACGGCATCAAACTCAAGCCGGCGCGCGTATCGTGGCAGAACAAAGACCAGTTGCGTTTCGTGCTGCGCGAAGGCCGCAAGCGCCAGATTCGACGCATGTGCGAGCTGGTGGGCCTGGCGGTTACCGGCCTGAAACGAGTGCGCAGCGGCACCGTCCCCCTCGGCGCACTGCCGGTTGGCCAGTGGCGGTATTTGCGAACCGACGAGAAGTTCTGAGCGCAGGACACCTTGGGAGCATTGTCGTGAACGATTTCGAAATTCTCCGTGACCAGTTGCGCAAGTTTGCCGCCGCGCGCGATTGGAACCAGTTTCATTCGCCCAAGAACCTCGCGATGGCACTGGCCGCCGAGTCGGGCGAGCTGCTCGAGATCTTCCAATGGCTCACCGAAGAGCAGAGCCGCGGTCTTGCCGCCGAGGCGCACGCTGCGGCAACCGACGAAGTGGCGGACGTGCTCCTGTACCTCATCCGCCTCAGCGATGCGTTGGGCATCGATCCAATCGCCGCAGCGAAGGCAAAGCTCGTTGCAAACGCGGCGAAGTACCCGGTGGACAAGGCGCGTGGAAGCAGCAAGAAATACACCGAGCTCTAGCGTGCCTGCGCACCCGGTCGTTCGCTGGACCGAGGACGGCCGCGAGTTCGCCGCACGCTGGCGGTCGGAACGTGGTGCGCCGCCACCACGACGGGTCGTCATGGTCGATGACCGCATCACCGCCGATGACGCTTACGGCCTCGCCTGCCAAGGCACTGCACTGTTGTGGCGCGGCGACTTCCAGAACGCGCGGCAATTGCTGATTGCGTTGGCGAGTCGCACCGATCGCCAGCCACGCAGGCCCGCGAAGGGCGCAGCGCCGGCAGCATCCGCGCCGCTAAGGTCTTCGGCCGACGTCTTCAACCTCCATCGCCAGGCCCAGTCACAGCGTGCGCGCACCCTGGGTATGCTGCTGATACTGCTTGACGCCGACTACGGCATCGCGCTGCGCCGTGCGCCCGACATCCGGCAAGCATGCAGCGAAGCCTATGGTCCCGGCGAGGAGGAACCCTCGGTCGTCGCACTGCGCGAGCTGCTTGGCGTAGTCGGCGCACACGAATGGCGCACCAAAGGGATCGAAATTCCCGCAATCGGTGGCCGCATCCATCCGCACTACGGCGTATTCGCGCCGATTCGCAGCGAATATGTCGACCTGGTCGCGCAGGCACCCCTGCCCGCGTTGCTGTCGACGTTCGGCGTCGCCTTCGACATTGGCACGGGGACCGGCGTGCTCGCAGCGGTGCTTGCGCGTCGTGGCAGCCAACGCGTGGTCGCGAGCGACCTCGATCCGCGCGCGCTGGCATGCGCCCGCGAGAATCTCCAGCGCCTGCGCTTGGAGAATCGAGTGGACGTTGTGCCTGCGGACCTGTTTCCCAAAGGCCGCGCGGCGCTGGTGGTGTGCAATCCGCCGTGGATTCCCGCGCGGCCGAGTTCTCCGCTTGAGCGCGGGATCTTCGATCCCGAAAGCCACATGCTGCACGGGTTTCTCGCTGCGCTGCCGCGGCATCTGGAGCCCGGAGGCGAGGGCTGGTTGATCCTCTCCGATCTCGCAGAGCATCTCGGCCTGCGGTCGAGATCGGACCTGGTCGGGACATTCGAGGCCGCGGGCTTGCGCGTAGTTGACCGAAGCGACGTTCGGCCGATTCATCCGCGCGCGCGCGATGCAACCGATCCCCTGCATGCGGCGCGCGCCGCCGAAGTCACGTCGCTATGGCGCCTCGCCGCGCGTTGAATACTACCCGATCGGGTTACGCCTTCGCCGCATGCGGCCGCGTTTTCACCGGGAGGCAGAGCGCAGCGGTCGTCAGCGCCCGGGCGACGTGCATCCCATATGCCACGTGAAGTCCGCGCGATGCACGCCGGCATGCCCCAGCAGGAGCACCGTGCTCGCAACTCCGAGCACAGAGCCGATCTGGCGCGTGGCCTGGTTGACGGCGCTGCCTGCCGCGTACTGGTCTGCCGGCAGGCGTTCTTGCTTCGGTTGGATTCCATGGATGCGAGTAAACAGTCTTTTTATGATACGCATCATATTCTTGCCCCTGGAAAAACGCCCGACAAATCAGCGCATGCGCCGCCTTCGGCGCCAGTTGCGTCATTCCACCGTCACCGACTTTGCCAGATTTCGCGGCTTGTCGACATCGGTCCCGCGCAGCACCGCGGTGTGATACGCGAGGAGCTGCATCGGGATGGTATGCACGACCGGCGAGAGCAGCCCGGCATGCTCGGGCAAGCGCAGTACATGGATACCTTCGCTCGACTGGATGTGGCTGTCGGCATCGGCGATCACGTAGAGCTCTCCGCCGCGCGCGCGTACTTCCTGCAGGTTCGACTTGAGTTTTTCGAGCAGCGCATCGTTGGGCGCGATCGCTACCACCGGCATGTTCGCATCGACCAGCGCCAGCGGACCGTGCTTGAGTTCGCCTGCCGGATACGCTTCGGCGTGGATGTAGGAGATCTCCTTGAGCTTGAGCGCACCCTCAAGGGCGATGGGGTAGTGCAGCCCGCGTCCGAGAAAGAGCGTGTTCTGCTTTTTCGCGAACTGCTGTGCCCATGCGATGATCGCCGGCTCAAGTGCCAGCACTGCCTGAATCGCCGCCGGCAGATGCCGTAGCGCCCCCAGCCAGCGCGCTTCTTCGCTGGCATCAAGGCGGCCGCGAAGCTTGGCGAGCGTCAGCGTCAACAGAAATTGCGCCGTCAACTGGGTCGTGAACGCCTTGGTCGACGCGACGCCGACTTCGGTGCCCGCCCGCGTCAGGAACGTGAGCGCGGTCTGCCGCACCATCGAGCTGGTGGCCACGTTGCAGATAGCTAGCGTGTGGCGATGCCCCAATTCCTTGGCGTGCTTCAGCGCAGCCAGCGTGTCGGCGGTCTCGCCCGATTGCGATATCACCACGACCAGCGCATCCGCATTAGGCACGCTGTCTCGATAGCGGTATTCGCTGGCGATCTCGGCTTGTGCCGGAATGCCCGCCACGCCTTCCAGCCAGAGCCTGCCCAGCAACGCCGCGTAGTAACTCGTGCCGCACGCCAACAGATGCACCGCGCGGACCTTTGCAAATACCGCCGCGGCATCCGCCCCGAACAGGTCGGGACCGATACCGCCGACACTCTCCAGCGTGTCGGCGATGGCGCGCGGCTGCTCGAAAATTTCCTTCTGCATGAAATGCCGGTAGGGCCCCAGCTCGACCGCGTCACCCGACGCCGCAACTGTCACCACTTCCCGGGTTATGCGATCGCCGTTGGCGTCATAGATCGCGAAGGCGTCGAGCGTGATGTCGGCGACGTCGCCTTCCTCGAGATAGGCGACGCGCTGCGTCACCGGCGCGATCGCGCTGGCATCGGAGGCCAGGAAATGATCGTGCTCGCCGATGCCCACCAGCAGCGGGCTGCCGTAGCGCGCGCCCACCGCGCGGCCAGGTTCGCGCGTAGAAATCGCCGCGATCGCATACGCCCCCTTGAATTCGGCGACCGACTTGCGCACCGCGTCGAGCAGGTTGCCCCGGTAATGCGCGTGAATGAGGTGGGCGATGACTTCGGTGTCGGTCTGCGTGACGAACTTGTAGCCCTGCGCCTGCAGCCGCTCGCGCAAGGATTCGAAATTCTCGATGATGCCGTTGTGCACCACCGCGATTTCGTCGCTGCTGACGTGCGGGTGCGCGTTGACGGATGTCGGCGCGCCGTGCGTCGCCCAGCGCGTGTGCGAAATGCCGGTCAGACCGGAAATATGCGTCGCCTCGGCCTGCGCCGCGAGGTCGGCGACGCGTGCGGTGCTCACCAGACGATGCAATCCGCCGTTGATGACTGCGAGGCCGGTCGAGTCATAGCCGCGATACTCCAGCCGGCGCACGCCCTCGATCAGGATCGGGACCACGTTGGCGCGAGCGACTGCAGCGACAATTCCGCACATGGTTTTGCTAGCCCTTCTTGGGTCGTTTCCAGCCGCTGCGCGCGACTTGCGTCTTCTCGTTCATCGCCAGCATGTTGTCTGCAACGTCGTTCCATACGGTGGTCCCGGCGGCGATGGTGGCGCCACGGCCGATGGTGACGGGGGCGACGAGTTGCGTATCGGACCCGATGTGAACGTCGTCTTCGATCACGGTACGATGTTTCGTCGCGCCGTCGTAGTTGCAGGTGATCGTGCCCGCGCCGATGTTCACGTCGCGGCCGACGGTCGTGTCGCCCACATAGGCGAGGTGATTGGCCTTGCTGCGCGCGCCGAAGGTGCTGGCTTTGACTTCGACGAAATTGCCGATGTGCGCTTCGTCACCCAGCACCGTCGCCGGACGAATGCGCGCGTACGGCCCAACGCGACACTGGGTGCCGAGCTTCGCGTCTTCGAGGTGCGAGAACGGCGCGATCGCGGTGCCCGCGCCAACCTGGACGTTCTTGAGGACGCAATGCGCGCCGATCACGACGTTGTCGCCCAGCGTCACCGCGCCTTCGAAAATGCAGCCAACGTCGATGCGCACGTCGCGCCCGCACGACAAGGTGCCGCGAACATCAACGCGATCCGGGTCGGCGAGCGCGACACCCGCGTCGAGCAAAGCATCGGCCTGCGCACGCTGGTAGAGGCGCTCGATCAGCGCCAGGTCGCGCTGGCTGTTGACGCCCAGCGTCTCGATCACGCTCGCGGCGCGTGTCGCTTCGACCGGCGTGCCTTCGGCGACCGCCAGCGCGACGACATCGGTCAGGTAGTATTCGCCGCTGGCGTTGCGGTTGCTGATGCGCGCGAGCCAACGCACGAAGGAAGCAGTAGGCGCGGCCATCACGCCGGTGTTGATTTCGCGCAGCGCGAGCTGCTGCGGCGTCGCGTCTTTCTGCTCGACAATGGCGACGACTTTGCCCCGCGCATCGCGCACGATCCTGCCGTAGCCGGTGGGATTGTCCAGGTCGATGGTCAGCAGCGACAGCGCGCCGGCCTGCGCGCGCGCCACTACCGCAAGCAGCGTTTCGGCGCGGGCGAGGGGATCGGCGCCGAACAGTACCAGCGTCACGCCGGCGGCGGGCAGTGCTGCCAGCGCGCGTTTGAGCGCGTCACCCGTTCCCGCGGGCGGGTCTTGCAGCGCCCACGCGAGATCGGCGTCGGGAAAGCGGCCGCGCAGTGCGCCGCCGTCCTTCCCATGTACGATGCACACCGCCCCAGGCTCCAGCGTGTGTGCGGTGGCCAGGACGTGCCCGAGCAAAGGCGTGCCCGCGAGCAGGTGCAGGACTTTGGGCAGCGCCGAGCGCATGCGCTTGCCTTCGCCGGCCGCGAGAATCGCGATGTGCAGGGGCGTTGCCATGGGTCGATAATTATCGCATTTTTTCCTTCGTCTCTCGTGCGGTTACGCCGGCCTCGGTCTGGCCGGCGTTGTATGCGAAAATGTGCGCAGAGCCAAATCCCATGGCCTTAGGAGGAAAGTCCCATGTTCAAAGCCTGCGTTCCGGTGCTTGCCGGACTCTTTGTCGCGATGTTTTCGTCGGCCGCGTTTGCTGCGGATGCTTGTAAGAATCGCGGTGAACTCGACCAGATGTATTGCGACGCCAACAACGACATGGTCGCTGACGCGCCGGTCGATGCGAAGAAATGGAAGAATCCATCGACGATCGTCTTCACCTACACGCCGGTGGAAGACCCCGCCGTCTACGAAAACATCTTTAAGCCGTTCACGACGTATCTATCGAAATGCCTGGACAAGAAGGTCGTCTTCTATCAGGTTCAGTCGAACGCCGCCGAAATCGAGGCGATGCGCTCGGGCCGCCTGCACGTCGCTGGCTTCTCCACTGGCCCCACGGCCTTCGCGGTCAATCTGGCCGGGGCGATACCCTTTGCCGTGAAAGGCACCGCCAAGGAATTCCAGGGCTATAACCTGATTGTCGTCGTCAAGGCGAGCTCGCCCTATCAGAAACTAAGCGACCTGAAAGGCAAGAAAGTCGCGCATACGGCGCCATCGTCCAATTCCGGGCACATGGCGCCGTTGGCGCTGTTTCCTGGCGAAGGTCTAACCCCCGACAAGGACTACAAGATCATTTTCTCGGGCAAGCACGACCAGTCGGTCATGGGCGTGAATTCGGGCGACTACGACGCCGCTGCGGTCGCTTCGGACGTGTTCCATCGCATGGCCGAGCGCGGCCAGGTGAAGGAAGCGGATTTCCGCGTGATCTACCGCAGCCAGAAATTCCCGACCTCGTCGTTCGCCTACGCGCACGACCTCGCGCCGGCACTGGTCGACAAGATGCTCGGCTGCTTCTACGACTACCGCTTCCCGCCGGAAATGCAGAAAGCCTTCGACGGCGCCGACCGGTTTTTCCCCGTGAACTTCAAGACCTCGTGGGCGGTCGTGCGCGATGTCGCCAAAGGCTCCGGCGGTGGCTTCGACAAGGCGACGTACGAGAAGGAAAGCGCGCGCGAAGCAGCGGAGGCGGCGAAGAAGAAATAGCGACGGCGAATACGCCGTGCTTTCGATCAGGCACCTTTCGAAAAGCTATGTCCCCGGCACGCCGGTTCTTACCGACATCGATCTGGAGGTCGCCACCCGTGGCATGACCGCGATCATCGGCCCTTCCGGCACCGGCAAAAGCACGCTCATCCGCTGCATCAACCGCCTGGTCGAGCCAACGTCGGGCGCGATCGAGTTCGAGGGCCGCGACCTGGTCACGCTGCCGCGCGCGGCGCTGCGCCAGGCACGCCGTCACATCGGCATGGTGTTCCAGGAATATAACCTGGTCGAGCGGCTGAGCGTGATGGAAAACCTGCTCTCCGGCCGTCTCGGTTACGTTTCATCGTGGCGAGCCTGGCGCCGGAAATTTCCCGCGGAGGACATCGCGCGCGCCTTCGAGCTGCTGGCAGTGGTCGGCCTTGCGGGCTTCGCGCATCAACGCGCGGATTCGCTCTCGGGCGGTCAGCGCCAACGCGTCGGCATCGCGCGCGCTGTCATGCAGCAACCGTCGCTGTTGCTCGCCGACGAGCCGACTTCGTCGCTGGACCCCAAGACATCGGTCGAGATCATGCAGTTGCTCACCGACATTGCCCGCCAACGCGCCATTCCGGTCGTCATCAACATGCACGACGTCGAATTGGCAAAGCGTTTCGCCGACCGCGTCGTCGGCATGGCTGGCGGACGCGTCGTCTTCGATGGCCCCCCCGGTCAGCTCTCCGACGCCATGCTCAAGACCATCTATGGCGGCGAGGATTGGTTGCAATGAATGCCGATAAATAGTGGCAGCTCGCCGCCGATGACTACTGCGACCGCCGGCAATGCAGCGTTTCGCGTCAACTGGTGGCATAGAGTCGGCTGGATAGCGCTGGCGCTCTACGTCGTCTACGCCTCGGCGCAGATGGACGTGTCGTGGGGCCGCGTGGTCACCGGCCTGCACAACACCGCGCACTTCCTCGGCCGGATGTTCCCGCCGAATTTCAGCCGCTGGGAGTTGCTGGTCAAGGGCCTGCAGGAAAGTCTGGAGATCGCGGTGCTCGCCTCGGCGCTGGGCATCTTGCTGGCGTTGCCGATCGGACTGTGCGCCGCGCGCAACCTCATGCCGGCGTGGGTCAGCTGGCCGATGCGCCTGCTGATCGTCGGCGCGCGCTCGTTTCATCCGGTCATTGTCGCCATCGTGTTCGTCAAGGCGGTCGGCTTCGGCGCGCTGGCCGGGATCCTGGCACTGACCGTCGCCTCGATCGGCTTCATCGGCAAGCTCTTTGCCGAAGCCATCGAGGAGATTTCGCTCAAGCAGGTCGAGGCCGTGCGCGCCACCGGTGCGCCATTCATGGGCGTCATCGCCTTTGGCGTGCTGCCGCAGGTATTCGCGCGATTCATCGGCTTCTGCACCTACCAGCTCGATTCGAACCTGCGCAACTCGACCATGGTCGGCATCGTCGGCGCCGGCGGCATCGGCGGCACGCTGTTCGCCGCGTTCCAGCGTTTCGACTACGACTATGTCTGCGCCATTCTCATCTCGATCATCGCGCTGATCATGCTCGGTGAATTTCTCGCGACCTATGTGCGCGCGATATTCATTGAAGGCCTCTCCTTCGCCGACCTCTTCCGACGGCGCGTCGGCCGGCTGGCATCGACGCGCGAACGGCATCTCGAAGATGACTGACGCTTCCTCGCTGCCGCTGCCCATTTGGCGTCGCTTTTCGCGCGCGCAGCGGCTGACCCGCTTCGCCGTCTATCTGGCGATCGTGGTGGCGATCGTCGCGTCGGTCCGCAGCGTCGAGGTGATTCCGGAATTCCTCGCTGACGCACCCGAGCAGATGGGCGATCTGCTCGCGCGCATGTGGCCCATCGACGCCGCGTACTACCCCACGAGCGTGCATGCCGCGCTGATGGAGACTATTCACATCGCTTCGCTGGGGACGTTGCTGGCGCTGCTCCTCGCGCTGCCGGTCGGCGTGATGGCGGCGCACAACCTGTGTCCCTTCACGCCGCTGAACCTGCTGGCGAGACTGATCCTGGTCTCGTCGCGATCGGTGAATTCGCTGGTGTGGGCGCTGCTTTTCGTCGGCATTTTCGGGCCGGGTCCGCTCGCGGGCACGCTGGCGATCGCCTTTCGCTCGATCGGCTTCGTCGGCAAGCTGTTCGGCGAGGCGCTCGAGGAATCCAGCCGCGGGCCGGTGGAGGCGCTCGAAGCTGCGGGGGCGCCTTGGATGTCGCGACTGGCTTGGGGCTATTGGCCGCAGGTCAAGCCAGCCTTCTGGTCAATCGCGCTGTTTCGCTGGGATATCAACGTGCGTGAATCGGCGGTGCTGGGGCTCGTCGGCGCGGGAGGCATCGGGATGACGCTCGACTCTGCGATGAACTTGTTCCAGTGGGATCGCGTAGCGACCATCCTGCTCGCGATTTTCGCGGTCGTGATCCTGGCCGAGGTGATTGTCACCGTCGTGCGCAAGCGGGTCTTGTAAACTGCGTTCATGACGGTCATCGCGGTATTCAATCAAAAAGGCGGCGTTGGCAAGACCACGACCGCGCTTAACCTGCTGGCGGGGATCGCCAGGCGCAAGCAGCGTCCACTGGGCATCGATCTCGATCCGCAAGCGCACCTGTCGGGCATCTTCGGCGCACATCCGCGCCTGGCCGACGACTCGGTCTATTCGTTCTTTGTCCGGCAGCGCCCGATGGCCGATGTCGCACAGATCACTTCCAGTGGCGTGATCATCTGTCCCGGGCATCTCGAGCTCACCAAACTCGACACCATCCTTGGCAAGGGTGTCAATGTCGTCAGCAAGTTGCGCACCGCGCTCAAGGGTCCGGAAGCGCACAGCGATCCGGTGGTCATCGATTGTTGTCCGCTGCTGGGCGTGCTGTCGCTCAACGCCATCTTCGCGTGCGACCTGGTCGTGGTGCCGGTATCGGCCGACTATCTCGCGCTGCAGGGCGCGCAGCAGGTCGAACGCAGCCTCAACGCGCTCGAGCCGGTGTTCAAGCGCCGCAAGCCGCGACGCTACCTGCTTACGCGCTACGATGCGCGGCGCAAAATGAGTTCCGAGGTCGCCGATCTGATGGCGATGGCGTTCCGGCCCGAGGAAATCTGCGCCACGCGCATCGCGGAGAACGTGAGCCTGGCGGAGAGTCCGGCACGCCAGCTCGACGTGTTTCGCCACGCACCGCAAAGCCGCGGCGCGTCGGACTATCAGTTGCTGGTGGAAGAACTAGTGAGCGGTGGATTTATTGCGTAGCATCGAGCGCGCGACCGTCGGGATGGTCATGGGGTCGTTGCTGATCATGCCGATGACGTTTTCGATGTCGAGGGGGTCGCTGCGACGCACCGATTCGGCATGGCAGCCGATAATCTCGCAGTGGTGATACATCTGCCGCAGGCGCCGTTCCGCGTCGTCGCGGGTCGGCGCCATGATGCAGATATTGTCGACTCGCTGACCGCTGCGCGTCTTGATGTTGAAACCGTATCGGACCATCGCGGCTCTCTCCTGACCGTCACCCCGCCATCCCGTCCGCGAATGCCGCCGGCCAATTGCTTCAGCGTGTTAGCGAGCGGGGTTGCAATGATAGCTTAGGTTTCCTATGCAAATAGCATACCTGTCCAGATGTTACCGTTCAAGCAGGATGGTGACATTCCCGTCGACCACAACCGTCAGCGCGCACGGACGGACGCGGCGGAGCGCACCGCCGGATAGGCTGTCAGTGTGTGTTCACTAACAGCGATAGCCACACGCCACTCAGATCGCCGCACAGCTCATCAGCAGCCGCGCGCTCCTGCCGCGCAGCGGCAGATGTGGCGGGTATGCGCGGAGGCAGATCTCAGGTAACGCCGCCGCGGCGATACCGTTGTTCGCCCGGTCTTCTAGGCCCGCGCCCGGTTCAGATTGAAGTGGATCGTACAGCCGGGCACAATCCCGACACACTACCAAGAACATATCCCGTCCGGAGGCCGTACCGATGTTCTGTGCCCAATGCGGTCAACGCGTCGCCGATGGCGCAAAGTTTTGCTCGAATTGCGGGGCGCCAAGCAGCGTAGTGGCGGCAACCGGGGTCGCGCCCCCGTATCAGGATTCGAAGGCCGTACCAGCCCCGACGCACAGCGCCGCCGCGCTGCCTCCAGCCGCTCCTCTTTCTGCGGCGCAGATCTCGCGGCCTGCTTCGGAGCCCGCGCCCGAGCCGCGTCCCGGGCTCGCGGCGATCGCCGGCACCGCGGACGGCGCCGGGAGCGCATTCAATCCGGGATTCGATACCGCGCAAGCTGGCGCCGAGGCAAGCGAACTGGCGCGCGGAATCTTTGCGCGCGCCAAGGCAATCCTGCTGTCACCGGCGACCGAATGGCCGGTGATCGCGGCGGAACCCTCGTCGTCGCGCGCCATCTACCTGCGCTACGTGGCACCTTTGGTCGCCATCGGCGTGATCGCAACCTTTCTCGGCGCGACCCTCGTCGGCATCTCGCTCGGGCCGTTCGGACGGGTGCGCACCGGCATCGTCGCCGGCCTCTTCCAGCTCATCCTTACATTCGGACTGTCGTTCCTGATCGTCTACCTGATCGCGTTGTTAGTCGATGCCCTCGCGCCCCACTTCGGCGGACAGCGCAATCCGCTCGCCGCACTGAAGGTCACCGCCTACAGCTTCACGCCCGGCTGGATCGCCGCGATCTTCAATGTCATTCCGATGCTCGCGATCATCGGCGTCGTCGCTGCGTTTTACGGCCTCTATCTGCTCTACCTCGGGCTGCCGGTGCTGATGCGGTGTCCCAAGGAGAAATCGATCGGATATACAGTCGTGCTGGTACTTTGCGCGATAGTCATGTCGATCGTGGTCAGTGCGCTGAGCACCTGCGCGGTGGCCGGACTGGCCTTCGTGGGCCTTGGCGCGCTGAGTCAGCGTCCTGCGCATGTCGATTCGTCAGCGTCGGCCGGCGACGCCGCCGGCGTGCTGTCGAATATTTTCGGCGGCAAATCCGAAGCCGACCGCGAGCGGGTCAGCGAGGCGCTGAAGACGCTCAAGAAAGCCGGCGAGCAGGCTGACACGTCGGTCCAGGCCGGCGCCTCCGCGCGTCCCGGCAGCTCCAATGCGGTCGACCCCGCCGCCGCGATGAGTGCGGTCGGCCAGATCATGGCCGGCGGCAATGATGTGCAGATCATCGACTTTCATGAACTCAAAGCGATGCTGCCTGCGTCGCTGCCGGGCATGCAGCGCACCGAAGCTTCGGGTCAGGGGGGGGAGGCGATGGGCGTGAAGAGTTCCAACGCCACCGGCCGCTATACCAACGGCAGCGGCGGCAGCATCCGCA
Organism: Edaphobacterium sp. (SeqCode); assembly: GCA_039934835.1. Classification (GTDB taxonomy): domain Bacteria; phylum Pseudomonadota; class Gammaproteobacteria; order Burkholderiales; family Casimicrobiaceae; genus PALSA-1003. Next base: position 3,936 of record JBDTLK010000001.1, on the reverse strand, counting down.
TCGAAATTACCGACCTGGGGTCGATGGCCGGACTCGCGGCGCTGGCCGGCAAAGCCGATTCGAACATGGAAAAGGAGACCAGCACCGGCTACGAACGCACGCGGAAGGTTGACGGCCAGCTCACCCACGAGCGTTACGATCGGCGCGCGAAAAGCGGCGCGGTCGGCGTGCTCGTCGCCAATCGCTTCAGCGTGACGGTGGAAGGTTCGGGCGTCGAAGCGGCAGCACTCAGCGATGCGCTCAAGGCTGTCGACCTGTCGAGCCTCGCCGCGATGAACACGGCCAAGCGCTGACGCCGCACCTACGCTGGGCTTGGTCAGCGCGATCGCAGCAGCAGTTGTGTCAACTCGACAAAACCGGCGCCTGATTGGCTGTCGGTAACGTACTTTGGTTGCGCGTCGAGACGCCCGCCGAACTTGCGCACGTTCGCGACCCCTACCGAATAGGGAAAATAGCCGAACATCGGCGCGTCGTTGGGGGAATCGCCGATGAAAATGTAGCGCTCGCGCTTGGTATCGAGATCCACACCGAATTCGTCGGCGAACAGCCGCCGCGTCATCGACAGCTTGTCGTGGCTGCCGAACCAGCCGTTGACGTGGATTGACGATACCTTTGCGGTCAGGCCTTCGGACCGCATGAGCGTCGCGATTTTCTCCACCTGCGCGGAAGTTAGCGGCGACACGTCTTCGCAATAGTCGATCGCCAGGTCGCTGGCGCGATAACCCTGGTCGGACGCCAGCGCGCAGCCCGGCACTTCACGCAGGATGCTCGACGCGATCGCGGCGAGACGCTCACGCTGGACTTGACGCTCCTCAGCGCTGGCCGCGAATCGCGTGCGCAACCGGTGCGCCCGTGCGTCATAGAGCATGTAGAACGCGCCGTTCTCGCCCACCACTGCGTCGACCGGCCACATGCGCGCGATGTGGTCACACCAACCCGCCGGCCTTCCCGTGATTGCCAGCATTTTGAGTCCTGCGTCGCGCAAGTGCTCCATTGCGCAATAGGCCGCCGCGGTCATGCGACCCTCGCTGGACAGCGTGTCATCGATGTCGGCAAGCACCCCGACGATATTGCTGCGAATGTGCGGCGCCAGCGCGGACAGAGGCTGCATCGCGATCTTCAGCGGTAACCGTACTGCTCGAGAAGATACACAGCGACGGCTTCGCGCTGCGCCGAGTTCAGGTGCAGGCCGCACTTGGTGCGACGCCAGAGCACATCTTCCGCGCTTCGCGCCCATTCCTGCGCGACGAAATAGTCGACTTCCGCCGCGTACAAGGTGTGGCCGAAATGCTTGCCCAGATCCGCGGTGGATTTCGCCTGGCCCAACACGCGCGTACTGCGCGTGCCGTGGCGATGCAACAGCGCATTGAGATATTCGGCGGTTAGCCCTGGATAGCGTGCGCCGAGCGAGCGGCCGTACGCGGCCAGGTCTCCGCGCGGAACGTCGCCACCGGGGAGCGGCTGATCACGCGTCCACGGCCGCCCTAGGTCGGGAAAAAATGGCGCGAGTTGCAGCAGCGCGGCTTCGGCGAGCCGGCGATAGGTCGTTATCTTGCCGCCGAAAATCGACAGCAGCGGCGCCGTGCCGCCGGTGCCGCCATCGAGCTTCAGCACGTAGTCGCGCGTCACCGCCGACGGGTCGGACGAACCGTCATCATAGAGTGGGCGCACTCCGCTGTAGGTCCAGACAACATCGGCCGGGGTGATCGGCCGTTCGAGGTAGGTGCTGGCGATGGCGCAGAGATATCCGATCTCGTCGTCAGAAATGTGCGGCTTCTCGTATTGTTCGACGGGAATGTCGGTCGTGCCGATGAGCGAGAATTCGTCCTGGTAGGGAATGACGAAGACAATGCGTTTGTCGGCATTCTGCAGAATGTACGCGTGCTTGCCGGAGTGCACCCGCGGCACGACGATGTGGCTGCCTTTGATGTGCCGCACGCCTTCCTTGCCCGCGGCAGAGCTGACCTGGTCGTGCACGCGCTTGACCCACGGTCCCGCAGCGTTGACCAGCGCGCGTGCGCGCAGGTCGGACTGCTCACCGCGCACGTCGCGCGTCTGCACGTGCCAGATGCCGTTATCGCGTCGCGCCTGCGTCATCTCCGTGCGCGGCAGGATGGTCGCACCACGCTCCCGCGCATCCATGGCATTGATGATCACGAGCCGCGCATCGTCGACCCGCGCGTCGGAATACACGAAGCCCCTGCGAAACGTTGGCTTGAGTCCCGCTCCCCAGCTCTTGCCCTGCAGCTCGGCGGCAAACGACGCGGGCAGCGTACGCCTGCCGCCGAGGTGATCGTAGAGAAAAAGGCCGGCGCGGATCATCCAGGCAGGCCGCAGATGCGGCTCGTGCGGAAGTACGAACTGCAGTGGCTCGATGATGTGCGGCGCCGCGGCGAGCAATACTTCGCGCTCGGCCAGCGACTCGGCGACCAGCCGGAACTCGTAGTACTCGAGATAGCGCAGTCCGCCGTGGATGAGCTTGGTGCTCCACGACGAGGTATGCGCAGCGAGATCGTCCTGTTCGAGCAGCACGACGCGCAAGCCGCGTCCCGCCGCATCGCGGGCGATGCCCGCGCCATTGATGCCACCGCCCACGATGGCGAGATCGTAATCTGGCGGCGAGACTGTGCTCATGGGAGCACCCTCGCGCTCGGGCGGCGATTCTCGCTCATGCGATTTTCAGTGCGTGCGACTGCAGCATCGCCTCACGCACGCAACTCCTTCCGTAGACAAAAAAGGGGCGGCGCAAGCCGCCCCTTCGTCTTTTCTTCTTCGCCGCCGCCGGCAGGTCAGGCGCGACCCTTGCGCAGGCGTCGAATGGCCGCGAGCTGCGCCATGGCGCCCGCCAGTTCGCCTTCCGCTCTGGCGATTTCTTCCTTCGATGTCTTGTTCTGCATCGCCTCTTCGGCGGACTGCTTCGCCTGCAGGGCCTTGGCTTCGTCGAGATCACGCGCGCGGATCGCCGTGTCCGACAACACCGTCACCACGTCGGGCTGCACTTCCAGAAACCCGCCTTGGACGAATACGACCGTCTCTTCCGCCTGGCCGGGTATCTTGATGCGCACCTGCCCGGGCTTGATTTGGGTGATCAGCGGCGTGTGCTTGGAATAGATGCCCAGTTCGCCCATCACTCCCGGAAGTACGACGAACTCCGCCTCGCCTGAGTAGATCGACTCTTCGGCGCTGACGACTTCGACGTGGATGGTGGCAGGCATGATCGGGCTCGTTTGGATTATTGCAGGGTCTTGGCTTTTTCGGTCGCTTCTTCGATGCCGCCGATCATGTAAAACGCCTGCTCGGGCAGGTGGTCGCATTCGCCGTCGACGATCGCCTTGAAGCCGCGGATGGTGTCCTTGAGCGATACATACTTGCCGGGCGAGCCGGTGAAGGTTTCGGCGACGTGGAACGGCTGCGAAAGGAAGCGCTGGATCTTGCGCGCGCGCGCCACCGCCAGCTTGTCCTCGGGCGAGAGCTCGTCCATGCCCAGGATGGCGATGATGTCGCGCAGTTCCTTGTAGCGTTGCAGCGTCTGCTGCACGCGCCGTGCAGTCGTGTAGTGCTCTTCGCCGACGACGTTCGGATCGAGCTGGCGCGAGGTCGAGTCGAGCGGGTCGACCGCCGGATAGATGCCGAGGGCGGCGATATCGCGCGACAGCACGACGGTGGCGTCGAGGTGAGCGAAGGTCGTGGCCGGCGATGGGTCGGTCAGGTCGTCGGCAGGAACATAGACGGCCTGGATCGAGGTGATCGAGCCGGTCTTGGTCGACGTGATGCGCTCCTGCAGGCGGCCCATCTCTTCGGCGAGCGTCGGCTGGTAGCCCACCGCCGAAGGCATCCGGCCGAGCAGCGCCGAGACCTCGGTGCCGGCGAGCGTGTAGCGATAGATGTTGTCGACGAAGAAGAGCACGTCCTTGCCTTCGTCGCGGAACGACTCGG